>NZ_KV789287.1:240-22035 GCF_001807545.1 Corynebacterium sp. HMSC08F01 | reverse complement strand
AAACACAGAGCTAGACGACCAGCGGAAAACGGCCGGCTAGAACCCCAGGGAACCTCGGGGAACCCCAGGGATCAACCCCCCCAAACCCCCAAACCCCCAACCCCCCAGAAAACAAAACCTAGAACACCTCGACGCGTCCGCCGAGGGACTCCACCTGCTCGAGTTGGCGGACCCATCCCGGTGCGCCAGGGTGGACGCGCATGACCGGGCGGGAAGAAATCTTCACGGGGGAGACGGACTCGCGGCGGGCGCCTTTGCGGGCGGCCATGCGCAGGTAGGCGCGGTTGCCAGATTCGGCTAGCTGCTTCATGGACGCCGGATCGTCCGCAAGGGAAGCGCGTGCGGCTTGGAGGAGTTCGATGAACTCGTCGAGCACAGGCACGAGCGAGTCGGCGTTGGTTTCGCACATGTTGCGCACGAGTTCGGGTTCCGTACTAGCTACCCGGGTCGCGCCTCTAAAGGACCCGGCCGACAGGGACTGTGCGAGCGTTCCGCCCCGGTCGCCGACCAACGAAAGGGCTTCGGCGATGACGTGGGGGAGGTGGGAGACGCGGGCGACGGATTCGTCGTGAAGCGATACGCGCACGGGGACCGCCTCCGCACCGACAACGGATGCGAGCCGGCACACGGTGGTGAACAGGGCAGCCCAGTGGTCGTCGGCAAGGCCTTCGCGCGCGTAGTCATACGTTACGGCCCACGCGGCGCCCTCGAACAGGCCCTCGTGGGAGGCGCTCCAGCCGGAAAACTCGGTGCCCGCCATGGGGTGGCCGCCGACGTAGCGGCCCTGCATGTCGCGCTCGACGATGAGGTCGTACACGCGCTCTTTGACGGATACCACGTCGGTGATGTCGCACGTCGGGGCGAACGAAGCTACCTGGTCCAGCACGGACGCCACGGCCGCCATCGGCACCGCGACCACGATGAGCGCGTTGTCGGCCTCTGCGCGGCGCAGCACTTCTTCCATGTTGTCGGAGACATCGAAGCCGTCCCGTTGTGCTGCGCGTGCCCCGTGCATGGTGTAGCCGAAGACGCGTTCGTTAGAGATGGTCAGGTCGCGCATGAGCGACCCGCCGATCAGTCCGAGGCCGAGAATGCAGATGGGGGGCAGTTGGTAGGTAGTCACCGCGTTAAGTCTAGTGACACTTTGGCCCGCGCGGACTACGCTTTCGTCCCATGAGTCAGGACTTCACGGACGGGTTTGCCGTCACCGTCGCTCAGGTTGGGGGTTCGTGGCAGGTGCGCGAGTTCCGCGACGATTTCACGGACCTTTCCACCTCCATTGACGCTGTGCGCGGTTTGCGCAGCGAGGGCGCGGCGTTTGCGCTGCTCAACGTGGAGGATGACTATTTGGTTGTGGTGCGTCCGGGCCCGTCGAAGGTGCGTGTGCTGATTTCGGACGCGACGATGGCGGTGGATGATGATTTCGCGGCTGACATCCTGGATGAGGCCGACGTGGACATCCCCGACATCGACCCGGATGAGCTGGACGACGTCGACGGCTGGGCTGATGGTGACTTTGCCATCCTCGCGGACCTGGGGTTGTCCGAGGAGCAGTTGAGCATTTTGCTTGACGACGACGCCGACCCGGCCGATCTCGCCCACACCATCGCCGACGAGTTGGGTTTTGGCGACGAGCTTGCTGATGCCGTCGATTAGCAAACCTGCCCGCCGGGCTGAAGAACGGATGCGGGAGGCGATCGAGGTTGCCCGCATGACCCCGCCTGGCGATGTACCGGTGGGGGCTGTGGTGTTCTCCCCGGAGGGCGAGGTCCTTGGGGTGGGGGTGAACCGCCGGGAGGCGAACAACGATCCGACCGCGCATGCGGAGGTGGAGGCCATCCGGCAGGCGTGCGAGGCGTTGGGGAGGTGGAGGCTGGATGGGTGTGAGCTCGTGGTCACGCTGGAGCCCTGCACGATGTGTGCGGGTGCGATCTTGGGGGCGAGGGTGTCGTCGTTAATTTTTGGCGCATGGGAGCCGAAGACGGGTGCGGTGGGTTCGGTGCTGGATGCCATCCGGGACCCGCGGCATCTGCATGTCCCTGAGGTGCGCGCCGGCGTGCTGGAGGCCGAAACTGCCAGGTTACTGGGTGATTTCTTTGAAGATCTGAGGAGTAATTGAATCGTTACCCAAAGTGTTCGGGTTTGTCCCTACACTGGGCGACTGCACCGAATTTCAACGAATAAAGGAGAACATCATGGGTTTGGATGACAAGCTTGATCAGATCAAGGGCCAGGCTAAGGAAGCGGCTGGCGACCTTACCGATAACGAGAAGCTCCAGAACGAGGGCAAGGCTGATCAGCTGATCGGCAGCGCTAAGGAGAAGCTCTCCGAGGCGGGCGACGCTATTAAGGACAAGGCCAACGAGGTTGCAGCCAAGGTTGAGGACAAGGCGGACGAGGTCCGCGACGAAGCTGACCGCTAAATTTGGTTTCTTGGCGGCGCTGCCGTTAATCTAGTCGGCGGTAGCGTGTCCGAGCGGCCGAAGGTACTCGCCTCGAAAGCGAGTGTGGGTAAAACCACCGCGGGTTCAAATCCCGCCGCTACCGCCAAGTGTTAAAGCCCCCGGCAACGGGGGCTTTTTCCGTATCACAGAAGGAACCCTTTGACGTGGCGAAACTGCTGTACAACCTCGGACGTTGGTCCTACCTGCACAAATGGCGGGTGATTGTGGCGTGGCTGCTGCTGTTCGGTGCGACTGCGGGCGGCGCGTTTTCGTTGATGAAGCCGTTTACCTCCGAGTTCGCAATCGAGGGCACACCGGCTATCGACGCGCTGCGCGACATGGAGAAAAACTTCCCCGATGCCGGCAATGTGGCCACAGCCCCTGGCGTGAACTTGGTGTTCGCCGCGCCTGAGGGTCAGCGCCTGGATACGCCCGAGCATATGGCGGCGATGGATGCCACCGTCGGCTATATCCGCGACCATCTCGGGGTGGAGGGGGAGCGCTTCGGCAATCCAGTGACGGTCAACGGCGAGTTGCAGCGCATGGTCATTGGCCAGATGACTGAGATGGGCATGCCGCGAGAGCGCGCGGAAGCGGATGCGTATCAGTTGCGCATGCTTAGCGATGACGCCCGCATCGCCTACACCACTTTCGAGTTCGACGCTGAGTCGTCGATGTCCGTCGACCAGGCGGACCGCGACGTGGTGAACGAGGCTATGAAAATCGGCCGGGACGCGGGCCTTCAGGTGGAGGCCGGCGGCGCCGGTTTCGGCGAGCCAATTGCCATTAAGACCACCTCAGAGATGGTCGGCCTGGCCGTGGCGTTCCTGGTGCTCGTGGTCACCTTCGGTTCGCTTGCTGCTTCGGTGATCCCGATCATCTCCGCCGTGGTCGGCGTGGGCATCGGCGCGCTGCTGGTGCTGCTGACCACCCACTGGGTGGAGCTCAACGACGTCACTCCGGTCCTTGCCGTCATGATCGGCCTGGCCGTGGGCATCGACTACGCCCTGTTCATCCTGTCGCGCTACCGCCAGGAGGCACGCCACCTTCCGCCGGATGAGGCGGCCGGAATGGCTGTCGGCACCGCGGGTTCCTCGGTGGTGTTCGCCGGTGCCACGGTCTTTACCGCGCTGGTCGCCCTGGCACTGGCGCAGATCGAGTTCCTCACCTGGATGGGCCTTGCCGCCGCCGTCACCGTGTTCATCGCCGTGCTCGTCGCGCTGACGCTTGTACCGGCGTTGCTTGGCGCGTTCGGCTCGAAGACCTTCGCGGGCAAGATTCCCGGTCTGGCCGGTAATCCGGGTCCGGGTAAGCGTCCGGCGAAGGACCTCGATGAGAATTCGATGGGTAGGCGGTGGGTGCGCTTCGTCGAAAAGGTGCCGGGCCTTGTTATGGCAGTGGTCGTGCTGGGGCTTGGTGCGCTGTCCACCCCGGTGCTTGGCTTGGAGATGTCGCTGCCGTCCGACAGCACCTCCAACTACGACACCACCCAACGCAAGTCCGCAGACCTCATGGCGGAAGGCTTCGGCCCCGGCGTGAACGCCCCACTGCTGCTGGTGGTTGATGCACACAGCGTCAACCCCAATTCGGAGATTCTCCAGCCGTACATGTCAGCGATCCCGGATGAGGCAGGCGGCGACGCCCAGAAGGCAGCGCTCGCGTCCTTCATCTACACCATGGGTGAGATCGGCTCCGTCAACGGCATCGAGCACGCGCAGCTCATCGCAGCTAACGACGACCTCACAGCCGCCCAGATCCTCGCCACCCCAACCGGTGGTCCGGAAGAGGAACGCACCTTGCAAATCGCCCACGGAGTGCGCGAGGCCATCAGCCAGGTGGAAGACGCCACGGGTATCGACGTTGGCCTGACCGGCCTGACCGCCGTCCAAATGGACATCACCGAAGAACTCTCAAAGGCCATGCCGCTGTACCTCTCCATCGTGGTGGGGCTGGCGATCGTGCTGCTCGTTATCGTGTTCCGCTCCATCATGGTGCCGCTCGTGGCAGGCCTTGGCTTCCTGCTATCCGTCGGCGCCGCCTTCGGCGTGACCGTCCTGTTCTTCCAAGAAGGCCTCTGGGGTTTGGTGAACACGCCGACCCCGATCCTGTCCTTCCTGCCGATCTTCCTCATCGGCGTCACCTTCGGCCTGGCCATGGACTACCAAGTCTTCCTGGTCACCCGCATGCGCGAGGCCTACCTGCGCAACCGCGACGGCGACCGGCTGCGCGCCGTGCACGAATCCACCGTGCAAGGCTTCAGGCAAGGCGCGCGCGTGGTCACCGCCGCCGCGATCATCATGATCGCCGTCTTCATCGCCTTCTTGGACCAACCGTTGCCGTTCATCCAAATCTTCGGCTTCGCACTCGGTGTCGCAGTACTGTTCGACGCCTTCTTCATCCGCATGGCCCTCGTCCCCGCCACCATGTTCCTCCTCGGCCGCGCCGCCTGGTGGATGCCAAAATGGCTGGACAAACTCCTCCCCGAGGTCGACGTTGAGGGCACCGAACTAGAAAAGGAACACGCATGACGCAGCAGACGGACACCACCTTCGAGGTCGGCACCCAGTTGGAGCCCGCGCCGGGTAGGCACGGGCGCACCGGCGTGATCCACACCCCGCACGGTTCCATTCAGACCCCTGCGTTCATCCCCGTGGCCACCAAGGCGACGGTGAAAACGCTCACGCCCGAGCAGATCCGCTCCACCGGCGCGCAGGCGATCCTGTCCAACGCCTACCACCTCTATCTGCAGCCTGGGCCCGACATTGTCGACGAGGCCGGCGGCGTCGCCGCCTTCGAAAACTGGCACGGCCCCACCTACACCGATTCCGGCGGCTTCCAGGTGATGAGCCTCGGCGTCGGCTTTAAAAAGGTCCTCGCCATGGACACCGCGGGCCTGACCGAGGGCGACATCCGTGCGGCGAACAAGGATCGCATGGCGCGTGTCGACGACGACGGCGTCGACTTCAAATCCGTCATCGACGGCTCCTCCCACCGCTTCACCCCTGAAGTGTCGATGCAGATCCAGCACCAGCTGGGCGCCGACATCATGTTTGCCTTCGACGAACTGACCACGCTTGTGGATACCCGCTCCTACCAGGAGCATTCCGTCGAGCGCACCCGTCGTTGGGCCCGTCGTTGCCTCATCGAGCACGACCGTCTGACCGAGGTTCGGGCGGACAAGCCGCTGCAGTCCCTGTGGGGCGTGGTGCAGGGGGCGCAGTACGAGGACCTGCGCCGCCAGGCGGTGCACGGCTTGTTGGATCTTCACCGCGAGGCACTCGATGAGGGCCGCCGTGGCTTCGGTGGCTTCGGCATCGGTGGCGCCCTGGAGAAGGAGAACCTGGGCACGATCGTCGGCTGGGTCACCGACGAGCTGCCTGTCGACATGCCGCGTCACCTGCTGGGCATTTCGGAGCCGGACGACATTTTCACCGCCGTCGAAGCTGGTGCCGACACCTTCGACTGCGTTGCCCCGACGCGCCTCGGCCGCCGCGGCGGCGTGTACACCCTGGACGGCCGCATGAACCTTGCCGGCGCCCGATTCAAGCGGGAC
Organism: Corynebacterium sp. HMSC08F01; assembly: GCF_001807545.1. NCBI lineage: Bacteria > Bacillati > Actinomycetota > Actinomycetes > Mycobacteriales > Corynebacteriaceae > Corynebacterium > Corynebacterium sp. HMSC08F01. The sequence continues at coordinate 16,038 of NZ_KV789287.1, read as the reverse complement.
TTCTCCGGGGTGGACGAGGAGTTCGGCGGCTACGTCTCCGAGAACTACTCCCGCGCCTACATCCACCACCTGCTCAAGGCGAAGGAGTTTTTGGCGGGCACGCTGTGCACGATCCACAACCTGGAGTTCATGATCCGCCTCGTGGACAACATCCGCCTTGCCATCGACGCCGGCGATTACGAGGCCTACCGCGACGAATTCCTCGGCCGCTACTACGCCGGGAAGTAGGGGACTATGTAGTCGCGCAGCCAGCTTAGGAGCAAACCCGAACTCGGCCCGATGACCAGTCAAACGCCCTCTGGGGCACTCATGTGCTCGATCTAGCAAGCAGGGTGAGTTCGGGTTTGCCCCTAAGCTGTGATTTGCGGGTCTAGGGTTGGAGCGATTTTGGGGAAACTTCGAGCCGCATCCGGCTAAAGCGAATCGTTTTGTTGCTCGGTGGATACAACAAGTTGCGCGATCCAAGTCGAAAGCAGGAGCAGAAGGAAATTCGTGCAGCGCGCTCCGTTTTGTCTGCCTGGAAAAGAGAGTAAATACGCCTTGCTGATATGGGGTTAAACACATAAACTTGCTGCTGGTTACCTATTAAGCGGAGCGTGGGGGTGAACAAATGGCCACTACAAAGTTTGAAGACTTCATCCAGCCATATCGAGAATCGGAATCGCCAGCAGCCGAGGTAATTCGTGATGCGGCAACGCGAGCGTTTGCTGCGGAACTTGCAGAGCGTAAAGCGGTAGGTGCTGCACTTGCGTCGGCCCGGCATGATCGCGGCGCAACTCAGCAATCTGTTGCTGATGCTGCCGGAATTCAACAGGCTGAACTGAGTCGCATAGAAAATGGAGTTGGGAATCCGACGGTAGAAACGCTGCTTAAGGTTCTAGCTGCGCTGGATTTGCGCTTGGCCTTCACGCCGGCTCGTAAGGGACGGAACTGAGAAAAACTTTCGCCGAGCACATCGTGAACTCCCAAGGACAACTCGGCATGTTATTGAGGATCCCATCTTCTTGGACTCCAGGGCGTCCCAACTCGTTCAGATGGCAGATCACGTTGCGTGGAGTGCGAATTCGTCGTTAATGAAAGTGCCCAAACACAAGTTCGCCCACAATTGGTACAGCGAGTACCTCGCTCCACGTGATCCTTCCAGGGGGGCCACGCGAGTTAGATTAGAAACAGCTAGACCCCCTTGGTCCACACGTGTGGAGGGGGTCTGCATTAGCAACAGTACAGGTTTCGGAGCCCTGTGGGTTACGCGCTCTCGTCGGCAATGCGATGTTCGGCGCGGCGCACGGCTGCGATCGTCGGATAGGTGATCGGCAGCAGCACGACCTCCATGAGGGTCTTCCACAGGAAGCCGACAACCACGTAATTCACAAACGTGCCAGCAGAGTCGACGCCGATCACGCTCGCGGCGATGGTACAGAACAGCAGCGTGTCCGCGAATTCGCCGACAATGGTGGAGCCGATCAGGCGCGCCCAGAGGCGGTCGGTGCCGAAGCGGTCTTTCATCTTCTGCAGTACCCACGCGTTGAGTAGTTGACCCACTACGTAGCCGGCGAGCGAGGCCGCGACGATGCGCGGCAACAAGCCCAGGACTGCGGCGAAGGTGTCTTGCATGTCGTAGAAGTCCGCCGCGGGCAGCCAGATGGCGATGTAGAACGTCACCACGGCAAGCACGGCGATGAAAAAGCCGGTGAACACGGCGCGGCGTGCGGCTTTGAACCCGTAGACTTCGGCGATGACGTCCCCGATGACATAGGAGATGGGGAAGAGGAAGAAGGCCCCGTCGGTGACTAGCGGCCCGATGACCACGCCTTTTTGTGCCGTGATGTTCGAGATGAGAAACACCGCGCAGAACACGGCGAGCAGGTACGGGTATGGGGAGCGGGATACGCGCGGTGACATGCGCAATATCATTGCACATATGGCTGTTTTCCAAGGTCCTGCTGGTCGCTATGCGCCGAGTCCGAGCGGCGATCTCCACTTTGGCAATTTGCGTACGGCGGTGCTGGCGTGGCTGTTTGCTCGCCAAAGCGGCCGGAAGTTCTTTTTGCGTGTGGAGGATATTGATTCGGAGCGTTCATCCGCGGAGTCGGCGCTGCGCCAGATTGAGGACTTGGAGGCGCTCGGCCTCGACTTCGATCCTCCGGTGCTCTACCAGCACGATCGCGGGGACGCGTATGCAGATGCGCTGGCTCGCTTGGATACGTATGAGTGTTATTGCACGCGCCGGGATATCCGGGAGGCGGCGTCGGCGCCGCATGCGCAGCCGGGGATGTATCCGGGGACGTGTCGTGATCTCACGGAGGAGCAGCGTGCTTTACGACGACGCGACCTCGCCGACGAGGGCCGCCTCCCCGCAATCCGTCTGCGGGCCCACGTGCGTGAGTGGACGGTTGAGGATTTCTACCACGGTGCCTACACGGGGCCGGTTGATGATGTGATTTTGAAGCGCGGCGGGCGTGTGGATCAGGCTCAGGCGGGGGATTGGGCGTACAACTTGGCGGTCGTTGTGGACGACGGTTTTCAGGGGGTGGATCAGGTTGTGCGCGGCGAAGATTTGTTGTTTTCTGCCCCGGCACAAGCGTATTTGGCTGATCAACTTTCTCTCGTGACGCCTTTTTATATTCACGTTCCGCTTGTGGTGGGGCCAGGGGGTCGTCGATTAGCAAAGCGCGATGGTGCTGTCACCTTGCGGGAGATGTTGGCCGATAAACGTCAGTCCGACATTGTGCGTGATATTGCCGGGTCGCTCGGATATGGCCAGGTAGATAGCGTGAATGGTTTGTTGGATGTGTTCGAACCGTCACAACTGTCGCGCGACCCATGGACGTGGGAATCTTTGTAATTGCTGTGTTTTAATGAAGTATAACCTGTTTTTTATATGTTAAAACTCTTGCGGTCGGTCTGAAGCTCACTCATATTTGGAGGAAGGTCACGTGGCTGCGTTTGGGGACGCACCACTGGGCAACGAACCTCTAAGGAGACTTCATGATTTCGAAGAAGATTGCTGCGAGCACCGTTGCGCTTGCCCTCGGCGCTTCGGCTGTTGTCGCCCCGCAAGCAACCGCGCTGCCAGAAGAATTCACAAGCCCTCCGGGTCGGACCGCGAACCCACAGCAGGGCGCATGTGCTGTTGTGCTGGATCAGAACATCACCACGGTGAACCCTGGCGTGGCGCTGAAGACAACCCAAAACGGGGTCAGCGTGGGTGTTGGCCTCGACGAGGTAGACAACGCTTTCGTGCCGTGGGTGAGCGTAAGCGCTGACAGTGAGCGGGTGTTTCAATCCGGCACGGCGTTCATCGTTGTTGAAAACGTAGGTACGCAGGATGCAACCCACTCCTACAAGCTTGAAGCTCTGAAGAAGGGCTCCGTTGAGATCAAGCGCAAGGGCAATGAGCCCGTTGAGATGCTTGATGTCAACGAGGTTGCGCTGATTGATCAGGAGTCCTTTTCGCTGAAGCGTGATCAGAAGCGCACGGCCGTTGTGAAGCTGGCTGTGGACAGCAATCAGCAGGCGCAGACGTGGGCCTGGAAGGTCAATAATCCGACGATCTTGGCGGCTGAGAAGACCCGCGTCAGCCCAACTGTGCAGATTGAAGTCGCCCCATGGGTATTTGAGACCGATGACTGCGCGCCAATTGTTGCTTCTGAGCAGCAGTCCCAGGCGATCATCGCGGACGGCAACGAGTACGACACCGGCATCACGGTGGCCAATGCGGAGAACGACTACCAACGTTTGACCGGCAACGTTTCCATCGCTGGCAAGAAGATCGAGGGGGCCAAGGTGCGTGTCGACGACACCGGCAAGGTCTACGTCACCCTCCCCAAGGGCGCGACCGGTTCGGTTGATGACGACAAGGCGGCGAAGGTTGATGTGGAAATCATCGCGAACCCTCGCGAGACCACCAAGGACGAGGATTTCGACGCCTACAAGAACCCACAGGTACTGCGCGTTGCAACCGAGGACGGCGTTGTTGATCAAGACACGCCGAAGTTCACCGGTTCCGTCCCCGTTGCCAAGTTTGCTCCCGCCTACAACACGCCGAACACGGTCAAGCCGGGTGGCTCCGTTGATGTCGCGTTGAAGGCACAGCCTGGCGACGTCCGCGGCACCGCCGTCGACGCCACCTACACCGTCGTCGACGCACCGGAAGGGTGGACCGCCGAACCAGCCAAGGACGGCACGCTGAAGGTCACCGCCCCGAAGGGCGCGAAGCACGGCGATACCGCCACGTTCACCGTGGACGTCACCTACGCCGACGGCTCCAAGGACACCATCGACACGGTGGTGACGGTGCGCGAGACCGACGCAAACCTGAACACCCCGGGCTACGGCGAGACCTACGGCAAGGTCGGGGTGGAGGTCAGCCTCGAGCAGAACAACAAGAACCTGCCGGACGGCTCCACCTTCACCATCACCCCGGGCCAGGACTTGGGCGATTGGGTGCCGAAGGTTGATCCGACAACCGGCACCATCACCGTCACCATTCCGGGCTCCGCAAAGCCTGGCGACGTGAAGACGATCCTGGTCGACGTGACCTACCCGGACGGTTCTGTGGATAAGAACGTTCCGGCGAAGGTCATCGTCCACGGTGCCCCGGAGTACCCGAAGGTAGAGAAGACCCCGGGCCAGAACGCCACCTTGAAGCCGAAGAAGGACGACGTGCCGGGTGGTTCCACCTACGAGATCACCCCGGGTCAGGATCTTGAGGAGTGGAACCCGCAGATCGACGCCAAGACTGGCGACATCACGGTCACCGTGCCAAAGACCGCGAAGGATGGCGACGAGAAGATCATCAACGTCACCGTCACCTACCCGAGCGGCAAGACCGACGTCGTGCCGGCAAAGGTCACGGTGAAGGTCCCGGAGACCCAGCCGGGCAACGGCACCGACAACACCACCCCAGGCGACAACAACACCACCACCGTGATCGTTGTCTACCCGGGCCAGAAGACAGAGGTTCCGCCGCCGAACGGTTCGGGCGAATGGAAGATCCCGGACAACCCGAAGATCCCGGAGGGTTGGAAGGTCGAGGTCAACCCAAGCACGGGCAACCTGACCATCACCCCGCCAGCCGACGTGAAGCCGGGCACCAACATCACCATCCCGGTGGAGGTGAAGACGCCGGACGGCAAGACCACGATCGTCGAGATCCCGGTCAAGACCGACAACGGTTCCATCCCGAACGACCCGGGCCAGAAGCAGCCGCAGAATCTGGTGTCTGACCAGGGCTCCTCGGAGAACATCAAGAAGTGCTTCGACAGCATGTCGTCCGAGAACAACCCACTGCTGTGGCTGGTTCCGCTCGGCCTGCTGATCGCCATCGGTGCACCGCTGGCCGGCCCGCTCGGCGCCGAGCTGGGCAAGGCAGCAGCGAACGTGTCGGAGAAGATGAACATCCCGAACCCGCTCGAGCAGTTCGGCCTCGGCGGCGAGACCAACCGCCGCCCGCAGCCGGAGTGGATGCGTCAGATCCAGGTTGAGGCTGACCGCCTGCAGCAGCAGTTCGGCCCGGAGGTCACCCAGGCAGCAGCCATCGGTTTGTCCCTGGCTGGCCTGGCAGCAGGCATTGGCATCCTCGCCGCCCTGTGCAAGGACGGCGAACTGCCGGAGTGGGCCCAGAGCTCCAAGTCAGACGCGAAGGGTTCCTCCGACAAGGGCGAAGACAAAGGCGAAGACAAGGGCGACGGTAAGGAGACCGAGGAAACCGCCTAACCCTTCTCTCCCGAACACCGTAAAAGGCTGATGCCAGTTCGCACTCGGAACTGGCGTCAGCCTTTTACGCATTTCTGCCCGGCACGCGCAGCGCGGCGGGATTACGATTTACACCATGCTGCGGGAAAACGAAGTCATTATCCGGCAAACCAAAATCTTCGGCCGCAACGAGTTCGCGATCGAAGCACCCACCGGACAACCCCTTGGCACGGCACGGCAAACGAAGCTCAACATGAAAGACGTGCTGAGCCGGGCCTCGCGCCAAGTCGATGTGTTCGACGCAGGCGGCACGCACCTTATCAGCATCGAAGACCCGATCGACCTCATCCGCGATAGCTACACCGTGCGTCTGGTCACGCCCGCGATGGAGCTGGCGCGGCTGACATCGCGGTTCAAGCTCATGGGCTCAAAATTCGACCTCGACATCGCAGGGTTTCCCGAGGTGCAAGTCGAAGGCAAGGTGTTCAACCGCAACTACACGCTCACATCGCAGGGCCGCCCGATCGCGCACGTGGTCGCGGAATACAAAGGCTTCGGGCGCGAACTGACCGGCAAGTCGGACTACCGGGTGCAGTTCGAGCCGGAGCTGAGCGAACGCCAGCACGCTGCGATCCTCGGTGTGGTCATCGCGATCGACATGTGGCGGGTCAAGCGCCGCCAACAATCCAGCTAGACACAAACAGCGCTAGACACAAACAAAGCCCCCGCACGTGACGGGGGCTGAACGCGAAATCCGGGGGTGGGTTACGCGTCGGAGTCGGTGGAGCGGCCGGCCAGGCGGGCGTCGATACGCAACAGGCCCGAGCCGTCCTTGCCAACAAGCTTGAGCTGGTCGACGATCTCGCTCACGGTCGACTCTTCCTCAATCTGCTCCTCGAGGAACCAGTTCAGCAGCGGGCGGGAGCCCAGGTCGCCGACCTCATCGGCCAGGCGAGTGATCTGGCGGATCTGCTCCGAGACCTTCTTCTCGTGCGCAAGAGCAGCCTCAAATGCGTCGAGCGGGGTCTTGATCTCAGGCGCGTCGATCTCAATGTTGTGCGGCTTGACATGCTCGCCACGGTCGATGAGGTGCTGGGCGAACTTCTGCGCGTGGTCGCACTCCTCAGATGCCTGCGCGGCGAACCACTCGCTCAGGCCCGGGAAGGACAGGGCGTCCATCTCGTTGGCCAGGTAGCGGTAGATGTAGGCGGCACCGTACTCTTCGGTGACTTGCTGGTTGATTGCTTCGTAAAGCTTTGCGTCGATCATGCACGCGAGTATACAGCAGCCCAGATTGGAGCGGAAGAGTAAAAGAGCTATAAGCTCGGGCACCGTGCCCCAGGGATCGAACTTCTCCGCAAAGCGTGTCACCGCCACGCTGAACCGCCTGCGCGCGCACCCCGAAATCGCAGGCCAACAGGCATGGCTGCGGGGGATCGCGGCGCACTCGAACGCGTTGCGGCCCGACCTTGCGCCGGTGGTGGAATCCTACCTGGGGGTCGAGCCGCTGGCAGAAGATGTGTTCGAAAACATGACCATCGGGGAGATCGCGGTTTGTTACGAGGCGTTCCTGGCGCTCAGCGACAGTAAGGCGCGCAAGGATGCGGGCCAGTACTTCACGCCGGATGACGCCGCGGAGTTCATGGCCCAGCACGTCAACCGTTTCCCACAGGGCACGTGGGTGGACCCGTGCTGTGGCACTGGGGTGCTGGCGTGGCACCTTGCGCGGAAGGTTGATGGGGATGTGGGGGGCTTCGTCGCAAAGCAGTTGATCCTGGTGGACATCGACCCGGTCGCGCTGCGCACCGCGGTGGTGCTGCTGTCGCACTTCCTCGCGCCGGGCGACACCGCAGGCTTTGAAGCGCTCGCCGCGCGTTGTGTGGTGGCCGATTTTCTTCACGACGACATCCCCGCCCACGACTTTGTCATCATGAACCCGCCGTACGCCTCCACCGCGCGCGACGACACGTTCGCCACCGCCGCCACCCGCGACCTCTTCGCCTATTTCATGGAGCGTGTCGCCACCACCAGCCGCGGCTTCATCGCGGTCACGCCCGCCTCCTACCTGGGCGCGCCGAAGTTCGCAGGGCTGCGATTGCTAATCGACGACCACCTCACCGGCGGCGACATCACCGTCTTCGACAACGTCCCCGACACCCTGTTCCGCGGCTACAAGTTCGGCTCGTCGAACACGTCGAAAACCAACTTCGTGCGCGCCGCCGTGACCGTGTGCCCGCCGGACGAGGACTCGTGGCGGATCACGCCGATCTTGCGATGGCGTGCAGCATCGCGGGCAGCCATGCTGGCTAAGGCACCGCACCTGCTCGCGCCGCGGCAGATCGGTCAGGGAGGGGAGTGGCTGAAGATCCACCCCGACCACCAGGAAATCTGGCGGCAAATGCAGGGGTGGGAGCGCACCATCGCCGACCTTGTCGTGCCCGGCCCGACCGAGTTTTCGCTCACCGTAGCCACCACCCCGCGCTACTACATCTCCGCCGCGTTCGGGGAGTTGAGCCGGCGCTCGAAGCAGGTGCTGCACTTCGCCACCGCACACGACCGGGACCTCGCGGCGGTGACGCTGAACTCGTCCGCGCCGTATTTGTGGTGGCGCTGGCACGACGGCGGCGTAAGCCTCACCCGTCGCGTGCTCATGTGCGTGCCAGTGCCCGACCTAGAGCCGGTGCTTATCGACGACATCCGCGCCTCCGAACGCAACAACCTAGTCACCAAACTCAACGCCGGCATTGTCAATGAAAACGTCAAGCACCCCTTCGCCCTTGTGGAGCGGCTCAACCGCGTGGTGTTCGGGCGCGACGTAGACGTGGCGGCGGCGTACGCACAGGACCTCACGGAAGTGCCGTGAGCAAATACTTTGTGCCGCGCGCGAGTGCCATGTCCATCTCGTACTTCGGCTTGCGCGGCGACCCGTCCTGCTGGCGGCCCTGGTTGAAGACTTTGATGATGCCGCGGGCGATGGCGTCGCTAATAGATGCAGTATCAGGGAAGTAGTACGCCTCGATGCTGGTCACCGTGTGCGCGACCTTGAGCTTGCGCGAGTTCGGCTTGCGGTTCTTGACCACCTTGTTGCGCTTAGCCATGTGCCAGCGGTAAAACGCGTCCTCGTCGGTGTAATCCGGCACAGTGTTGACCACGATGAACCCGACCCCGTCCTGTGCTGCGGCAAGATCCACCGAGTACTGGTCGTTCAGCGGCGTGCGGTCCGCCTTGCCGTCGCTGGAATGCACCTTCAGATCCCACGTGCGGGTACCTTGGTAATCGAACTCCGTGTGGCCGATGGTCGCCGGCCCGCCCTTGAACTTCGCCGCATAAAACGGCAGGACCTTGAACTCGGCGTACCAGGCGAACCACTCCGTTTGGTTCCGGTTGCGGTACTGCGCCGCGAACATCTCCTCCACACACGTGCGCCCGTCGAACGGGAGGCTCGCCCAATCGGTGTCCGCCCGCAGGCCGAGCGCCTCCGCAGCACCGGCGACGAGCGCGTTGGCCTCCAGCAGTGGAGAGGCGAAATCCTCCGCGCCCGTAAACCGGCGCGTGGCCAGGTGCAGCAGATTATTCAGCCCGTTGAGCGTGATCGTGTAGCCCGACGAGTAATCACGCGGCCCCCACGTTCCGCCCAACTGCTGTGCCAGCCAACGCCCGAGCTCGATCTTCGTCGCATCCTCTGGAGCGTTGGCGGCATCGATAGCGCGCGCCAGGTTCACCAGCACCGACTTGCGCTCTTTTGAGCCCGGGCCGAGCGTCTCCGGGCCCGAACCCGTCAGCGCGCTAATGCGGTTGACCGCCTCCAGCTTGTTCTTCGCCGGGGTGAAGTCGTCCGACGAGAGCTTGCTAAACGACGACACCCCCGACCCCCGGGTGCGAGACGTCTGGGCGGTGAAGTGGTCGTCGACAATTGCGCGCAGCGTCGTCGCCCGACCATCAACCCCGGAGCCCAGGATGTACTGGGCGAAGTTGTCGAAGATGCTGTCCGCGATCTCCTCGGCAGTCCACGCGTCCTCGTAGGGCACGTCGAGTTCCTCGGCGGCGGCAAGGGCGATCGCGCGCGGGATCATGCCCGCATCCGCAACCGTATAACGGCCGATACCCAGCAGGTCAGCGAGTCGATCAAGCGCAGTGTTTGCAGTTGTGGTCACAGCACAAAACGGTAGCAAAAACGCCCCGCGCAGAAACGCGGGGCGTGCATTTTGCGGAGGATGTGGGATTTGAACCCACGAGGGTCGTGAAACCCGCACGCGTTCCAGGCGTGTGACATAGGCCGCTAGTCGAATCCTCCAGCGAACAACCTCCCCGGCATGCACCGGCGAAGCGTCTTTGGACATGGTAATGCACACACCCCACAAGACCAAAACCGCAGCGTGGCCCGGCGCAGGTTGTGTTCTGGCGGAAGAGATGGCTACAGTGTCAGGCAGGATCTCACGCGGTGTTATCTTGTGAACTCCCCCAGGGCGGGAACGCAGCAAGGGTCAGCGAGCTCTAGCAGGTGCGTGGGGTCCCTTTTTCATGTTCGGGGACGGATAGGCCGGTACGATGGTGGGCACGCAAAATTCGCCTTCGAACATCTGGAGTGATGATGTCTCTCAAGGACCTGGACGCAGCCCAGTTCAACGAACTCGCCGAGCGCACCCGCGCACAGTACGAGGAACTCAAGGCCCGAAATCTCAACCTGAACCTGACGCGTGGCAAGCCGTCCGCAGAGCAGCTCGGGTTCTCCGACGCGCTGCTGTCGCTGCCGGGGGCGGACGACTACACCGACAAGACCGGCGCTGACGTGCGCAACTACGGCAACCTCGACGGCATTGCGGATATCCGCGAGCTCTGGGCCGAGGCCCTCGGCGTCGCCCCGGAGAACGTCGTCGCGGGTGATTCCTCGAGCCTGAGCATCATGTTCGACCTCGTCTCCTTTGCCTACATCTGGGGCACCAACGATTCGCCACGCCCCTGGAAGGACGAGGAAACCGTCAAGTGGATCTGCCCGGTGCCGGGCTACGACCGCCACTTCACCATCGTCGAGCACTTCGGCTTCGAGATGATCCAGGTGCCGATGACCCCGACCGGCCCCGACATGGACCTCGTCGAAGAACTGGTGAAGGACCCGCAGGTCAAGGGCATGTGGTCGGTGCCGATCTTCGGCAACCCCACCGGCATCACCTACTCCGCCGAGACCATCGAGCGCCTCTGCGCCATGGACACCGCCGCGCCGGACTTCCGCCTGATCTGGGACAACGCGTACGCAATCCACACGCTGACCGACGAGTTCCCGGACAACCCGAACGTCCTGGAGATTTCCGCGAAGCATGGCAACCCGAACCGCTTCTGGTACATGTCGTCCACCTCCAAGATCACGCTCGCAGGCTCGGGCGTGGCGTTCTTCGCCTCCTCGAAGGAGAACCTGGACTGGTACAACAGCCACGCTGGCGTGCGCGGCATCGGCCCGAACAAGGTCAACCAGTTGGCACACGCTCGCTTCTTTGGCGATGTCGACGGCCTGCGCGCCCACATGCTCAAGCACGCCGGCTCGCTCGCTCCGAAGTTTGCAGCGGTCGTCGAGATCCTCGAGCAGCGCCTCGGCGAGTACAACGTCGCCGAGTGGACCAACCCGACCGGCGGCTACTTCATCTCCCTGGACGTCAAGGACGGCTCCGCCAAGCGCGCCTGGGAGCTGGCCAAGGACGCCGGCATCACCCTGACCAAGGCCGGCATGTCCTTCCCGGGCGGCATCGACGAGAACGACGAGAACATCCGCCTCGCACCGTCCCTGCCGCCGCTCGACGAGGTCCGCACCGCTATGGACGGCGTGGCCACCTGCGTGCTGCTCGCCTGCATCGAGGCGCATGAAAACTGATCAGGTCGCCGCATGGCTCGGGTCGTTCATGGACATCGAGCTCATGCTTATCGACGACGCCGCCGTCGCCCTCACCACCATCAACACCACCCCCGCGGCCTGCACCGTCGGCTTCTCCCAAGTGGACACCGGTCTGGTCATCGACGGGGATGGGGCAACCGATGTGCGGTGTGAGATTGTGACGGTAGGTGGGGTCGTCGATAAGCAACTGCCCGGGCGCGCCGTCGTTGCTGCTGCCCGTGCCATCGAACGTCTCGGCATCCCCGCACAACCCGGCGTGCTGCTCGAAGGCGCCCTCGACGAGCTCGGCACCACCGCACGCCACGGCTGGCTGCGCGAACCCGAACTCTTCGACCGCGGCACACCGCTATACCGCGAACCCGACAGGCTCACCCTGCTGCTCGAACTCGTCGCACTCACCGACGACGAATACACCATCGCCCGCGACCAAGGCCTCGACGTCCTAACCCGCAGGTTGCGACGCCGCGGCACCAACACCACCGAATGGAATCGCGAGGCCGAGTAAGGTAGCCCGCGTGGCTCTGTACAGGAAATACCGCCCCGCAACATTCGGCGAAGTCGTCGGGCAAGAACAAGTAACCCGGCCGTTGTCCACCGCACTGGACAACAACCGCATCTCACACGCCTACCTGTTCTCCGGCCCACGAGGCTGCGGCAAAACATCATCCGCCCGCATCCTCGCACGCTCACTCAACTGCGCCGAAGGACCAACCTCCACCCCCTGCGGCGTATGCCCCTCCTGCGTCTCCCTCGCCCCCGGCGGCAACGGAAACCTCGACGTCATGGAAATCGACGCAGCCTCCCACGGCGGCGTCGAAGACATGCGCGACCTGCGCGAACGCGCCCTGTACGCGCCAAGCGAATCGCGTTACCGCGTCTTCATCATCGACGAAGCCCACATGATCTCCAAAGAGGGCAACAACGCCCTGCTCAAAATCGTCGAAGAACCACCCGCCCACCTCATCTTCATCTTCGCCACCACCGAACCCGAAAAGATGCTGGGCACCATCCGCTCACGCACCCACAACTACCCATTCCGCCTGCTCGCGCCCCAAGCCATGCGTTCTCTTCTCGAGCGCATCGTTGCTGACGAAGGCGTCACCGTCGACGAAAACGTCTACCCCCTGGTCATCCGCGCCGGCGGCGGCTCCCCGCGCGACACCCTGTCCATCCTCGACCAGCTGCTCGCCGGAGCTGGACCCGACGGCCTGACCTACGACCTTGCCCTGCCACTGTTGGGCGTCACGGACCTCACGCTTCTCGACGCCGCCGTCGACGCCATCGCATCCGGCGACGGCTCCGCCATGTTCCACACCATCGACGAAGTCATCGAATCCGGCCACGAACCCCGCCGCTTCGCCCTCGACCTCCTCGACCGCATGCGCGACCTCCTCCTCATCCGCACCGTGCCCGACGCATTCGGGCAAGGACTTGTCGACGCCCCCACCGACCGCTCCGAAATCCTCAAACACCAAGCCGAACTCTTCACCCCCGCCCACCTCTCCGCCCTGGCCACCGAAGTCAACGACCGGCTTCCCGACCTCGCCGGCGCCACCTCGCCCCGCCTACTCCTCGAAATCATGATGGCGCACCTCCTCACCGTCAGCGTCGGCGGCGGCGCGGTGGGCGCAGGTGGTGGTGCTGGCGCTGCGGGTGCTGGTGCTGGTACTGGTGCCGGTGCTGGTGGCTCTGCCGGTTCTGCTGGTGCTCCCTCCGGCAACGCTGGCGCCGCTGGCGGGGGAGGCGCTGCTGCCGCCGCAGCCGCTGCAGCCGCCGCTGCAAGCTCCCGCACCGCCTCGCGCAAACCCGCACCCGCGCCTGCGTCCGCACCCGCGCCTGCTCAACCGGCATCCGAGCAGCGAGCGCAGCAGACGCCGCCGCCCGAACCACAGCAGCCCGCGCCGGCCCAGTCGCAGCCGACCCCGGAACCACAGCCAGCGCCGCAACCCGAACCCGCGCCGCAACCGGAACCGCAGCGTGAACCCGAACCTGCCCAACCCGCGTCGCAGCAACCCGCGCCACAGCCGGACACGGACGACCTGTACCAGCGCATCGAGCGCGACTGGACCCGCCTGCGCCAATCCGTCGGCGCACGCAACCAGGTCGCGGAGATCATGCTGACGGAGGCGAAACCGCTCGGCTTCGACAACGACACCCTCGTCGTCGGCCATCACACCGGGGCGCTCGCCGACCGGATCAACGCCGAACGTAACAACGCAGACATCGTCGCCGTCTTCACAGAGAAGCTCGGCACGCCGATCAAGGTCCGTTGCGTGGTCGGCACCAACCCCGACGCCGCCCACGTCAAGCGGCCAGAACCGAGGGAGGTGTGGAATCCGGGGGAGGGGTCGTCGACAAGCGAAAAGCCCGAAGACCCTGCCCCCGCCAACAGTTGGCAAGCCGCCGTCGCCGCAGCCAGCCAAAAAGCCGCCGAACGCGCCAAACGCGAACGCGACGACATCCCACCACCACCCGAACCGGCCGAACCCTTCGAAGAAGCCGAACCCGAATACACACGCGAAGACGAAGAACGCGACATGGCCCAAGAAGCACGCGACGGAGAACGAACAGCAGACCGCCGCGACGCCACCGAAGTCGCCATGGATCTCCTCGCCGCCGAACTCGGAGCCAAACCCCTCTAAGCGACGCGTACAATGGCCCACGGAGCTTTACCAACAAACGAAAGGTTGCAACCATGACCCAGCCACAGGACATGCAGGAACTCATCCGCCAGGCCGCCGAAGTGCAGGCCGCACTCCAGCAGGCGCAGATGGAACTGCTGCAGACCGAGGTCACCGGCACTGCAGGCGGCGGCCTCGTTGCTGTCACCATGACCGGCGGCGCTGAAATCACCGACCTGACCATCAAGCCGGAAGCCGTTGACCCGGAGGACGTCGAGACGCTGCAGGACCTCATCCTCGCCGCATACCGCGACGCCCACGACCAGGCCGGCAAGCTCGCCGAAGAGAAGATCGCCCCGCTGACCGGCGGCGCAATGGGCGGCGGCGCACCGCAGGGTGGCGCCCCGCAGGCAGGCCCGGGCGAGATCCCGTTCGGCGGCATCGTCTAACCTGTCGCTTTCCGCGTCCGGCCGGCCTGGTCGGGCGCGTTTTTCATGCCACGAAAGGAACCCCCGCGTGTTTGAAGGACCGCTGCAAGACCTTATCGACGAATTCTCGCGCCTCCCCGGCATCGGCCCCAAATCCGCGCAACGTATCGCGTTTCATTTGCTGAAGACGGAGCCGGAGGACATCGATAGGCTGCGCGCCGCCCTAGCCGCCGTGCGCGACGGGGTGACGTTCTGCCGCATCTGCAACAACGTTTCGCGCGAGGAAGTGTGCCGCATCTGTGCCGATTCGGGCCGCGACAAGACGCTGGTGTGCGTGGTGGAGGACGCGAAGGACATCCAGGTCATTGAGCGCACGGGGGAGTATTCGGGCCGTTACCACGTATTGGGTGGGTCGTTGGATCCGTTGGCGAATGTCGGCCCGAAGGACCTGGCCATCGCGCCGCTGTTGCAGCGCATTGGCGGTGTGCTTGACGACGTCGACGGCGCCGACAACCCCGACGTCACCGAAGTCATCTTGGCCACCGATCCTGATACGGAGGGGGAGGCGACGGCGTCGTATTTGGCGCGTTTGTTGAAGGACTTCCCGTCGCTGACGGTGTCGCGCTTGGCGTCGGGTATGCCGCTTGGCGGGGACTTGGAGTTTGTCGACGAGCTGACACTCTCCCGCGCGTTAACCGGGCGCCTCAAGCTGTGATTTGTGGATAACTCTTTACTTTTCGACGACCCCACGCCCAGTTATCCACAGGCCAGGTGCATTTTCTGCGCCGGGCGTTTAGCGTTTTGGGTATGAATTCGTTCGAGGTGTTAGTGCAGGCGATGTCGGCCGCAGCGTTGGAGACGCTGGCTGATTTCGACCTTGATGTTGCACTCGTCTCGGGCTTCGCTCCGGATCGTGCTCGTGCCTGGGCGCGGCTGCGCGATGTGTATTTCGGGCGCACCAAGTTCACGCGCAAGCAGGCGGTGGCCGCTACGCGGGCTCGGGCGTTTTCCCTGGATGAGTTGGCGTTGATCGAGCGTCGCATCGCACCGGTCAAGGATACGTCCCAGCGGTGGGCGCTGCGCCTGGCTTTGCTTGAGGTCGAGGGTGGCTACCGGGCGATTGAGGCTGCGGCCCGCTCGTTGGTGCCGGCGGATAAGACACCGGCGG
>NZ_KV789287.1:0-220 GCF_001807545.1 Corynebacterium sp. HMSC08F01 | reverse complement strand
CTATGACGAGCGGGAGATCTCCGATATGGAGCACGCCGGGCGGTTAGGGATTGATCAGGATCGTCCGGCTGCACCCCAGATTGCGGAGAACCTCATTGGGATCTTCTTCGGCGAGGGCAAGGTCGCAACCGCAGCGCCGCGTCCCACGGTGTTGGTGCCGCTGCCGGATTATCTGCGCATCTTGGATGGCACTGGTGATGATGTTCTGTTGGCGATGACT
>NZ_KV789286.1:0-36739 GCF_001807545.1 Corynebacterium sp. HMSC08F01 | reverse complement strand
AGCCGAGAAGGTCTACAAATGCCATGGCATGAACGCTAAGCAACCGCCTAACAACCGACAAGACCCACCACAAAAATGTGGATAACTCCAACACCAAATTCCACAATCCGCTGGTGAGAAGTACTATGTGCGTCGTGACTGTTCTGATCGTTGGTCTTGGAAATCCTGGCCCTCAGTATGAAAATACGCGGCATAACGCGGGTGTGTTCGTCGTCAATGAGCTTTTGGAGCGCGCCACCCCGATGCCCGCAACCTTGTCGGCACACAAGCGTACCAACACCGAGGTGGCGGAGTTGGCGGCGGAACGCATGGCTAAGGACCGCGTGATCGTTGCGCGCACGCGCAGTTTCATGAATGTTTCGGGCGGGCCGGTGAAGGCGCTCGCAGATTATTTCGGCGTGAAGCCGGAAGACGTGTATGTGATTCACGACGAGCTCGATCTGGACCTCGGCGAGGTGAAGATCCGTCTCGGCGGTGGCGATCACGGCCATAACGGGCTGAAGTCGGTGACCAAGGCGCTGAACAAGCCGTACAACAAGGTCGCCGTCGGCATCGGTCGTCCGCCCGGACGGATGGCGCCGGCGGATTATGTGCTGAAACCATTCAGTGCAAAAGAGCAGGTAGATCTCGCGATTGCGGCTGCGGACGCGGCGGATGAGATTCTGCGCGCGTTAGGCTAGCCGCATGAGACTTGCAACGATCAGGACTGGAAACACCACCACCGCGGCCCGGCTTATCGATGACACCCGCGCCGTCAAGCTCAACGCCCCCGACGTCGGCGCGCTTTTGCACGCGGGAAAATTCGAGGAGGGCGAGGAGTTTACCTTCTCCCCCGCTGATTTGGCGCCGGTGATTCCGCGCCCCGGCAAGATCATTTGCGTGGGGCTAAATTACGCGAAGCATATCGAGGAGATGGGGCATGAGCAGCCGGATGTGCCGACGCTGTTCATTAAGTTCCCGGAGGCGCTCGTTGGGCCGTACGACGATGCTGAGGTGCCGGAGTTCAATGCGGAGTCGTTGGATTTTGAGGGTGAGTTGGCGGTGGTCGTCGGTAAGCGGGCGCGCCATGTGTCCAACGGGGCGGATTACATTGCTGGCTACAGCGTGATCAACGACTACACGCAGCGCACGTATCAGAAGCGCACGCAGCAGTGGCACCAGGGCAAGTCGTTGGAAAAGACGGCGGGGTTCGGCCCGTGGCTGGATACGCAGTGGCAGCCGGGTCCCGCGATTACGACGACGGTCAACGGTGAGGTGATGCAGCATTCTCGTACCGACGACCTCGTGTTCACCCCTGCGAAACTCATCGAGTTCATCTCACACCTGTACCCATTGGAGCCTGGCGACGTGATCGCCACCGGCACTCCGGACGGTGTTGGTCACGCGCGCGATCCGAAGCGTTACCTGCACGATGGCGACACGGTGCGGGTTGAGATCGAAGGGCTCGGTGCGATCGAGAACACCACCCGCGTGTACTAGACGCCGAGCCTGTCCAGTAGGCGTACTTCTGCCTCGGCTGCCTAGGGCGTGAGTATCCGTTCGATTTCACGCGCCGGTGCAGCCATCAACGCTCCCCGGTCGGCGCCGACGAGGCAGTAGTCGTTATCCCTGGTCATGGGCCGCAGATACGGGTAGGTCGGTGGCAGATCGGGATTTTCCCGCGTGAAATCCGTTTCTACGCCGCTCGCCCACCGTCCGGAGAAGGCGCGGGAGACAACTGCGGGTGTGTCGGTGCGCAGGAGTTCCCGGTTGCGTTGACTGGTGCCGGCTTCGTCGGCGAGTAGGAATGCTGTGCCGCAGGCGACGGGCACGTCGAGCGCTGCCACGTCTTCGTCGTTACGGATGCCGCCGGCTGCGATTACGGGGACGGTGGCGAGGGGACGCAGGTCGGCGAGCAACTCCGGCAGTGAGCGCTGGTCCGGCTCGTCGTGTTGGCTCCAGGTGCCGCGGTGTCCACCGGCGCGTGGGCCCTGGATGATTACGCCGTCGACTCCCCTGGCTTGGGCTTCGAGTAGTTCGGCCTCGTTGGTCACTGTCGCCCAGGCTTCCGAGCCGACCGCATGCAGTTGTGCGATCTCGGTTTCGGTGAAGCAGCCGAACGTCGAGGACACCACGGCGGGTGCGGCCTCCAGCACGGCGGCGAACTTTTCGGCGTAGTCGGATTCGAGCGCCGGAACTTCCTGTTGGAGGTGGTGGGCGGTGCGGTGGACGTCGTCAAGCAATGGCTCGGGTTGGGGCACGAAGAGGTTCGCGCCGAACGGCGCCTCGCACGCGGCGAGCCACGAGCGGGCTTGCGAGGCGCTACAGGTGCCGAGCGCGATGAAGCCGAAGGATACCGCGTTGACCAGTTCGGGCGTGGATGGGCCACCGGCCATGGGTGCTGCGATCACGCGTGGAAATTCCATGGGTACAGTGTGGCACGTGTTTGGTTTTTTCAGACGCCCCAAGGCCGATTGGCTGGTTGTGGGGTTGGGTAACCCGGGTGCGGAGTATGCACGCACGAAGCACAATGTGGGCTTCTTGGCGCTCGACGAGTTGCCGAAGATCGACGGTGTGGCGCGTTGCAAACCGCAGACGTATATGAATCTGTCGGGTGAGGCGGTCGCTCCCCTTGTCCGGAAGTTCAATGTGCCGCCGGAGCGGATCATTGTGCTTCACGACGAGCTCGATCTCCCAGCCGGCAAAGTCCGCGTGAAGTTGGGCGGGAACGAAAACGGCCATAACGGTCTGAAGTCGATTACGGAGCACCTGGGGACGCGCGATTACGTCCGCGTGCGCATCGGTATTGGCCGGCCGCCAAAGGGTACGGCCGTGCCGGATTGGGTGCTCAGTGATATTTCCGGCGACGAGGACATCGCAACCGCGGCGGAGGCGGCTCGCCTGGTCGTCGCCGAGGGGTTAGCGAAGGCGCAGAACGTTATCCACGCGCGCTAATTGCCTGCTCTAGGTCGGCAAGCACAGTGCCCAGCGCGTCGGTGTTGGCGGCCTTTTCTTCCTCGAGGTCGGTGCCGAAGATGTTGATGCCCACCTGGTTGCGGATGTCAAACATGGAGAAATTAGCGACGATCTGGCGCCAGTGCTCGATCGCACGGATCGCACCGGTGCCGCTGTAGCCGACGAACGCGACCGGCTTGCCTGCCCACTCGGAGGCGAGTGAGTCGAAGGCGTTTTTCATGGTGCCGGGGATGGAGTGGTTGTACTCGGGGGTGACGAAGACGAAGCCGTCGCAGGCGTCGATGGCGTTTGACCAGGCGGTGACGGCTTCGTCGTCGTACTGTTTGTTGGCGGCGCCCGGCACGGTGGCGGCGGTGAGCGCCGGGACGTTGAAGTCTGCGAGGTCGAGGAGTCGGTACTCGACGCTGTCGCGGGCGTTGCCGGTGTCGCGTACCCAGTGGGCGACACCTTCGCCGACGCGGCCTTGACGGATGGATCCTAGAATTACGCCAATTGTTGTCATGTACGCGACTGTACTCGGTGGGTGGGTCGTCGATAAGCTAGCGCCCCATGAGCACTGTTTCCGAGGCCGCCCGCCGCCGCACGTTCGCTGTTATCGCCCACCCGGATGCGGGTAAGTCCACGTTGACGGAGGCGCTGGCGCTGCACGCGCATGTGATTTCGGAGGCTGGCGCGGTGCACGGTAAGGGCAACCGCAAGTCGACGGTGTCGGACTGGATGGAGATGGAAAAGGAGCGCGGCATTTCCGTCGCATCGTCGGCGCTGCAGTTCGAGTACGCGCCGGAGGGCCACGAGGGCGAGCCGTACGTGGTCAACCTCGTCGACACCCCGGGCCACGCGGACTTTTCGGAGGACACCTACCGTGTGCTTTCCGCCGTCGACGCTGCGGTGATGCTGATCGACGCGGCGAAGGGCCTCGAGCCGCAAACCCTGAAACTGTTTCGCGTGTGCAAGGCGCGCGGTCTGCCGATTGTCACGGTGATTAACAAGTGGGACCGCGTGGGTCGTGAGCCGCTTGAACTTGTCGACGAAATCGTTACCGAAATCGACCTCCAACCCACCCCTCTGTACTGGCCGGTAGGCGAAGCGGGTGACTTCCGCGGGCTCGCGCACGTCTCCTCCGATGGCGAGATCGACGGGTACGTACACTTCACCCGCACAGCCGGCGGTTCGACGATTGCGCCAGAGGAGCACTACTCCGCCGACGAGGCCGCCGCGAAGGAAGGCGACGCGTGGGACACCGCGCTCGAAGAAGCGGAGCTTTTACTTGCCGACGGCGCCGTCCACGACCAGCAGCTCTTCGAACAGTGCATCACCTCCCCGATCATTTTCGCCTCCGCGATGCTGAACTTCGGCGTGCACCAGATCCTGGACACGCTGTGCGCAATCGCACCGGCACCCGAGGGCCGCGCCTCCGACCCAAAGGCCGTGGAGGCATCCACGACCGCGATGGATACCGAGCGCGAAGTCGGCGATGATTTCTCCGGCGTGGTGTTCAAGGTCCAGGCCGGCATGGATAAGAACCACCGCGATACGTTGGCGTTTATGCGCGTGGTCTCCGGCGAGTTCGATCGCGGCATGCAGGTCACGCACGCCCAGTCGGGCCGCAGCTTTTCCACGAAGTACGCCCTGACCGTCTTCGGCCGCAACCGCGACACCGTGGAAACGGCGTTCCCGGGCGACATCATTGGCCTGGTCAACGCGGGCGCGCTGGCGCCGGGCGACACGATCTACGCCGGCAAGAAGGTCCAGTTCCCACCAATGCCACAGTTCGCACCGGAGCACTTCCGCACGCTGCGCGCGAAGTCGCTGGGTAAGTACAAGCAGTTCCGCAAGGCGCTCGAGCAGTTGGATGCCGAGGGCGTGGTGCAGATCCTGCGCAACGACACGCGTGGCGACGCCGCCCCGGTCATGGCCGCCGTCGGCCCCATGCAGTTCGAGGTCATGCAGGCTCGCATGGAAAACGAGTACAACGTGGAAACGGTCACCGAGCCGATCCCCTACTCCGTGGCCCGGCGCACCGACGCCGATTCCGCCCCCGAGCTGGGCCGCCAACGCGGGGTGGAAATTTTCACGCGTACAGACGGCGAGATCATCGCGCTGTTCGGTGACAAGTGGAAGCTGGCTTTCGTCGAGAAGGAGCACCCGGAGCTCACCATCGAGCCGCTCATCGCCGACTAGCTACTGCGCCGACTCCTCGCGTTGCTGCAGGATGTCGTCGGCGATGCGGTCGGTCCACCGGCGAGTCTGCAGCCGCCACGCCGCCCCGACGTTGGATCGTGGCGGCGCTTGAATGTGGCGGCGTGAGTCCATGCCGCGTTGGAGTTCTTTGGCGCGCAGGACTTCGGCGTCGATTTTCACGCCTTCGAGCAGCACGATGTTCATCAGCCAGATCAACGCCAGCACCGCCAAAACGGTGCCGAACGCACCGTAGGTGCTGCGCACGCCGACGAGTTTGAGGTACCAGGAAAACCCGACCCACAGCGCGCCAACGACCAGCAGCGCGCTCGCCGAGCCGAGGGTGAGCAGGCGGAACCTGCCGGGTTTAACGTTGGGCGCGAAGTAGTACAGCACGGAGACGAGCGCCACCGAGACCACCGCGATGACAGGGCCGCGCAGGTAGTCCCAGACGGGCAGGAAGATTGCGGTGAGGTAGTGCAGCTCCTCCTCCAGTTGCAGCGGCCGGGCGATCGGCCCGAACACGGCGTTGACGATGGAGTCCGTCAGCAACGCGCCCAAAATGATCACCACCGCACCGACGACCATGACTACTGTGACCAGCCACATGGTTACCCAGGTCACCGCCATAGGGCGGCCTTCGGTGCGGCCGTAGATGAGGTTGGCGTTGCGGGAAAACGACCGCACGTAGGCCGAGGCGGATAGCAGCGAGATAATCACGGACACCGCAAGTGCGACGGTGCTTTCCGCCGGCGTGGCCACGATGGCGGAGATGAGCTGGAACGCTTCTTCCTGCAGTTGCGCCGGTACGTATTGGGCGATGAGGTCGGTGATGATCGAGTCGGCCATGTCGTCGCCACGCGGCATGAGCAGGCTGAAGATGGAGTATGCGGCGAGCAGTATCGGCGCGACCGACAGCAGGGTGTAATAGGTCAGGGTGGCGGCGCGGTCCACCATGGCGTCGTTGGAGAAGTCTGTGACCACGCGGCGGAAGATGGATTTCCATCCGGCGCGTGTGAGGCGGTTGCCGCGGCGTAGGGGTGTTTCGTAGTCGTGGGGTGTGACGACGAGGTCGCCGGTGCCGTACGACATCACCATGTCGACGCGGTGCGATTCAGACATACTGGTCACCTTATACACTCACTTGTCATGGGAATCATCGACCGCGCGCGTGAACTTTTCGGGTTGAACCAGCCTCGGCTGGTGGAGTTGCCGGGGCGGGTGGTGCCGGTGGTCGTCGATACGCTGCAGGTGCACACGGCGCGGCTTGCGCCCGATACCAACGAGAAGATCATCATCGTCACCACGTCGGCGGGGGCACTTGAGGAGCTGTCGCGTATCGACGACGCCGTGCAGCTCACCTCCCCCACCGCACGCCCCGTCACGTTTGTGCCGGTGGACCGGACGGAAGAGCCTGTGCTGGATCCGAAGTACGGCTGGATCATCCCCGTCACACGTGAGACCGCCGCCGAGTTTGCGGGGTTAGCAAAAGGCCCAGGCGAGCACGAACTTTCGACGCTGCACCTGGGCCTGGTGTTGGAGTAATTCGGCGTATCTAGACCAGGCCGATCCAGTTCCAGTAGGTGGCGGACAGCAGCAGGATGAGCAGGTAGGCCACGATGGTCAGTGGGATACCGGTGCGCAGGAACTGCTTGGAGGTAAACGCGCCGGTGCCGTAGGCCAGCATGTTTTGCGGTGCGGAGACCGGCAGCAGGAAGCCGAAGCAGATGACGAACTGCTGGATGATCACGAACCCGATGCCGCCGTTGGGTACGTCCAGGGTGGCTGCAAGGGCGATGAACACAGGGATCAGCGCGGAGGCAAGCGAGGTCGCGGAGGCGAAGCCCAGGTGGATCAGGATGTTAAACAGCGACACCAGGGCGATTGCGGCGAGGATCGGCATGGAAGATAGGCCGATAGCGCCGAAGGTTGCCTCAGACAGCCAGGTTGCAGCGCCAGTGTCCAGCAGGAACTTGCCCAGGGAGATGCCGGCGGCGAACACGACGAGGGTGCCCCAGTTGATCTGCTGCTGGGCGTACTTCCAGTCCATGACGCCGATGACCGGCATAAGCATGAAGCCGACGGCGACGATGGTGATGGTTGCGGAGGAAATCGGGTGCAGCACGCCTTCGGTGGCCCAGAAGAACAGCAGCAACACTGCGATGGCGGTGAGGCGCTTCTCAGCGCCGGTCATGGGTCCCATTTCCGCGAGCTGCTTTTCGACGAGCTCACGTCCCCCATCAATCGACTCCACCTCAGGCTTAATGGCGGCACGCATGATGAAGTACAGGGCGATGGACATCAGGATCGACCACGGTGCGGCCCAGATGAACCACTGGCCCCAGGAGACGGTCTGTCCCATTTGGTCTTCGATGAAGCCGACAGCCACGAGGTTTTGCGCCGCAGCGGTCTTGATGCCGACGTTCCAGATGGACACCGCCTGGGTTGCCGTAATCACGAGCAGCGCGGCGAGCTTGGATTCCTTGGCCAGACCGAAGGCGGCCACCATGCCCATGAGAATCGGCACGACGGCGCCGGCGCGTGCGGTTGCGGACGGGACAAAGAACGCCAGGATGATCGAGATAACAATCGCTCCGATGACGATGTTGGAGACCTTCTCGCCGGCGAACTTCAGCACATACAGCGCCAGGCGACGGTGCAGGCCGGTTGCCTGCATGGCGGTCGCCAGCGCGAGTGCCGCAGCAACAAGCGCCACCGCCGAGGACGAGAAGCCGCTCATGGCGATGCTCAGGCCCTTGGAGGCACCGATCGCTTCGCCTGTTTCGGGGTCCACGGCGAACGTGAGCATGATTGCGATCAGCCCGACGATCATGACCGCACTGACCGGGTAGGACACTGCTTCCGAGACCCACATGATCACGGCAAAGGCAAGCATGCCGA
Source organism: Corynebacterium sp. HMSC08F01 (assembly GCF_001807545.1). Taxonomy (NCBI): domain Bacteria; kingdom Bacillati; phylum Actinomycetota; class Actinomycetes; order Mycobacteriales; family Corynebacteriaceae; genus Corynebacterium; species Corynebacterium sp. HMSC08F01. The sequence continues at coordinate 28,705 of NZ_KV789286.1, read as the reverse complement.
GTGCGATTTTTGCGGGCATTGCAAGCCCTGCGATCGGGGTCAGGATCACCGCCGCCAACGCGACAAAAGCGAGGAAAAACGCGATCGTTTTTCCGGTGTTGAGTTTGTGTGAGGCTTGCTGTTCGGGGCTGTCTGCGGGCGCGACTGCCGTAGTCACGGTATTCCTCCTTGATGTAGTTGTTCCTGCGTAAACGTTAGTCGCACCATAGGGGGCTTCAAAATGGGATGCCTGTACTGTTTGGCCAGCTAGCGGGGCGCGTAGCATCGTGAATATGAATTTGAGTTCCCAGCTGACTTACAACATGCACCATGGAGCGCAGGACCTCCGTAACCTACTTAGCACCGGCGCTGCGGATGGTTGGTTGCCTGGGTCGTGGCAGGACTCGCTGCACGATCTGAGTTTTTCGGTGGTTGGTTTATGGGATTCGGTGATCCAGGCTTTCTCTGCCCTGTTCTAGGGGCGCATTGTGGTTTCTCCGTACCGGTTTCTCTGGTACAAATGTAGACAAAGTTCACAACACTTTGTTGCTAAGAAGGAGTTGTCCATGAAGGCCCTCTACAGAGCCGCAATCTTTTACCTCGCATTTGGCCTGATTGCGGGCGTGTTTTACCGCGAGTTCACCCGTGCCAACAACTTCCCGGAAGGCGAGTTCACGCAACTCGGCGTTACACACACTCACCTTTTGGCGCTTGGTTTCATGATGTTCCTCATCTTCCTGGCGCTTGAGAAAGTCTTCGCTTTTTCGCGCAATAGGAAACTCTTCAACATCTTCTTCTGGCTCTACAACGCAGGTTTGCTCACCACCGTGTCCATGCTGATCCTGCACGGCTCGATGACAGTGCTGGGCAAGGAGTCGGGCGCGGCGATCTCTGGCATCGCAGGTTTGGGCCACATCATGCTCACCATCGCGTTGGTCATCTTCGTGGTGCTGCTGGGTCGCGCCATCGATAGCCCTACCCGAACCTCTGAGGCAGCGCTGGCAAACTAACGCGCTACCCTCGCGGCATGAACACTCTCACGCCGATCCAGCAACGCCTTACTGACCGCTTCTTCCGCTACGTCCGCACGGAAAGCCAATCCGACGCTCGCGCCACTACAGTCCCGTCCACCGAAAGCCAATGGACGTTTGCGCGTTTGCTTGTCGACGAGCTCTCCACCGCCGGGGCCACCGACGTCCACCTGTCCGACACGTGCGTGGTCACCGCGAAGATCTCCGGCACCGGCGACGGCCCCGCGATCGGCTTCTGCTCCCACCTGGACACGGTGGATGTAAACCTCTCCCCCACGGTCAATCCGCAGCTAACCCATTACGAAGGCGGGGATATTTGCCTCAACGCCGAGCGCGACCTCTGGCTGCGCGCCGCCGACCACCCGGAACTTGCAGCGTACGAGGGCCAGCCGATCGTCCACACGGACGGCACGAGCGTGCTTGGCGCCGACGACAAGGCCGGCGTGACCGCGATCATGGAGGCGGTCACCGAGCTCGGCGGTCAGACCCCACACGGCGACATTTACATCGCGTTCGTGCCGGACGAGGAGATCGGCCTGCGCGGTGTACGCACGATCGATTTTGACCGCTTCCCCGTCGATTACGCCTACACCGTCGACGGCGGCGAGCTCGGCGAGGTTGTAGAGACCACGTTCAACGCCGCCACCGCCACCATCACCATCGCCGGCGTCAGCGCCCACCCGATGAACGCGAAGGGCAACCTGGTCAACCCGATCACACTGGCAATGGAGTTTGCCAACCAGCTCGACGCGCAGGAAACGCCCGAGCACACCGAGGGACGTGAGGGCTTTATCTGGCTCAACGGTATCGACGGCAACCAGTCCACCTGCACCATGCAGTTGAGCATCCGCGATCATGACCGCGAAGGCTACGAGGAAAAGAAGCAGCGTCTACGCGCGCTCGCCAGCGACCTTGCCGCAGCAAACCCCCGCGCCACCATCACCTGCGACATCGAAGATGTCTACGCGAACATCTCCGACGCGAAGACTCCAGAGAACTCCATCGGATCCGAGAGGCTCCACGCGACGATGCGCCGCCTCGGCATCGAGATCAAAGAGATCGATATGCGCGGCGGCACCGACGGGTCATGGCTGTCCAACCAGGGTGTCTACACCCCGAACTATTTCACCGGCGCGCACAACTTCCACTCGATCTACGAGTTTCTGCCGGTGCCTTCCCTCGAGCGCTGCTATGAACTCACCCTCGCCCTGATGCGTGGCGAGTAACCGGCTCACTAAGCACGCTTGATGCTGGTGCTCGTCTTGTGCATGAGCTCAGTGTCAAGTTCCTCGCGCGTGTGGCGTTTTCGGCCACAATTACTGCTGCGTTGCTCGGTTCCCTACGAGATGCGCAATATATTGTGCATCCCGGCTCTGGTGTTGGGGCCGGTTGTGGTTTAGGCTCGTCGATACGCGGAAGCAAAATGGGGGCTTCCGCCCGACACCCAGGGGGGATAATTATGGCTTTTCGTGCCTACGAGCTTTACTACCTCGATTCTTACGACGAGGAAGTCGATGACCTTGTCACCATGTACGACTACGACGAGGACGACTACAGTTTCGACGACGACATCCGCTGGCACATTGACGACGACTACATCATCGAAAACGGCCTCCGCGTCGCAATACTCATCCACGACCCGGACACCCACGAAATCGACTGCGCGTTGCTCCAACCGGACAACCCACGCGCGCCCGATTGGTATGGCGTGGAGGAGATGGCCAACGTCATGGCCGAAGTCCAGCGCATCATGGTCGCTCACGACGACTACACGGTCAGTATCGTGCCACCGCAGGATCCCGCGTTCGCGCTCACGGCGCCTCGCGTTTTCCCCGCGGAAGACCTCACGGCTGCGACGGTGATGATGCTCGGCGACTCGCAAGACAACGCCTGGTACAGCGCCTTTTGTATCGAGTTCACACCGAACCTGAAGTCCGACGAGTCGTTCCCAGTCGCCGTTTTTGTGTACGACCCGCGCGATAACTGCCTTGTCAGCAAGAGCTTCACCGGCATCAACCCGTTCGCACCGGAGACGTTTAACCGGAGGCAACGCAGGATCGTCGAGCGCAAACTCGACGAGATCTTTGCGGCAATCGACTCCTCAAAAACCGCAACCCATCCCGTGAGCCCGTTTGCCAACCTCGGCCCGCAATTCCGTGCATCGAGGCTGCCCTCCGTCGAGGCGGTCGGCCCCGACCACGCGCTCCTCCAAACACTTGAGAGGCTTCTGGCCTGGTGGCAGGAGCAGGCAGCCTAGGCGTTAGATCATGCGCTAAATCATGCCCTGGCTCATCGCCCAGCCAGCTAGCGCAGCACCAAGGCCGCCGATAGCGAGCAGCACGCCGATGATGATCGCCACTGGCGAGACCGCACCGTCGCCGTTGGCCGGCGGCTGCTGCGTCTTCGGTTTCTGCGCCGCCGGCGCGTTGCTCGTCCCTTCGGTCTTGTCCTTCGGCTGCAGCTTCCTGCGGGCCATGTCCTTGACGTACTCCGGGGCGTCGGAGGCAAGCACCTCGGCAAGCACCTTCGCCATCTCTTCGCGGGTGTAGTTCAGCGCGGAGACGTTGTAGGACTGGCTAAACACTTCCGTTCCGCGCGAGTTTGTAACCACTACGCTCAGCGGAACGACCGGCTTGTCCAAAAACGCCGCGCGGTCGAGCTTGATGTCTACCTGCTTCTCGTCGCCGACTTTGCCGGCAGGCTTCAGGTCGTAGCTTTGTTGGAACACGCCCGAGCCGTAGTTGACGCTGACCTTAAACCGCTCGTCCACGTCTCCCAGGTTGGAGATGGTGCCGCGCAGGACGTTGTCGTCGCCAAGCTGTGCGACGACGCCATTGTCACCGTTTGCGGTTTCGTTGAGACGGAAGCCTGCCTTGTACTTGTTGTTGCTTGCCGCGTTGATGACCAGTTCTTTGACGTCACCTTCGGTCAGCACCGGCATGCTTTCCTCGCCGTGCGAGTGGTCGTGATCGTGGTCGTCTTTGTCGTTTTCCTTGTCTGTCTCGTCGTTCACTCCGATGTGGCCTTGGCCAACGTTCGCGCCTGGAAGGTTCAGGTTCGCCCAGTCCGCCGGGATCTGAAACTCCCTGCCGGTCTCGTCGTGGCCGTGCGTTTCCTTTTCGGCAAAGTTGAACTGGTTGAACTGGTGCGCGTAACTCATCACCGAGTTGTACTCTTCGAGGTCATCGCGCGCCGGTGCCGTGTTTGACTCCACGTGCGCGCCGTAGTGCAGCAGGTTCAGGGTGTGGCCGAACTCGTGCAGGATCGTGTTGCGCAGCTGCTCCTGCGTGGTCATCTCAGGATGGTTCGCCACGAAGAATACGGAGTCGTTGACCAAAGCGAGGCCTGTCGAGGAGTCGCCGCGAGAAATCGTGTCGCCGATGACGCCAACGCGGAAGACCGCCTTGCGTTCTCCCAGCAACCGTTCGCGTGCCGAGATGAATTGGTTTTGCGCATACAGCGCGTAAGCCCATTCGTCTTTGGCCAACTTCGGATCGGCCAACCCTGGCATGAATTCTTTGGCGTAGTCCTCGGTCTTGCCGCCCTCGCGGTCTGCCTCCTTCATGCTGGACATCGAGGAACTGACGTACTCCGGCCCCGCAACGATGTGGAGATTGATGCCTTGTTTGGCGAAGCGCTCCTCCAACTGCTTGAGGATCTCCGGCGACGGCGCATAGTCCTTCGTGTTTGCACGCGCACAGTCGGCGAACTGGGTAAAGCCCTCCACGGATGCCGCGAAGGATTCCTTCCGATCGCACTTGAGTTGTTCCCACTCGGATCGCATCCAGTGCAGCTGCAGGAACAGGTCGGGTTTGTTTTCGTCGGCGCCCCACTGGTGGATTGGCAGCGATTTGCCTGAGGAGAGTTTCATGCCGACGCGTTCCCACGAGTTGCGCAGCCCGTCGCCGTCGGAGTCGAACGCGGCTGGCTGCGGAATGAAACGCGCTTGGGTTTCGGCTTCGAGTTTCTCACCCGCTGCGAGGCTCTTGCTCCAGCGTCCGGCCTGGTAGCGCGCGTCGTTGTCGTTGCGGCTCTCCTTGGCTTTCTCAGCGGTCGGTCCTACGCCGAACCGGTCGGCGTTCGCAAACTTCACGCGTGCGGTGTGGCCGGGCTTTTCCGGGGAGACGCGAATTTCGCCGTCGAAGTATTGCTGCGCGCGGAGTTGGCCGTGGTCGCCCATGATGTCGCTTACGGCTTCGACGCGGACATTGACCGGGGCGCCCGAGACGTTGGTGGCGGTGACGGTGTACTGGATGATGTTGTCGAAAATGTTGATGGTGCGTTTGACCTCAACACCGTTAAACGTCTGGGTGTAGACAACCGTGTCGGTTCCGTCGTCTCTGCTGAGGGTTTCGGGCGTCGCGTTCCAGTCGACGGGCATTTTCGCCTCGTTGACGTACACGTCGGTGCTGAGGCCGTACTTGAGCACCTCGGCGGCGGCTTCGGGGTGGTCGAAGTCGAAGAGGCCCTGTCCGTCGGGGCGCACGGTCGCGTTGATGTACGGCGACCATGTGCTCTTCTGCTGCCCCTCAACGACAACCTGCCTGCCTTGCTGCGTGACCTTGGCCTGCGCGGGCACAACGCAGACGGGGGCGAGGGCGGCGCACAGGCCGACTGCCATTACTTTTGTGGAAAATCGCATGTTGTTGCCTACCTACCCAGTACCTGCATGATCTTGTCTTGGTTCAAAAATGCGGCGAATCCTACGCCGGCAAGCAGCGCCAGCGCGCCCACGAGGACCGCGATCCAGCCAACGCTTGTCGACGACCCCTTATCCTCAACCACCACTTCCTCCGGCGCCCTCGCCGTCAGGGGGACGTTGACCAGTTCGGAGGATCCGTCCGGGTAGGTCACCCGCACCTTGACGGAGGTGGTTTTGCCGTTGGGCACACTGCCATTGGAACGGGCGGTGATGCGGCCGGTTTTTTCGTCGATAGTTGCTGTCCAGCCCTGCTCGTTGAAGCCGTCGATGCTAAACCGCGTGCCCTCTGGCAGTTTCGACGAAGGTTCCGGACGAGCCTCGCCGCCGATGGGTACGTTCGCTCCAACGTATCCGGCGTCAAACGTCGCCGCATCCGAAGGCACCGTGACCGTGGCGGTGACTTCGCGTGCGCTGCCGTCTGGGTAGCGCACCTGGATCAGCGGCTTGTAGGTTTCGTCGATCTCGGCGTTCTTCGGCGCCGTGATGCGCAGCGCGCCGGTGGATCTGTTCACGCCGACGTCAAGGCCAGCGTTGTCGATCACGTCGAAGACCGCACCCTTGACCGCATCGCCAACAGCGGCGACTGCAACTGTGTTGCCCACCCGCACCGTGGTAGACGGGTAGGAGATGGAGTTTTTCACGGCGTGTGCAGAAGCTGTGGCCAAGCGAGCGCGCGCTTCAAGTTCCTTGGTGGAACCATCCTGGAAGTAGGCGATGACCTTGACCGTGAGCGGACGCGCGTTCACCTTCGGCGCGTTGACTCGCACGTCGCCGGTGTTCGCGTCCACCGTCGCGGACCAGCCGCCCAGGCTCGACCCGGATTTCATCTTGAAGGTCGTCCCCTCGGGCAACGCAGCGTCGCCGGTGCGCAGCACGGTTGCACTCAGTCCCGGGACCACCATGATCTCGTCTTCGTAGCCGAGGTTTGCCAGGTCTGCCAGCATGGGCTCGCCGACCTCGAAGACGGCGTTAACCGTCTTGGAACTGCCGTCCGGGAAAGTGATCGTGACCGGGACCGTGTGGGTGCCACGTTTTGCGTTGGCCTCCGGCTTGAACGTGATGCTGCCCTTGGCGTCGATGGTCACGCCCTTGGCGTTCGTCTTAAACGTTGTACCTGCGGGCAGCACGCGGTCGTCGTATGTGAAGCCGCGCTCCACCACCTGCGCACGCGGCGAGCTCGAGGAGCGCTCCACACCAGCAGGCACCGGGGTTTTCGCCCATTCGACCGTGTAGCGATCGGCCATGGGCTTTTCTTCAGCCACGACAACCTCGACGACCTCGCGTTGGCCCGTCGGTGTGTTGACCTCTACGCGGTAAGTTCCGGGCACGGCATCGCGCGGTGGCGTGGCGACGACCGTGCCGTCCTGCTCCACACGAATCCAGGAATCCTTCGGCGCAACCTGTTCCGTCTTGTTGCCGGAGATGACCTTTTCCACGCCGTTGGTGGTGAACCCAGACGGCACCGGGTCACTGCTCCCCTTACGCGTCGGCGTGCCAATGCCTACCTCGCCGGCGTGCACCACCACAGGTGCCCACACGAACGGATCCGGCTGCGGGGCCGGATTCGACGTCGCCGGCTCCTTTTTCACCGTAATGCCCAGGTTGGACTGCTCGGTTGGCTTGACCGTGACCTTGCCGTCGTTTTCACGTGTGACGGCGTGGTTGCTCGGTGCCTTTGCGGTCACGGTGTAATCACCTGGGTAGAGGCCATCGATGACGTACTTGCCGTCAACCTTTTCTACCTTGCGGGTTTCGTTTTTCGGTCCACCCGTGATCGTGATCGACTCTGGCTCCGCATCACCCGTGACCGAGATGTTGACGGACCCCTTGACCAGCGCCACCGTGAGCTCCAGATCGCGCGGCTTGTTCGGCTCCACACTGAAACGCTTGGTTGTTCCTCCGTGGTTGTCGCTGGATTCAACCTGCACGGTGTATTCGCCGGCGTGCAGTTTGCCCGCGTTAAACCTGCCGTGTGCGTCGGTCGTATCCTTGGCGTTTTCCTTACCGTTCTGGGTGATGAGGATGGGGGCGTTGGCGACGGGTGCGGAGAGGTCGTCGAGAAGCGTGCCGCTCACCGCGTTTCGCGTCTTCACCCGGATTTCGCCGCTGCCGTGCTTACCCGGCTGCAGCGTGATTTCCTGGCTGCCTTCGCTGTGGGTCTCGCTTTCGGCAGCTTTGGCCGTATAGGTTCCGGGCAGGATGTCCTCGACCGTAGCCATGCCTTCCGCGTTGGTATTCACCGTGCGCCCGGCGACATCAAGTTTGGCGTTGGCGACGGGGTGGCCGGTGTCGTCGACAACCTGCAAGACGAGGTCCACCTTGTCCAGCGCGAGCGCAAAGTCGTGCGTTTCGGTGCTGTCCTTTTTCACCTTCGCGGCCTGCGACGGCGCCGAATACCCCTGCGGGCCATCAATCTCGACGGTGTAGGTGCCCGTTGGTAGACCAGCAATCGAATACGTCCCATTGACCACGGGCGCAGTCTTCTTCACGCCAGCGGTGTTCTGGTCTGCACCACGTACCTGGATCTCGGCATGTTGACCGCCTGGCAGTCCGGTGACGCTACCTGCGATATTGCCCAGGTTGCGCACAACGTTGAGTGTCTTTTCCGACGTCTCATTTGGGTTGATGGTGACAGCACCGCCGCCTTCGATCGTGTACCCCTCCGGCGCGCGCCCACCAAGGGTGTACTCGCCCGGGTACAGGTCATTCAAGACGTAGTCGCCGCCGGCTTCCTCAATCGGCAGGTACTCGTTGTTCGGGCCGCCGTTGAGGAACACCCCCGTCGGAGCCAACGGCCCCGAGGCGCCAACCTTGATGGATCCGCGATGCAGCGCGACCTTGAGCATCACTGACTCGGTGTCTCCGCCGGGTTCGACTGTGAAGTTTGCACTCGCCGCGTCGTACGTGTTGTTACGGGCCACCTCTGCGGTGTAGTTGCCTGCAGCCAGCGCGCCGGCGTTGAAGTTGCCTTCCGGGGTGGTCGGGAAAGTGCCGATGACACGGGAGCCTTGCTTGACGACGACCTGCGCACCCGCCACAGCCTGACCAAGATCGTCGACAACAATGCCACCGGTTTGGTTCAGTGAACCAACCTTCACCGTCACCGGATCATTATCGCCCGGATACAGCACGAACCCCTGGGATGCGCCGCTGTACTTGCCCCTGGCAGCAGACACTGCGGCGGTGTAGGCACCCGGCGCGAGATCCCCAAACGTTGCAAGGCCTTCGGCGTTGGTAGTTTCGGTCCGCCCGTCAACGGTGACTGTAGCGTCGGCGACCGGCCTGTTGGCGTCGTCGACCACCTTGATCACGCCCGTGACGTTGTCCGCAATCACCGCGAACCCAACAGTCCTGTTTTCGTACTTTTCCACCTTGGCGTTCTGCGGGCCCGTGACGGAGTATCCGCGCGGAACGGAGTTGTTGATCACTTCGACGCGGTAGTTCCCGGTGGGCAGGTCCGGGAAGCTGTAGTGGCCGCCCGAGACGGTCTGTTCCAAAATCTCGGGACCCGTGACGCGGATCTTGACCTGCTTGTCGGCCGGCACGCCGGAGATCACACCAGAGATGCTGCCTTTATCGCGCGTGGCGGTGAAGTTTGCGTTCGCGGTGGTTGCGCGTTTGACGTCCACGTCTGCCGTTTGGGTCACCGAATACCCCTTCGGCAGCGACTCTGGGACGACCTCGAGCACGTGCTTGCCTACTGCCAGGTTCGGGATGGTGAACTCCGCGTTCTCATCGGTGTCTACGACAGTGTTCGTACCGACGACACGCACCTTCACCTTGGTGCGTTCCGGCAGCCCGTTGACCTTTCCGCTGACTTTGCCGTACTGCTGCTTGCGCTGCACAACGATCGGGTCCGCGATGCGGTTGACGCGCTGATCCTCTACTTTGACACCTTCAACCTCTGTCCCCTGACTGTCCTCAGTTTCGCCCACGACCAGCGTGTACTTATCCTCTGGATCCTTGGGCACCGGAACCTTGGGCACGGTGAAGTTACCGCTTTGATCAGTCTGGGCCGACTTACCGCCGACGGTCACACGTGCACCGGACATGCCGACTCCCTTGTCGTCGATCACCCGGCCGGTGACGGTGATCGGGTACAGATCAAAATCCGGGGCGGTGGCCTCGTCCTTCCACGGCTTGGTCGCCGGGCTGACAAAGCCCGCTGGAGGTCGCACGCCAATCTGGTACGTCGTTCCTGGGTTGTTGGAGGTCAGCCAGTAGGAGCCGTTATCGGCAACCGCTTCCTCACCCTGGAGGACGATTTCCTTGCCCTGGCGGTTGGTCCACTTCCTGTTCACCAACACCTTCGGGCGGCCGACTGGCTCCTCGTCCGGATTATGCACACGCACCTTGCCCGGCGAAGCCATGTTGACCATAGGCACGGTGTACCGGGAGCCACCACCGGCCATCGGAGTCGGATAACCGCCCTTGCCCATCCCCCAAAGGATCAGGCGGTGCATTCTTTCTACCTGCAACTCTTCCGGTAGCTCATAGCGCAGGCGAATCGCATAATTGCCTGAGGGTGTTGTCGCGATGCTGCGGTGGACGGTGACATCGTATGTCTTCAGCACAACTTCTTGGCGGTTTCTGTAAACGCGGTGATCAAGCTTGAACTGCGAGACTTCAGGGATCCTTTTGAATACCGGATCCCCCTCCGGCGCTGACTTAACATTACTTGCGAAGAGCGGCGGGGGCGCGGTTTCCGGCGGCACGAACTCGATGGATACCGTCTTCACCCGCATGGACCCGTTGAAGAAGACCGCTCCTCGCCAATTGCCGTTTTCAATGCGAACCTCGCCATGATCGATACCAGGTTGCAGAGTAGGCATCCTCTGCGCGTGCGCGACCGGCGTGAAGGTACCCAGCGGGACTTCGGCGACCGTGCCGGCAAGCGCGAGCACCGTCGCAACTGCGGTGATGCGCATGCCCCGTGGGCGGTGTACGCGACGGGGGTCATCGGAATAGCGAGACATGGGCGTCATTCAACTTTCTCGAAGCAAAGGCACGGGAAACGAACGGTAAAACACAGGAATGATACCACTTAGTTATATGCCTTATCTAAACCTTTCAAGGAACTGCCAGCTATTCCACACCCCTACTACACGACGAAGCGCCCCGGCCGAATGTGGCCGGGGCGGTGGAGTCGTCGCTAAGCAAACGCGCTACTGAATTTCCGACGGCTCCTTGCGTGCCGGGTACACGGTCGGGCGCACGCCCGCAATGTCCTCGACAACGCGAACCACCTGGTGGGAGTAGCCGTACTCGTTGTCGTACCAGACGTAGAGCACGAGGTGGTTGCCGGAAGCAATCGTGGCCAGACCATCAACCACGGATGCGTGGGAGGTGCCAAGCAGGTCCGTCGACACAACCTCCGGCGAGTTGATGTAGTCGAGCTGCTGGCGCAGGTTGGAGTGGGTGGACACGCGACGCAGGAAGGTGTTCACCTCGTCCTTTTCAACGTCCTTCTCCAGGTCCAGGTTCAGCACAGCCATGGACACGTCCGGGGTTGGCACGCGGATGGCGTTGCCGGTGAGCTTGCCCTCAAACTCCGGCAGGGCCTTAGACACGGCCTTCGCCGCACCGGTCTCGGTGAGCACCATGTTCAGGCCCGCTGCGCGGCCGCGACGGTTGCCCTTGTGGAAGTTGTCGGCCAGGTTCTGGTCGTTGGTGTACGCGTGAACCGTCTCAACGTGACCGTGCTTGACGCCGTAGCGGTCGTTGATCACCTTCAGCACCGGGGTGATGCCGTTGGTGGTGCAGGACGCTGCGGACAGGATGCGCTCGTCGCCGATCATGTCCTGGTTGATGCCGTAGACAATGTTCGGGATGTCGCCCTTGCCCGGCGCGGTAAGCAGCACGCGGTCCACACCCTTGGACTGCAGGTGCTGGGACAGGCCCTCGCGGTCGCGCCACACGCCAGTGTTATCGACGACGATGGCGTTGTTGATGCCGTACGCCGTGTAGTCGATCTCGGCCGGGTCGTTGGCGTAGATCATCTGGATCGGGGTGCCATTGGCCCAGATGATTTCCTTCTCCTCATCAACGGTGATCGTGCCGTTGAACGGGCCGTGGATGGAGTCGCGGCGCAGCAGGGATGCGCGCTTGATGATGTCGATGTCACCCTTCTTACGCACCACCACCGCACGCAGGCGCACGCCACCGTACATTGCCTCACGCGCGATCAGGATGCGGGCGAGCAGACGGCCAATTCGGCCGAAGCCGTAGAGCACAACGTCGCGTGCATCGAGCTCGGAGGAGGTACCGATGACGTCAGCGAGCTGCGCATCCAGGAAGGTACGCAGATCCTTCTCTTCGGAGTACTTGAACTCCTTTGCCAGGCGGCCGAGGTCGATCGAAGCGGTGCCGAGATCCATCTCCACGAGCTCGCGCAGGATCGGGAGCGTCTCGTCGAGGGCGAGCTCCTTTTCGTCGATACGACGCGCGTAGCGGTGTGCCTTGATGATCTCGATGTCGGTCACACCCACCAGCAGGCGGCCGTAAACCGAGGTGACCGCGTTATGTTCGCGGTGCAGGCGGCTGATCAGCGGCAGCATCTCCTGGGCAAGGGTGAGCTTGTGGTTCCAGTCGTCGCGGGGGTTTGTGGTTTCGGTCAACGTTGCTCCTTCAGCGTGTTGGATTCGGGGGCAATTTCAGCCCCACACCGCCATTTACTTTAGCGCAGGACAGCGCGATACTTGGAGGGGTCCGCCTCGGGGGCAAACTTGGGGGCCTGATCCTTATCGACGAGCACCGCACGCACCCCTTCCACAAAGTCCGGCTCACGCACCATCACCGCGCCCAGGCGGCGCTCGTTGTCCAGCGCGCCGGCCAGATCCTGCGATGCGTTGGCTGCGATGAGTTCCGCCGCCGCCACGAGCGACGACGGGGACGCCTGCTTGGTCAATTCCTGCACCTTCTCGCCGAACTCGCCGTCAAGGCGCTCGCGGATCTCGGCCCAGGAGCCGGTGAAGGTGGCCTCGATGTCCTCGTACAGTGCCTCGAGCTGCGATTCTCCTTGCTCCAACCCGATCTCGTCGAGGTAGCCGGGCCCGTGCTCCACGATCCCGTCGAGCACCCCGTCAAGCGAGGCAACCTTGTGCGTGGCCAGGCCGGTAGCCAGCATGTCATCGGGGGTAAGCCGATACCCCGTCAGCGCCAAAAACGCGCCGAGCGCTTGCGAGGGGCGCTTTGGCAGGTTCTGCAACAGCCACGACATGCCCACATCCGTGATGTAGCCGATGTTCATCTCCGGCATGGACGCAAACGCATCCTCGGTGACCACCATGTGCGAGCCGTGCGCCGACACACCCATGCCACCGCCCATGATCACGCCACTACACAGCGCGATGTACGGCTTGGGGTAGTTCGCAATGTCCAAGTTCATGGCGTACTCGTCTGCGAAAAACGTATCGACCTCATCCAGGCGTCCCTCGAGGACACCGTCGCGCGCGGCACGGACGTCGCCGCCGGAGCAAAAGTGTTTGCCAGAGGACTGGATGACAACTTGGGTGACGGTGTCGTCGTCACGCCACTGCTTCAGGATCTCGTCGATGGCGCGTGCCATCTCCGGGTTCAGAGAATTCAGGGCCTTGGGGCGGTCGAGGGTGATCACCCCGGTCGCGCCGCGTACTTCGGTCTTCACAAACTCAGTCATGCCGCCCAGTGTTCCACATCACACCGGTATGGTGTGGGCAATGCAGACGCCACGACTGATCGCACTCGACATGGACGGCACCCTCCTCACCCCGGAAGGCCAGGTACCTGAGCGCTTTTGGCAGCTTGACGACGACGCCACCGCCCAGTCCGTCACCATCACCCCCGCCTCCGGCCGCCAACTGGCAACACTGCAACGCATGTTCCCCGCATGCGAGACGTTCATCGCCGAAAACGGCGCGGTGGTGTGGCACGCCGGCGAAGTTGTCTCCACCACGGCCCTGCCCGCAGACGCCGCCCGCAACCTCATCGCAGCGCTACCCGACGCACCATTTCCCGCCCACGCCGTCATCTGCGCCCCGGAGGTAGCCGCCACCCTCCCGCTGCCGCCGGCGATCGACGCGGAGGTGGACAAGTACTACGCCTCGCGCACAACGCTGTCGGCGCTCGGCGACCACCCCAGCCCCGTGGTTAAGATCGCCCTCTACGTTGAAACCGACGCCGAACGCGACGCCCTGCCCTGGGTCCGCGAACACGCCCCCGACCTGCGCGCAGTGGTCAGCGGCAAGCACTGGCTGGACATCATGCACCCAGACGCCGACAAGGGCCACGCGTTCGAAGCGCTCGCCGGCACGCTGGGCATCCCCCTTGCACAGACGGCGGCATTCGGCGACTTCCTCAACGACCTCGGCATGCTCCGCGCCGCCGGCCACGCGGTAGCGATGGACAACGCACACCCCGACCTCAAAGCGATCGCGGATGAGGTGATTGGGACGAATGGGGACGAGGCGGTCGTCGATAAGCTTGCGCAATGGCTGCAATGATCGACTTCACCCAACCCGCCGACGTCGTCGCACCGCAGTTGCTAGGGTGCCTGATCACCCACAACGGGGTGACCGTGCGCCTGACCGAAGTCGAGGCATACCTCGGCGCTGAAGACCCCGCCGCCCACACACACAGGGGCAAAACCGCCCGCAACGCCGCCATGTTCGGCCCACCCGGCAGGCTGTACGTCTACCTCTCCTACGGCATCCACCACAACGGCAACATCGTCTGCGCGCCCGAAGGCATCGGCCAAGGCTGCCTCATGCGTGGCGGCGAAGTCGTCGCCGGCGAAGCACTCGCCCGCCAGCGACGCCAACGCCCCGACCGCGCGTTGATCCCGTTTGAAAACCTCGCCCGCGGGCCAGGCAACCTCGGCCAAACACTCGCACTGGGGTTAGGCGACAACGGCACCCCCATTCACCTCACCCCGCGCGATGCGGAACCCGAATGGGTCGCAGGACCCCGCATCGGGATCAGCAAAAACAAAGACGCCCCGTGGCGGTTCTGGATCCCCGGCGACAAGACCGTATCCACACCACGCGGGCGCCCGAAGCGGATCAACCTTTTGGGTGATTGATTGAAGGTTAGGCTTACCTATATTCTCAATCTGCAACTAAGGGTAACCTACCCTTCATTCCTAGATTGGAGAAGCAGATGACCATGGCCGCCCCCACTGACCAGCGACTGTCGGCCGCACTCAAAGACCAGACTGCCACTGCGCACTCCAGCGCCGAGAATTCCCCCTTCATGTCGAGCCTTGGAAAAGGCGAGCTGGACCGGGCAGCCGTAGCAGAGCTGACAGTGCAGTACTTCCACATCTATTCGGCACTCGAAGATGCGGTGCGCCGCGCCGCTTCCCACCCCGCGGTGGCGCAGATCGCCGACGAGCGCCTCGAGCGCGTGCCCGCCCTCGAAGCCGATCTCACCGCCATGCTCGGTGCCGGCTGGAAGGAAACCACCGCCCCACTCGATGCCACGAGGCGCTACGTTGCCGAACTCGAGGCGCTCACCCCGGACTCCGGCCCGGAAGTCATCGCCCACCACTACGTGCGCTACCTCGGCGACATTGCCGGCGGACAGGTGCTCGCACGCGTGTTCCAGAATGCGTACGCGCTGCCCGACGAGGCATTGCACTTCTACAACTTCTCCGCGGTAGGCAAGATCCCACACTACCGCGCGCACTACAAGGAGGCGCTCGACGCGATGCAGCTTAACGACGAAGAGCGCGCACGAATCATCTCCACCGCCCAGCACGTTTTCGCCCTGAACCAGGCAGTGTTCCAGGACCTTTCGACCCACGCCGGCTAGGCCGAGGCTCCTTAACGCCTGTCAACGTGAGCGATCGCACCCCAGATCGCCCCAGCCGCCACGAACGCAGTGAGCACTCCGCCGGTGAGCGTGAACTGCGCAGGCACCAGAAACAGCACTAGCACTGCCAAGCAAACAATCAACCCCCAAGCCACCGCGAGGACGATCCCCGCGCGTTTGCCCAGTCGAGCACCGGCATCGCGGCCCTTATGCGAGGGCAGTGACGAAAGCCCGAGAACCGCAGCCACCAACGCCACGCTCGCAGGGAACGCCACCCAGATGCTTCCGGTACCCGCCCCAAACGCGATCACACCTGTGATCAAGGCGATCAGGGCGCGCTCCCAGGTGACGAAGTGCACAGCGCCGCCTTCATATGTGCGCGGCAATCGCACACCGACAGGTCGAATGAGTTTGGTAGCAGGTCCCGTCTGTTGCGCCATCACGACAACCCCTTTCAACATTATGCAAACCTAACCTTACTTAGGTAAGGTTAGCCTACCTACTTTTTGCTATTTCGCACCTCGAGGCAACCATGAATGTTCGCACCCACCTCGGCGCAGTCGCTTGCGCGAGTCTGATCGGCTTTACCGCCACCATGTTCGGCGCCGCGCCTGCGCTTCTTCCTCTCGCGGCGGCCGAAGAGTCTGCCAGCACACACCGCAGTGTCTCAGCGGGAACCATGCAATGGGGGGTGCGCGAATCGTTCAGAAAATACATCGAAGGTCCCATAGCCCACGGCAGCATTTCGGTCGGTGGCGGCGCACAGCGCTCAGGCGACGGTTTCACGTTCGACGCCAAATCCTCGGCACTGACTTCAGCCTCGGCCGGCGAAATCAGCTTCCAGGGTGAGGTCCATTTCACCGGGCACAACGGCGCGCTTGATATGACGCTGCGCAACCCCACAGTGGTGGTCAATGGCGCTCAAGCCGAACTGCGGGTGGATTACGCTTCACGGAAGTACGAGGGCATGAACTCGACCGGCCCGGTGCGCGAAGGCACCCAAGAGCTGCTCGCCACCATCGCGCTCAACGCCGCCCCGGATTTCTCCGCACAAACAACGACCATCGCAGGCCCCACCTCCCTCACCACAACCGGTGCGGAGATCTTCGGTGGCTTCTACGAGGTGGGCGCTCCACTCGACCCGGTCACAATTGAGCTATCGCTTAACGACGCCTCCGGCCCCGCCCCACAGCCCAAAGGGGGCGGCGGCACCTCCGGCGCAAAGAGATCGGGCGCCACCTCCGGCCCGGCCCGCCTCCTCGGCGAGATCAACGACACCCTGGAAGAACTCAACGCGATGTTCGCCAACACTGAGACACTGCTGCGCAGCGGTGAGTCACTGCATCGCCGGGTACTTCCGACGCAGGAAGGCACGAGCCCTGCACCAGCGGCCAACAGCGGCGCCCCCACGTCCAATGCCCCCCGAACGGGAGGAACCTCCAACGCAACGAACAGTCCAGCGAACGTCAACCCTGGCTCCGTCCCCGCGACACCAGCCGGCGCGCCGAAGGTGAGTGGTGGCACGAACACCGGTAATGCAGCAAAACCCACTGGTGCGGCACCTGCGGGTGGCGCCAGCGACAGCGGGATCTGTGACTCGAGCGCGTCTCGCGGGATTGTCAGTTCCGAGGCCCAGTGGGGCATTCGCCAATCTTTCCGCACGTACATCCGCGGCAACATCGCGAAAGGACGCTGGGAACTCAAAGGCGTCGGCGACGACGGCAACGCGTTCACGTTCTCCGGCAATTCCGGCGCGGTGGACACTGCCGCACGCTCCGGTTCCATCCTCTACCCCGGCACCATCCACTTCACCGGCCACGAAGGGGTGTTAGACACCCGCTTTTCCAATATGGAGATCCAGTTCAGTGGCGATTCGGGCCAAATCGTCATCAATGTTTCGTCGAATAGCACTGATGGCAAGGCGAATGATTTCGGCCGCATCGCGATCGCCAACTTATCCTTCAGCGAGCTGAGCGTTTCCGATTCCGCGGTGTCCGGCTCCGCGCAGGCGACGCTCACCCAAGTCGGCGCGGAGGCGTTCGGCCAGTTCTACCCCGCTGGGGCCCCACTCGACCCAGTGAGTTTCAGCGCTCGCCTCGGCAACACGGCGAACTGCCGCGAGGGGCAGGGTGGGGCCTCCTCGGAGTCGTCGACAGGCAAAGGCGGAACCGCAGGTGACGCTGCGGCGCTGAAGCGCGGCGGCACGGCAGGAGCCCAAGCGAAGCTGAACTCAGGGACGACCCCCGAAAACGCAAAAGGCAGCGTGTTCGACGAGATAGAAGGTACAGATGCCGTGGAATCCGCCAAACAGCCCGAAGGCGGAAAGTTCCAGATCAAAAACTCCGCGGCAGGCGACGGCGCCGGCAGCGGAGGCTGGGACGACTCAACGGTGGCCAAACTCCTGCTTCTGGTGGCCTCGCTGCTCGGCGCCGGTGGCGCGCTGACCAGGTTTATTGCGACCGGATAAAACCGGATAGAAAAGGAAACTCTCAATGAAGCTTTGGAAAACACCCCTCGTCTGCGCGGTCGCGGCGGCCGTGGGTCTGTCGCTTGGAGGTTGCGCCAGCTGGGACAACCCCGTGCAAACCGAACAAAAGGCGCTTTCGCAGTCGCTCGCAACCGGAGCCGACCCGCACCAGGCTGAGGGCGTCGCGATGGTATCGGAGATTTCCGAGGTAGAACCCGTCGAAGCGGAGCGCGAAACTGCGCTGCCCGTCGAACTCACTGACGCCGACGGCCACGACGTCACGGTTACCGACACCTCCCGCATCCTCGCGCTCGACCTCTACGGCACCTACACAAAGACGCTCCGCGGTATCGGGTTGGCGGACAACATTGTCGGTCGCACGGTCAGCTCCGCGGAACCCTCGCTTTCTGACCTTCCCGTGGTCACCGAAAACGGTCACTCACTAAACGTGGAGGCAATACTGAACTTGCGCCCGACGTTGGTCATCGTGGATCACTCCGTCGGTCCGAGCGAGGCCATCGACCAAATCCGCGCGGCGGGCGTGACCACCGTCGTCATGGAGCCGAAACGGACCATGGCATCAATGGGAGAGGACATCATGAACGTGGCCTCCGTCGTCGGGGAGCCAGAAGCGGGCAAACTCCTCGCGGAACGAAGTGAAAAAGAGGTGCAGCAAGCTCTCGAAGCGATCAAACAGGTCGTCCCGAAACAGCCGCTGCGCATGTCATTCCTGTACGCGCGCGGGACCGGCGGCGTGTTCTACCTGCTCGGCGGCGAAGACGGCACCAAGGACCTCATCGAGGCGCTCGGCGGCGTCGACGTGAACACTGAAAACGGCATCGGCAACGCTTCCCCCGCCAGCCCCGAAGCGCTCGCCCAGGTCAATCCGGAGGTGTTCGTCATGATGAACGGCGGGCTGCAATCCACCGGCGATATCGAGGGCCTGCTTCAACGACCCGGTGTCGCACAGACGACCGCCGGCCAGCACAAGCGCGTGCTTTCACTTCCCGACGGCGACTCGCTTGCGTTCGGCCCCCAAACCGGGGAACTTCTGCTGCGCGCAGCCCACGCCCTGTACGGGGAGGGGCAGTGACATCTTCCGCCGAGGTGTTTCACGCCCGCCGCCGCGGCCGTGTGGCGCTGTTCACGACCGTCAGTGTGCTGCTGGTGGCGACAGCCATCGGCTCGATCATGGTTGGACAGTTCGAGCTTTCGGTCCGTGAGCTGTGGCCGATTCTCCAGGCCGGCCCGCTGTCTGCAACCTCTCTGGAAGCGTCCGTGATCTGGCAGATCCGACTCCCCCGCCTGGTGCTCGGTCTGTTCGTCGGTGCCGCGCTGGGCGTCAGCGGGGCGCTCATGCAGGCAGTCTTCGCCAACCCGCTCGCGGAGCCGAGCGTGATCGGCGTGAGCACCGGCGCGGGCGTCGGGGCCGCCGTCGCGCTCGTCTTCGGGCTCACCACTTTCGGCACGATGACGGTGCCCGTCCTTGCCTTTATATCTGGGACCCTTGCAACCGCGGTGGTGTACTTCCTCTCACGAGTCGGCGGCAAGGTTCGCGTGCTCAACCTGATCTTGGTGGGTATCGCGGCCAACGCTATCTGCGGTGCCATTATTTCAGTGCTCACTTTTATGGCCCCCACGACCGCGCGAGAGCAAATCATCTTTTGGCAGATGGGCACTCTCTCGGGCGCGAACTGGGCGCAAACGGGCGCAGTGACAGGCGTGGTCATCGTGTCACTGACGCTGGCGATGCTGTTAGGCAGCAAGTTCGACCTTCTCGCACTCGGCGACCAGGCCGCCTACCACGTCGGGCTCAATGTCACACGCCTGCGAATGGCGGCGATCGTGCTGTCGACGCTGCTCACCGCTGCCGCTGTCTCGTTTGCGGGACTGATCGGGTTTGTGGGTCTTGTGGTGCCGCACATCGTGCGCACTGCGGTAGGCCCTTCCAATAAGGTGCTGCTCCCCGCTTCAGCTCTCGGTGGGGCACTTTTGATCGGTGCCGGCGACATTCTCGCCCGCACAATCATCCCCTTTGCAGACCTACCGATTGGCATATTTACCGCGCTGATCGGTGGGCCAACATTCTTCTTGCTGTTGCGGCAAATGATACGAAAGAACCACCAGATATGAGTGTTACCGCACGTGGCGTCACTGTGCAGAAGCAAAACCGCACTATTCTTAACCAAGTCGACCTGCACGCAACCGCCGGCCAGGTCACCGGGCTTATCGGACCCAACGGAGCCGGAAAGTCGACCCTGCTGTCGGCCTTGGCGGGTGACATTCAGCTCGCGCACGGAGTGGTCGAAGTGGCGGGCAAGGATGCGTCGGAAAGCACAGCCTCCGAACTCGCGCGCACGCGCGCTGTCATGCTCCAAGACGTCAGCGTGGCGTTTTCCTTCCTCGTGCGCGATGTCGTCGAAATGGGCCGCCACCCCTGGGGCCGTGGGCCGGACGATGCGGCGATCGTGGATGCGGCGCTCGACGCGACGGGGATCACCCACCTACAGGACCGCGAGATTGTGACGCTGTCCGGCGGAGAGCGAGCCCGCGCAGCCTTCGCGCGGGTGCTCACGCAGCAAACGCAGGTCGTGCTTCTCGACGAACCAACGGCAGCCATGGACGTTCACTTCCAAGAACAAACGATGGGAGCCGTTCGCGCGCTTGCGCGTCGCGGTGTGACAGTCATCGTCGTGTTGCACGACCTACAGCTCGCGGCGCGATATTGCGACCGCGTCGTGTGCCTTAAGGCGGGCGAGATTACAGCGGCAGGCACCGTTGACGAAGTGTACAACGACGCGATTCTCAGCTCCGTCTACGACTGGCCCATCACCGTGTTGCGAAGCAGTGGGCGGATCCTAGTGGCCCCCGACGAGGCGGGTGAACCCGTCTCCGGACTCTGGTGTCCAGCCCCAGCTCCCCCCACCCCTTGAAAAAGTTAGGGATACCTTGCTAAGGTTAGCCTACCCTATCCCATCGGTGCGATGTTACATCCACCACACCAACTCACCGAAAGGCTTCATCAATGTCCCGCACCACCACCCTCGCGGCCATCACCGCCACGGCCATGATCTCGACTGCATTCGCCACCCCCGCTGCCTTCGCGGATGCGCCAACCATCGAGTCGGGAAATGCGCACTGGAACATCAAGGAATCGTTCCTGCGCTACGTGCAATCCCCGTTCGTCGCCAGCACCATCACAACCACGGAAGGCGCGGAGAAGGTCCTTCGCGACGGCAAGCTTGCCGACTTCGCACTTCCGGTCAATGCCGCCGACTCCGCCCTCGATGCCAACGGCAACGGCACCATTGACCTCGACGGCGCCATTTCGATCGAGGGCCACCACGGCGCTATGGACATCAAGATGTCCGACTTCAAGATTGTGGTCAACGGCACGAAGGGCGTCCTGCAGGCGGATTACGTGCGCAAGGGCGCAATGCCGGGCTCTGAGCCCACCACCGCCACCGGAGACGACAAGCCGATCGCAGAGTTCGAGGTCACAGATGCGCTGAAGCCCGGCAAGGACAACAAGTTGTCTGCGACGTTCACCCCGACCAAGCTGACCGAGTTCGGCGTCGACATCTTCGGCTCGAGCTACGAAGTCGGCAAGCCATTGGATGACTCGAAAGTCGCCGTCAACCTCGCATTCAAGGCCCCGAAGAAGGACCCGAAGCCGACCGACCCGAAGCCGACCGATGAGGACGGCTCGAGCACCGGCGCAATCGTCGGCATTGTCATGGCGGTTATCGCAGTGCTGGGCGGCCTGGGCTTTGCGGCGACTCAGCCTTCGGTCCAGAAGCTGATTAACCAGTTCATGGGCAAGTAGCGTCCATGTGCAAGGCGCGATTGTCCACCGCAGTGGCGGTGGCGCTATTGCTTTGCTCCCCCGCCGTCGCCGAAGGCCAAACTGCGGAGGAAGACACTTTCACGGAGATTTCCTCGACAGACGACGGCTCGCCGGCTACGCAAGCCACGCGGGCAATCGCACTGGCGATGGCTTTCACCGGTTTAGGGTTCGCGCTCAGCGCCCTCATACAGGGGGCCGCGTCAATCCTCGGCATCAAGCCTCCACAACTGCCCCAACTGGTGCGTTAAACACTGCCTCAAGAGCCCCGTCGTCCGGCGGGGCCCTCATTTGATTCGAAAAGGATTCGCCTCAATGCTCATCTCCCGAAACGCCGCTGCGGCGGGGTTCTCCGCGCTTATATTCGCCACTGCGCTGGCAATTCCTGCCGCCGCCGAAAGCTCCTCTGCTGAGCCCGCCGAGGTTGGCGGCGAATTTGTGTGGCCCATTTCCACCGGTTTTCTGAATCAGGCCGTCATTAAAGGTCAAGGTCGCGTGCTCACAGGCGGGGGCGCGACGTGGAACCAGGAAGCGCTTGAATTCTCCTTCCCGGTCACCTCCGCGACGCGGACCGGAAAGACGTGGACATTCGCGCTCGACGGCTCAGCGCAGGTACAGGGATACAAGAATGCGGGTGGCTACGACGGCTGGGCCGTAGATGTAAAATACTCGGACCTCAAGCTGAAGGTGGAGGGAAAAAACGCCACTTTGTACGGCGATTACCTCCTCGCCGGGGTCGCGAACAAGACGTACAAGCCAGTCGGCGCCAAGGGGGACGACGAGCCGCTGGTCACCTTCACACTCGGCAGCGAGATCACCCCGCCGAAACGAGTGACAGAGCACAACCGGACAACGGTGTCGGATACCGGCATGGAGAAGTCCCTCAGGCACTACCCGAAGGGCACGTTGCTAAAAGACTCTGAAGTGGATCTCAACGTGACATTCGGGGCGACTGCTCTCAGCCCTGGGGCGATCGCGGGCATCGCCGTGGGCGTGCTCGCCGTACTTGGCGGTCTCGCCTACGCATCAACCCTTACCCCGGTCCGGGCGCTCCTTGCGCAGTGGCTGCCCCGGTAACTACTTTCTCTTTTTCTTCTTGCTGCCCTTGCCCACTTTGCGCTTCTCCAACTTGGCGGCGACATCGGGCACGTAGCGGAACTCGTCGCGAGGCGGACGCTCATAGTCCGTGATCGCCGGACGCTCGGGAATCTCTGGGAGGTCAGGCTCAATATGCTCATACGGAATCGTCGACAGCAAGTGCGAAATGACATTGATGCGAGACCGCTTCTTGTCCTCGCTCTCCACCGTGTACCACGGCGCCGCCGGAATATCGGTGTGGACAAACATCTCGTCCTTCGCGCGGGAGTACTCCTCCCACTTCGTAATGGACTCCAGATCCATCGGCGAAAGCTTCCACTGACGCAACGGATCCTCACGGCGGGACTGGAAACGCTTGTACTGCTCCTCATCCGAAACGGAGAACCAGTACTTGCGCAGCACGATGCCGTCCTCAACCAGCAGGCGCTCAAAGATCGGCACCTGGTGCAGGAAGCGGCGGTACTCCTCAGAGGTGGCAAAGCCCATCACGCGCTCGACGCCGGCACGGTTGTACCAGGAACGGTCAAAGATGACGATCTCGCCTGCCGTCGGCAGCTTCTCCACATAGCGCTGGAAGTACCACTGACCCGCCTCGCGGTCCGTCGGCTTCGGCAGCGCCTCCACGCGGCACTGACGCGGGTTGAGGTACTGGGTGATGCGCTTAATTGCGGAGCCCTTGCCCGCAGCGTCACGCCCCTCCATAATGATCACAACACGCTCGCCGTTTTCGACGACCCACTGCTGCATCGCAACCAACTCAGCCTGGAGGCGCAGCAACTCCTGCTCATAGGCATCACGGGACAACTTCGGCGGCTTTTTAGCTTGGCTCATAGGTATAACCGTACTCACAGACAAAAACGACACAACAATTATCTCGCGAGGGAAGACATTGTTGAACAATCTATGGGCTATACTTCTCCCGAAACCTTTTCAATACCGTACCGGGTCACTCAAAAAGTCCCGGTAACGCTGACCTAAACGGATGCCATGCTTGCACATAACGTTTCCGCCGAAGTTCGCAGAGCGATTTCGCGCGGTGAGTTTATCCCCGGACAGAAGCTCAACGAGGTGGCCCTCGCTGACCGCTTCGGGGTATCTCGCAATACGCTGCGCGAAGCCTTCGCAATGTTGACCGCTGAAGGCCTGGTCGAGCGCATCCCCAACCGCGGTGTGTTCCTCGCGACCCCAACAGCGGAATTCATCACCGACACCTTCCGCGCACGTGCAGCAATCGAACCTGCTGCACTGCTATGGGGTACCGACCTGGACGTCGACCGCCTCGAGGAGCTCAACGCCGAAGGCCGCACCGCAATTGAGGAACAGGACGACGACCTGTTCATCGCTGTGAACCAGGCATTCCACCACGTCGTACTGTCCTCGATGGGTTCAAAGACCCTCGGCGACACCATGGACCAGCTCGACGCCTTCCTCCGCCTAGCCACCCTCCCAATTCTGGAGAAGGACCCCTCCTTCAACCGCCGTTTCATCGGCATTAATGAGCACATCGTGGAGCTGCTGCGTGCCGACGATCGCCAGGGCGCATCCGACTACCTCCAGCACCAACTGATTGAGCTAAGCACCGAAATCATCGAGATGATCGAGAAGATCAACAGCGGGCAGCTCATCTAGCCCCGCACCCCCCCCTTATGTTCGGGGTCACACTCGAACAGCGGTATAACTGGGGTCATGCATATCGACCTCAACGCCGACCTCGGTGAAACGACTGCGGGCAACCCGGTCGCAGACGATGCGGCGATGCTGCAGATGGTCTCCAGCGCAAACGTTGCGACCGGCTTCCACGCTGGAGACCCCCACTCCATAGCCGGAACACTCAAAGACGCCGCAGCACATAACGTCACACTCGGCGCACACGTGGCATACAACGACCCCGTCGGTTTCGGCCGCCGATTCATGGACTACACGCCCGGCGAACTCGCCGACGAAACCCTCTACCAAATCGGCGCCCTCGACGCGCTTGCCCGCGTTCACGGCATGCACGTGCGCTACGTCAAACCACACGGCGCGCTGTACAACACCATCGTCCACCACGAGGCCCACGCCAAAGCCGTCATCGACGGCATCAAAGCGTTCAGCCCCGACCTGGCCGTCATGCTGCTGCCAGGCGGTGTTGCCGTCGACATCGCAGAAAAAGCCGGCATGCGCGTCATCCGCGAAGCGTTCGCCGACCGCGGCTACAACCCCGACGGCACGCTGGTATCGCGCCGCGAACCCAACGCCGTCCTGCACGACCCAGCCGCCGTCGCCGAACGCGTCCTCCAGGTCGCCTCCACCGGCTCCGTCACCGCCATCGACGGCACCGAAGTCAAAGTGCAGGCCGAATCCGTCTGCGTCCACGGCGACTCCCCAGGCTCGGTCGAGCTGACACGCAGTGTCGTCGCCAAGCTTCGCGACAAAAACATCACGATCGCGAGCGTCCTATGACCCTCAGCATCAAACGGGTCGGCACCCGCGGCCTCATCGTCGACCTGCCCGACCTGGCCACGGTGATGAACTACTACGCCGCACTCACCGCAAGCCCGCTCGACCACCAAACCGACGTCGTTGCAGCCGCACGCACCGTACTGCTTACCTTCGACTCGCCCACCGCGACCACCAAGGCAATCGACACGCTGCAGACCTACAGTCCCGCAGCCGCAGAACACACCGAACCACGCGACATCGCCATCGACGTGCTCTACAACGGCGAAGACCTCGCCCCGCTGGCGGAATCGCTCGGCATGAGCACCCACGAACTCATCGACTGGCACACCTCCACCACCTGGGTCGCAGCCTTCGGCGGATTCGCCCCAGGCTTCACCTACTGCGTCCCCGAAGACGCCACCCGCGCCCTGAGCATCCCGCGCCGCGACACCCCACGCACCGCCGTGCCCGCCGGCGCCGTGGCACTAGCAGGCGAATTCTCCGCCGTCTACCCACGCACCTCCCCCGGCGGCTGGCAGCTCATCGGCACCACCAACACCCCCATGTGGGACTCCACCGCCACCCCGCCCGCCCTCGTCGCCCCCGGCGACCGTGTGCACTACAGAGCAGTCGACACACTTAACGACGACACCACCCTCGCCCGCCACCACCTCGCCACCCCACCACGCCGCCCCGTCTTCACACTCGACGACGCCGGGCTGCAAACCCTCTACCAAGACCTCGGCCGCCAAGGCAACGGCAACCTCGGCGTGACCACCTCCGGCTCCGCCGACCGCGCCTCCGCACGCACCGCCAACGCAGCCGTAGGCAACAAACGCAACGCCACCCTGCTCGAAAACATCGGCGGGCTCACCATGACCGCACTGACCGAAACCGTCATCTGCGTCACCGGTGCCGACACGGACGTCACCGTCGGCGGCAGGCCAGTACTGCTGGCAACGCCGACGATTGTCCCGGCGGGTGCGGAGGTCGTCGTCAAGCAAGCGCGCCTCGGGTTCCGCACCTACATCGCCGTACGTGGCGGACTCATCGCCGACACCGAACTCAACTCCGCCGCAACCGACATGCTCTCCGGCCTCGGACCCAAACCACTCCAAAGCGGCGACACCATCGCCATGTCCCTAGCCAAACCACAATCCGCCAACTCACTACTCACCAACCCCCTGCGTGTCGAACGCGACGGAGCAGACGTCGTCGGGACCGTACGCTGCGTCCTCGGCCCCCGCGACGACTGGTTCAGCAACGACGCCGTCGAACGCTTCTTCAACACCACATTCACCGTCACCGCCGACTCCAACCGCGTCGGCCTCCGACTCGAATCCGACGTCCCCCTCACACGCGAACGCGAAGGCGAACTCCCCAGCGAAGGCATGGTCGCAGGCTCCATCCAAATCCCACCCTCTGGCCAACCCGTCCTGTTCCTCCGCGACCACGCCGTCACCGGCGGATACCCCGTCATGGCCACCGTGATCAACGAAGACGTCGACATCGCCGCCCAACTCCCACCCGGCGCCAAACTCCGCTTCGAACGCTATCCCCTCTAACACTTCTAGGACCGAACATGACTTTGAATGCAGTACTCATCGCCAACCGCGGAGAAATCGCCGTCCGCATCGCACGCACCGCACGCGACCTCGGCATCCGCTCCATCGCCGTCTACTCCGAACCCGACACCGGAGCACTCCACACCCAAGTCGCCGACGAGGCCTACCTCCTCCCCGGCAAAACCTCCGCCGAGACCTACATGAACATCCCGGCGCTCATCGAAATCGCCCACCGCGCCGGCGCCGACTGCCTCCACCCCGGATACGGATTCCTCTCCGAAAACGCCGACTTCGCCCGCACCGTCGAACAAGCCGGCCTCACCTGGATCGGCCCATCCCCCGACGCCATCGAACTGCTCGGTGACAAACTCTCCGCCCGCGCCCTCGCCGTCGAAGCCAACGCCCCACTCGCACCCGGCACCGGCGAACCGCTCGAAACCTGGGAACAAGCGCACGACTTCGCCGAAGAACACGGCATGCCAATCGCCATCAAGGCTGCATTCGGCGGCGGCGGTCGCGGCCTGAAAGTTGTCTTCGACGAAGCCGACATCGAAGAAGGCTTCGCATCCGCCGGACGTGAGGCACGCGAAGCGTTCGGCCGCGGCGAATGCTACGTGGAAAAGTTCCTCACCCACCCACGCCACGTCGAAGCGCAAGTGCTTGCCGACGCCCACGGCAACGTCGCCGTACTTGGCACCCGCGACTGCTCCACCCAGCGCCGCTTCCAAAAACTCATTGAAGAAGCCCCCGCGCCATTCCTGACCGACGAGCAACGCAACGCCATCGAAGAAGGCGCACGCGAGATCATCCGCAAGGCCAACTACCAGTCCGCCGGCACCGTCGAATACATCGTCTCCGAGGACGGCACCGTGTCGTTTTTGGAGGTCAACACGCGCGTGCAGGTCGAGCACCCCGTCACCGAGGCGGTCACGGGCGTGGACATCATCGCCGAGCAGTTCCGCATCGCCGACGGGCTTCCCCTCTCCTTCGTCGACGGGGACTCGGTCGACCCACAGATCAACGGCCACGCCTTCGAATTCCGCATCAACGCCGAGGACGTGACCAACGGCTTCGCGCCGTCGCCCGGGACCGTGACGCGTTTCGACGCCCCCACCGGCCCCGGCGTACGCGTCGACACCGGCGTACTCACCGGTGGGCAGATCCCGCCCTACTACGACTCACTCATGGGCAAACTCATCGTCTGGGGCCCCAACCGCGACACCGCCCTGCGCCGCGCCGAACAATCCCTGTCCGAGTTCACCATCGAAGGCGTGCGCACCGTCATCCCGTTCCACCGCGACATGGTCGTCGCCCCGGAACTGACCGGCGACACCCTGGACGTCTACACCGACTGGGTGGACCACAACTACTCGCCGTCGCAGCGCCACAACAACGTGGACATCGAGCACATTTACGACGAACGCCGCAACGTCGTCATCGAAATCGACGGCAAACTCCACACCATCGGCTTCCCCGTCGCCCTCCTCGGCACCGGCGGAGGAAACGCAGCCCCGGCCGAGGCTTCCACTCCGGCTGCTGATGCCGCAGGGGCCGTCACCACCAAGTACGAAGCAACCATCGTGGAGTGGCTCGTGGCTGACGGCGACGTTGTTGCCAAGGGCGACCCAATTGCCACGATCGAGGCCATGAAGATGGAATCCCAGATCAAGGCAACCCGCGACGGCCAGATTTCACTGGCGGCGCAGCAGGGTGAGCGAGTCAAGGCGAACGCCACGATCGCGACGATCTCCTAGCCGAAGAGTTGGTCCATTGCCCCGTGGTTGGTGTTTTTCACCGGGTAGCCGCGGG
>NZ_KV789285.1:0-42029 GCF_001807545.1 Corynebacterium sp. HMSC08F01 | reverse complement strand
GCTTCGGCGAGGTCCTCGACCTCGCTGCCCCGGAACACCCGGTGGCCCATCTTCGCAACGACGGCCATGTCCACATGCTCGTTCACGTCGGGATCCTCGACGAACGTCTGCACGTAAGCGATGCCTCCATCGGCGAGCAGCCCGGCGACCCTGCCGAGCGCGGCTCCCGCATCCTTCATTTGGTGGAGCGCGCCACACACCCAGATTTCACAGGCCCCGCCGGGCTCTCCCGCGAGCGGCGTGAGGATGTCGGCAACGTGGAATTCCGTCCGGGCCCCAAGCCCGTCGGCGGCGGCGCGTTCGCGGGCGATGCGGATCGCATTGGGCGACAGGTCGTAGCCGACGATGTTCGCCCTGCGATAGCGAGACTCAGCGGCGAGCGTGCGGGCGAGCCACCCGGTTCCGCAACCGAGGTCGAGGACCCGGGCCGGCGCATCCGGCCCGGGATCCAGCGCACGGAGCTTCCGGTACACGGCGGCGTCCATCGGTTCGCGCGCATAGCGGCTGAGGAACCTCGGCTGGACCTTGTCCTCGTAGGCCGCGAGGAGTCTGAGGTTGTTCTGGACGATCTGGGCAATCGACTTCATCTGGTTCTGTCTCCGGGTGTGTGGGCCGCATCCACGCGGCGGTTTCGGGTTAGATGCTCGGATTCGCGGGCCGTCATGCAGACTCCCCCGGCCTCGTTTTCACGGCGATGCCCC
Organism: Corynebacterium sp. HMSC08F01; assembly: GCF_001807545.1. Lineage (NCBI taxonomy): Bacteria > Bacillati > Actinomycetota > Actinomycetes > Mycobacteriales > Corynebacteriaceae > Corynebacterium > Corynebacterium sp. HMSC08F01. The sequence goes on along the minus strand of NZ_KV789285.1, from coordinate 41,328 downwards.
ACGCCGCGAGCACGGCGATGCCTAAGAACCAGGCCGCGCAGACCACCAGACCCGCAGCCCCGGTGCCGTTGACGGCCTCGCCGGCCGCGGATACGGGGGTGTGCCCGGCGATTCCGCGCAGGAGGGGACGGAAGTGGTCGGCGGGCATGAGCACCGTGTTGACGAACATCGCAACGATGATTAACGGGATGAGGGCCACGGAACCCTGGGGGCTGGTGATGGAGAACGCGATGTACGTGCCGGTGCATGCGGCCGCCGCGGCAACCATCGCGCCGGTCACCGCGATCCTCCACCACCAGGACACCTCCGGTGGGCCGTCGGAAAGCAAGGCGGCCACCGCCGCGACGACGGCCGTCATCGCCATGATCCGGATGAACTCGGCAATGATCCGTGCGGCCGGCACGGCCGCGTACGGCGCCGGCATGGTGATCAACCGCTCGTGGAAGCCATTGCTGCGTTCAACGAACACGGTGGATGATCCCGTGATGGCCAGGATGAACGCCCACGCCGTCACGACCAGGATGACCGCGTTCCGGAGTTCGAACTCTCCGGTGAGCTGCCTGACCAGGCCACCGAACATGCGGTTGACGATGAACAGGTACACGAGCGGAGCAATGAACGTCATGAACCAGAAGTCGGGGCGCCGCAGCCAAATGTGGGCGATGCGCCGCAGATGCACGAAGATGGCGCCAATCATGATTCGCTCCTCGAGGTGAACCGGCGGATGAACAGGACGATTCCGGCGACCGCCGCGACACCGAGCCACAGGGCGGCCTCTTCCCCGGCGCGATCCGGGAAGGCGTCCGGGGACGCCGCCCTAATCACCTCGATCACCGGCGAAAAAGGCATGTGGCGCACGACGTCGCGAAGGGAGCCGTCCAAAGCGGTCGCCGGAATGAACGCGGTGGAGAACATGAGCAGCAGCATTTCCAGCGCCTGGATCGATGAGGCCGTCGACACCGGGGCGGGCACCATCAGGATCACCCCGTCCGTGACCAGGGACAGGACCGCCGCGGCGAGCAGCGACCACAGGACAGTCCACGCGACGTCACCGACAGCCATGTCGAGGCCGCAGGCCCACGCGACGACCAGCAGCGCCGCGATCGACGCGGACATCCGCAGCACATCGGTGACGAGCCTGCCGGCGACATAGCCGCCTGTGGCCCCGGGCAACACGCGCACGCGGTCAACGAGCCCGGATTCGACGTCCTGTCCCACCGCCATCGCCGACGCCGCGGCGGTGAACATCGCCGCCTGGAACAGGCAGCCGCCGAGCACGAAACGCAGGTACCCGAAGCCGGATTGCTCCGCCGAGTACCCGAACACCGCGTACAGGCACAGCAGGAAGAGGGGCGGAACCACGAACATGGAGATCAGCGACGCGGTGTTGCGTCGCAACAGCAGCAGATCCCGACGGAGAAACGCCGCGACCGACGTCGCACTCATCGCGCCGCACCCCCTGCGTTCATCGATATGAACACCTCGTTGAGGGTGGGCGGCGACACGCTCAGCGAATCCGGCAACGCTTCCGAGGCCTCCATCGCCTGCGCCACCGCCTCGAGGACCCGCGGTCCGGGGTCGACGTCGAGGGACACCGACTTCCCCGCGACGCGGGCGCCGTCCAGGCACGTTCCCCCGAGGCAGCGGGCGAACGCCTCCGCCTCGGCGGCGGTGGCGAAGGACACGCGGAGCACGTGCGACCCGAAGGCGCGGCGCAATTCCTCCGGCGTTCCGCTGGCGACGATGCGGCGATCCTTGAGCAGATGGACGTGGTCTGCCAGCGCCTCCGCCTCTTCCAGGTACTGGGTGGTCAGCACCAGGGTCATTCCGTCGTCCCGCAGTTGCCGGATGAAGCCCCACAGCTCTTCGCGGCTGACCGGGTCCAGCCCCGTCGTGGGTTCGTCGAGGAACAGCAGCCTGGGCACGACGCACAGCGACGCGGCGATGTCGAGGCGGCGCCGCATGCCACCCGAATAGGCCGACGCCAGCGTCGAGGCACTGTCTGCGAGCGAGAATTGCGCGAGCAGTTCCGTCGCGCGGGCGGCCGCGGCGGCGCGGTCGAGTCCGCGCAGCCGCCCGAAGAACTCCAGGTTCTCCCGGCCGGTGAGGTTCTCGTCGATCGCCGCGAATTGGCCGGTGGTGGCAATGTCAGCGCGCACGCCCGCCGGGTCCTCTTTCACGTCGCGCGAGAAGATGCTCACCTCGCCGGAGTCGGCGGTGATGAGCGTCGACAGGATTCGGATGAGGGTGGTCTTGCCTGCACCGTTGTGGCCGAGGAATGACACGATCGCCCCGGTGGGCACGGTGAAACTCACGCCGTCGAGCACATGCTTGCGCATCCGGGCACCGCGCTTTCCCTTGCGCCCGCCGTCCGGCGGGGCACCTGCCCCGCCTTCGGGCGGGGTGCCCGCTTTGCCCGCAATCGGGTAGCTCTTCGTGAGGTCGCGGACGACGATCGCCGCACCTCGTTCAGCTTGATCCGTCATCGTTTCCCCTTTTCTTTGGTATCGCAGTGGGCCGCTGTCGGCAGCGGCCCCGTGGTCGGGTTGTCATGTGGCACCTCGATATGGATGCCCGCATCGCGGGCGAAGGCGAGGACCGGTTCGAGGAGCCGGGGGTGGCCGACGAGATCCCGGCACCCCGGCGCGACCGGCTTCCCCGCGACCGCCACAACGGTGGCGGCAGCAATCGCCGCGGTCATTTTGTAGGAACCCGGGCCGGTCGCCCGGACGACGGTCGTCTCGGCCGCCGGCCCCGCATCGCCCGCGCCGGCGGAGGACAGTGCGACGACCAGCTCGGCGGGTTGCGGAGTGCCCTTCGCCCGCGCCTTCCGCGATGTCACGGCCGCTCCGAGACGGGCGAGCAGACCGGAGACAACGGGCATCGAGTACAGTCTCGACGTGCGGATTTTCTCCACCGACTCATCGGGGAGGGCATCGAAGGCGACGTGGTAGGAATATCCACGGATCGAGGGGCACACCTCGCGTACGACGTCGATGTCCGGGCATTCGTAGCTGATTCCGCTTTGCGACGACACCGGGTTGCGCCGCACCTCGACGATGGTGCCGCCGAGCATCGTGCGGTATCCGCCGCGGATAGTCCGGAACATCGACTCGACCGACGCGGCCCCGGATTCCTGGTCGGCGCCAATTCGCAGATCGACCCGCACATCGCGGACCTCTTCGGCCCCCGCAGCGCGGGCCCCGAGCATCAACAGGGCCGTCGACAAGCCCGGGCACAGGCCGAACCCGGTGAGCACGGGAACCCCCTCCCGCCGAGCATCCCCGTCGAGGGCCATGATCGCGCGGCGGGCGTCGATCGAATCGTTGACGTCGATGTACCCGGTGCCTGAGTCGATGCAAGCACGGGCGAGTGAGTCTGCATGCACCTCGAACGGGCCGGTGCAGTTGACCACCCAATCGTGTTTGCGGAAGACCCTGCAGATCTCGTTGTGGCCGGCGGCGATCCTCAGCGGGAAGTGCCGCCCCGGGCCATCGTCCGGTTTCTGCCGGGAAGTGTAGGCCAGCTCAATCCCATCGACGACGCCGAGCATCCCCCGGACGAGCCGTCCGGTGACGCCGGTACCTCCGGCCACCAGCACTTTCACGGGTTCGCCCGCGTCGCGGTCCCGTGCTTCCCCGCCGTTTCGTCGGTCAGTCATGTTCCATTTCGTTTCCCCGGTCCCGCGACCGGTCGATTCCTTCGGACGACGGGTCCGCTGCCCTGTCGTCCGTTTCCGGCGCCTGGCGCCGGCGTTCGATGTACTCCCCGATGAGGGCCCCGGTCAGCGCGGCATCCTCTCCGAGGACGAACGAATAGTGGTTTCCCGCGACGCCGGCGACGCAGAGGTCATCGACGAGGTGGTCCCGCCACTGGTCGTGGTTGTGAGCCTCGCCGTCATCGGGGAAAACGAACAACGCCTCCCTCACCCGACCCTCGGGCCGGTACCGGGTGCGGGCATCGATGAGCGAGCGCAGCGAGTTGAACTCCGTCGCCGTCACCCGGTCGCCGGAAAGCCCAAGGTCCTCCAGGAGCGTCGGTGCGACTGCTGCGGCCAGGGCACGCAGACGGGCCCCCGTTCCCCGTCGGTCTCATCGACCCCGCCGAACTCCGCCCAGAGGCGGGCAACCGGCGTTCCGTGCGGGAGATCGGCGATCGAGGGCGCCACCCGGGACAGCAGCCCCTTTTCGGATTCCGCGCCGAAATCCCCGACGTCGACCGCGATCCCCGGAGCCAGGCTGTCGAGAAACACCAGCGCGGGATCAAGATCGGCCCCCTTTTTCGTCTCATCGGCCTTGTCCCGAAGCACGTCGCTGATGGTCCGGATCGTGTTCATTGGTACCTCTTTCGGTTGTCGGCGCCATGCCGGTGCCGGGCGGACCGGGCCCGCATGGCGTGACCCGGAGGATGTGTCTGAAGGGTTGAAAGGGTGAAGCAACTGGGTGGGGCGCGTCTCCGCACAAGCTCGGAAACGCTCGCGGGCCCGGGACCCGCCGGTTCCGGGCGTCCGTCAAGTCACTGCGGACACCAGGGCGGCGACGAAGGCCGCGGCGGACGCTGCGGCCGCGAATCCGTCACGCACTCGCCAGGGGTGATCGGTGCGGAAGGTGCGCCGCGGATGGCGGCCGAAGTTGCGCATCGCCAGGGTCAAGGACAGCTTTTCGGCGCAGCGCACGGCGCTGACGAACAAGGGAAAGGCGATGCGCGCGGGCGTCGTCGCGCGAATGAAGCCGGAGCGGAAAGACTGCCCCGGTCGCATCGAGCGCAATCTAATCGCCCATGTCAGATGGGGGATTTCGCTGCGCAGGAACGCCGCGATGCTCACCCCGGAAATCGCTATGGTGCACCATGTGTAGGGCACCCGGAAGCGTTGCACCATGGCGTCGAAAAGCTCCTCGACGCGCATGCACGCGGAGACCAGGACCGTCCCCGCGAACACGGCCGTCAGCAGCAGTCCGTGATGGATGCCGTGGCGGACGGCCTCCGCCGGATCCCCACCGCCGTAGAACTCGGAGCGCCACCCGAGCAGGCCGAAGAACACCCCGATCAACAGGACGAGGAGGACCTTCCCCGCCGTCGCCCGAACGTCGCGCTCCGCGATTGCAGCGAGTGCGAGGAACGCGACCCCCGTCAGCGCGAGAACGGCGTCTCCGCCGGAGAGCAGCCCGGCGACGAGGACGAGCATCACCGCCGCGACGATCGTGATGGCGTTCAACCCCGCGCGCCTCCGAGCGGCGGATTCACCGGTCCAGGGGCTTTCGTCCCCGGACGTCCGTGCGCCGGCCACGGGCAGTGCGCGATCCCGCCGGGACGACTCCGGGGCAGCCGGCACGTCGGCCGCGGGACCGGACCAGGCGACCTTCCCTTCGGCGACGATGCTCGCCCGATCCGCCCACGTTCGCGCGACACGGCGGTCGTGGCACGTGAACACAACGGTTCCGCCGGCCCCGGCGTATTCCGCCAGCGCATCCAGCACGATGCGCGCGCTCGGCGAATCCAGGTGCGCCAACGGCTCGTCGAGAAGCAGCAAACGGCGATTGGCCGCCACCGCCAGGAAGATGCCCAACCGTCTTTTCTGTCCGCCCGACAGGACGAACGGCGAGACGGGGTCAAGTGCCCGGGGGAACAGGGCTTCCCGCAGTTTCCGCAGCTCATCGGTGCCGAGTGGCCCGTGCGGGTCCGTGCCGGCCAGCGCGGAGTCGATTTCCGCGGCGACGGTCGCGCGGGTGAACTGGTGCTCGGGGTTCTGGAACGCCCACGACGCGAAGGCGTCGGGGACGCGCCAGGCGGACGCGCCGTCGATCCGGAGGTCCGCTCCCGCCTTCATCTGGCCCGACAGCACCGCCAGCAAGGTGGACTTACCGGCTCCGTTGGCGCCGACTAGGGCATGAATCTCGCCCCGTTCCAGTGTCAGATCGGCCCCGTTCAGGATCTTCTCCCCGCCTCGGGCCACGTGGGTTCCGGTCAAGGCCAGCAGTGGAACGGCATCCGCCTCCGATTCCGGATCGGTGCCATTCCCGGCCCTCCGGGACTTTCGCCGCCGGTCCGGACCGGGACGGTCCGGTGCCCCCGTGCCCGGCGTACTGGTGTCCGGCGTTCCGGCGGTCGCGGCCGTCGTCGCAATGCCCTTCACCACGATGTTATCCGGCGCTCCGTGGGCGGCGACGCTCCCGTCCGCATCGAGGATCGTCACCGTGTCGACCCACCCGTCGAACGGGCGGAGGTCGTGCTCGATGAGCAGGATGACGCGCCCCGGGGCCCGCAAGTCACGGATGGCGGCGAACAGCGACCGGCGACCGTCCTCGTCGACGTGGGCCGCGGGCTCGTCGAAGATCATGACCTCCGGCGCCCTGGCCACCGCACCGGCGATGGCCATCCGCTGGCGTTGCCCGCCCGACAAAGCCCACGGATCCTTCTCCGCGAGCTCTGACAGCCCGAGCTCCGCTAGGGCCTCGGCTGATCGCTTGGCGACGATGCCGGCTTCCACGAGGGAAAACTCGAGGGCCATGGACACGTCATCGACGACTCGGAGCGTGAGCACCTGCGTCGCCGGGTCTTGCCCGACGAAGGTGACCCGGTCCCGGTCCACGGGGCATTCGGTGCCGTCGGCATCGACGATGTGCACGGATCCGGCATGGTCGATGGGGATGTGCGAGGGTATCAGTCCAGCGATGAGGTGGGCCAGGCTCGTCTTTCCGCATCCCACGGGTCCCGTGATGGCGTTGATCGTGCCGAAATCGAAGGAGAGGTCCACCATGTCGGGTGCCCATCGCCCATCGGCGTGCCGCACTCCCGCGCCACTGACCCACAACCGGGCCGGGGCCGTCCCGCGTGTCGCACCGGCGCACGCGGGCGCTCCGCCGGTCATCGGGTGACCCCGCGGCTGCGGAGCCCCTTTGCGACGGCAAAGCCCAGGACCAAAAACACCAGGCTCGATGCCAAGGCTACGGCGAAGCTGATCAGGGCCATGGGCGTGGTCGGCGAGTCGACGCCGACGGCACGCGGGGCCATCGTTCCCATCAGCGCGGAGAATAACATCGCCGACGCCACGAACTGGGGACGCGTCCACCGCCGGTACAGGGTGACCATGAACGGAAGCTCGATGAGCAATCCTTCCATGATCAGCGCCCCGATCGCGGCGACGCCGAACGGGGTGGTCGCCGCGGACACGACGCCCATGGCAAGGCACGCGATGAGGCTCGCGCCAGGCTTGCGGACGACGATGAGGGGAACGACGCACGGCAGGAACCACAACCCGAGCGTCGCCGCGACGAGATAAACGTGGGCGATGCCGGCGAACACCTGCAGGTAGGTCAGGGGCACGACGATGAGAGACCCCGCGACGCCGATCGCGGCGGCGACGAGCATGTCGCGGGTGTATGGTCGGCCCCCCACTGCGACCGGTGCGGCGTGTACCAACCGCCCGTCGTCCGTCTGCGACGCCACCGCGTCGCCGTCGCCCGTCCCGTCCGGGCCCGCGTCCCCGACTCCCCCTCCGGAGAGGGGTTCTCTGGTCGATCCACGTTTTCTGTTCATCGTCGCCGCCTCGCTTCCGTTGCCGATTCCCGATCGGGACCATAACTTGAAACAGTATTAGGTTAGGCAATCCTTATCAACTTATGCCAGACTCGAATTATTGACTTTGCCCCCGTTCCCCCCCATTTCGTTGTTAGCAGTTCCACCTCAGGGCACCGAAGATTCATAGCCTGTCCACCCGATTGGGCGGGTTATGTTTATTTCCGTTCCCTCCGTCTGAAAGGACAGTAGAACTAGTCGCTGGCTTCGGTATGGCTTATTCCCGCCCCTGTCTGAAAATGATCCGGGGGTGATGCCGCCGAAGACAGTGACATACTCAAACTGCTAATAGGAACCTGACCCAGCCCAGGTGGTATGAGGTCTCACAGTAATGTAGATGCCAGTACTAAGTATGTCCGACCACCCCCAGCGATGAAGCTCAAATAGTCCAACTTCTAATTCATCGCTAGGAGGAACACACCCATGGCCTATGACTTCGTCATTGGCGTGGACGTCGGCAAATACTTCCACCACGCCTGCGTCCTCGATCCCCAAGGCAGACGCGCGTCAAGGTCAGGCCGACGCGATGGGCGCGAGCCTCGACATCGCGATCAGCTCTGACATGGGCAAGGGCGGCGCCATGGTCAACGGCCAGCCAGCTCTCGACGACGGCATGGGGGCACAAGTGTGGGCAGTCATGGATGACGGCGCCATGGAATCGGCTGGAGTCATCGGCCAAGAACCCCACGACGACGTGTGGATGCCGCTGCCCGGTGGAACTGCTTCAGTCCTCGTCACCGAGGAAGTCGCCGCCGGCGCGGCGCAACCCACCGGTGCGGTGCTGGCCAACGTGACGCTCTAGTCCCGGTTCCCTCCCTTGGCGCGCTTCAGCGCCGAGCACCGGACGAGAGCGAAGTTCACAGCACAATCCAGCCGACCAGGGCCGCGCCGATGACGACCGCCCAGGGCGGGACCTTCCACGAGGTGGGCGCGGCGTAGCAGACCACGGTGATGGACAGAGTGATCACGCCGGAAACCCCGGCGGTGAACACCGGGGTGTACAGCGCTGCACCGAGAATGCCGACCACCGCGGCATTCGCTCCAGCCAGGGCCGCACCTGCGCGTGGTGTCTGGCACCGAGGAAGGACGCGAACGTGAACAGCGGGCCTGGCATCGCCTGCGTTGCGCCGTAGCCGGCGAGGACGGTGTCTGCCCTCGCTCTCCACGCTGCTGTTGGGCGCGTGACTGCCTAGCCCCTTTACGCTCGACTTCACCGCGTGCTACGGCCGCCTTGATGCGCGCGAACATCCGGCCTCCGTCAGTACTGAGGTCCGCATCACCATTCGCGGTAAAAAGCTTCAACCCGTGCTGTTCCGCTCTGTCGATCCACCCTTCGAGCTGCGCGGGCTGCCGCGTTAGACGATCCAAGTCCCAGCAGATAATCGCGTCTAGCTCGCCTCACTGAAGACTAGCCACCATCGCGTCGTAATCGGGACGTTCCACGTCTTTCTTAGAGGCCGAGATCGACTAATCCACATAGGTGTACACGACCATCCAGCCACGCTGCTTTGCAATGGCTTCACAGTCTTCGCGCTGACGCTCGATGGCAAGACCGTCCATTGCAGCATCGAGCGAGATGCGAAGGTAAATGGCAGCACGTGTTGTCATACGACTAACACTGGCGCGCCTTAAGTTACATTGAACTTGAACTCGACCACTTCGACATCAGTCGCCAAGAAGTCTTCCGGTGGTGCATGCGCTACAACACCCGCAGACGGCACTCCTGGTGCAACTTTCTAGCCCCCAATGACTTCGAAGCACTCACATCAGCTACGCTGACCCAAGCAGCATAGCTAACCCCCGACGTGTCTACTTTCCGGGGGTCAGGCCCGTGCTCGACAACCCCAGCGGACTCAACGCCCACGCCAGCGTCGCGGTCCATGCGGCCGGGTACCGGAAGGTGGCCAAGGCCGCGGGCATCGCGATTTAATCCCGCGCAGAGCCGGAGACTGTGACCTGGCGATCATTGATGCGCAAGGTGCTGTCAGCGGCAGCAATAACTGCGGCATCGTGCGTGGCGGCCAGAACGAGTGCGCCCCCGTCCGCAGCTCGCCGCAGGAGCGCGATAACTTGGTCGCGGTTAGTGGGGTCGAGGGAGGCGGTCGGCTCGTCAGCGAACACATAAGCCGCGCCGCGGAGCAGGGCTCGGGCGATCGCCAGCCGCTGCTGCTCGCCTCCGCTGAGAATAGCTGCCGGCCCGTCGAAGGGGACATCAAGACCGACTTCGCCGAGGGAGTGCAGCAATTCTTCTTTGGAGTATTGCTTCCTGGATAGCCCGAGGGTGAGGTTATCTTCGCAGCTTAGTTCGGGAATGATTCCGTGGTCTTGGTGGATTATCGCTGCGCGTTCTCGCCAGAACCTCCGCCTCCGCTTCATCCTCCACGCGGAGGCATTCTCACCGTCTATCCGGAGGAGGCCGTCCGCCGGCGGCAGGAGCCCGGCCAAGGTGTTGAGCAGCAAAGTCTTTCCGGAACCGCTGGCTCCACAGATGGCGACAAAGCCTGGCCCGGGTAGGGAAAACGTTGCATTTTCCACGAGGGACTTCTTCACCATCCGCGTGCTGCGCCCCACAGAAAAAGTCGACTCCGCGGCGAGACAGAGATGAGAGGTGGAAATCTCCGGCGGCAGAGTGGGGGACTGATTGGGGCTAGCCAATGACATTGTGACTCCTAGGGGAGGCGGACATGTGCTGAGAAATACTGAGACGGACAAAACCGAGGTAGACGATTAAGACAAGGCAGCTTAGCGCGGTGAAGGTGTAGAGGAACGGGTTGGGAAGCAGTAGCGGAGCCAGGACGGACAATATGACGACAACTGTCAGGCTGACCAGTTGGCTTTTGAATAGTCGCCACATCGTTTTGTCCGGTGATTGCCCAGCGCTGTGGAGGAGTGCCAGGAGGCGACGGTGAACTCGGAGCTGGATGCGCGCCTGGACTATCAAGGCCGCAAGCGTGGCGAGCAAAGCTCCGAGGACGCTCAGGATACTCAGCCAGAACAGCGCCGTGCTGGCTACTAGTTCGGCCAGACCGCGATCGGCCGCGCGTACCGGGTACACGTAGCCTTCGAGGCCGGCAGCGGTAAGTTCTGGACCCAGTTCCGAGAAATCCGCGAAGAGCAAATTTCCACTCGAAGCTGTGGAGCCTAGGAAGTCTGCGTCGAAGCCGGATAGATCGTCCGTTTCAAGCACGTAAAAACAATCGCCGGGAACCAGTTCCCCCGACATTGTTCCACTAATGAATCCGACCGCATGATCGGCACTGACCGGACCAATTTGCGCAGATTTAAGGAGCAGGTCGCCGGATTCCTGAGCCCACAGATCCACGGAAGCTGCGAAATGCTCTTGGGCTGCGGAATAGTCGACCGAGTGGTTGTCGTCTCCGGGACGGAACTGATAATCCTGCAGATCGTGCCATTGGCGGTTAGCAAGTGCCACGGGGCAGGAGTCCGGCACACCGGTACCTTCTTTCGGCAAAGTATGGCTGAGGACAGCCCCGTGCTCCCGTTCCCAGCTGAGCGCGAAGTCGCGGAAGTTCTGCTGCAGACTGGGCGGCAAGAGCTCGCCTCCTTCCACGCGGCCAGCAGGGCCGTCGAAGTTGGCTGAAAAATGCAAGGCTCCAAACTCCGCGAGAGATTTCCAGGTCTGCTGGGCCTCGGATTCCTGCTGGTAGGAGCGGAGCGCAGCCGCTGAGCTAAGACTCGCTGCTACAAAGGTCACGCAGGTAAAGACCGAAATTACTTTCAGCGCTTTTCCCGCCGCCTTCTCTGCGGGGGCACGCTGCCCCAGCAGCGCTACTGCGCGGCGCAACAATGGGGCGGTGACGGCTACGGCCAAACCGGTGGTAGCCAGGGCCAAGCCTATCCCGGCGGCGTAGAATCTGAGGAACAGGAGGGCAAAAGAATAGCTCCCTTGGCGGGCGAGGAATGTACTCGCAAGGCCAATGAGAACTAGGTGCGGGAGGATGACAAAGGTCCATTGCCGCCAATTGCCTTTTTGACTGCGGTGCCCTCCATTTATTGTGCGCAGCGCTGCCAATCTAAGACCGGAAACCCGAAGAACAAATACCAGGGCAAAAAGGGAAACGACAAATAGAAACAGGATCGCCACCAACGCGGGCAGGCGGAATACGACCGATTGGATGAGGTGAAGGAACTGCGTCTTTTCGCTTAGCCTGAGCCCGTCATTCCTGGCCGATTCGTAGAAGTGGTTCGCATTGCCACCCGTTGCTTTGGGAACCAAGACGTAGTCACCGTGGTAATCCAGCGACCCAAGCTCACTGGCCGCTTGGCTCAAGGCATCCGGCCGGTTGAGCCGGGGAATGCGTTCCGGTGCTGGATAATTTTGCTCCAGCGGGATGAAAACCTCGTGGGAAGTCCCGCTTGCGTCATCGGTGCCAGTCAGCCGGTAGATGGAGTAGCCGTTCTGCTCGGCCAATGAAACCAGTGAGTTACGGATTACCGTCGGTGCGTGGTCTGACTCAAGTTCCTCCGCGAGTGAAGTCTTAGGCTCGACGTAGTCAAGACTAAAGGTTGATTCGACCCCTAAGGACAAGGGCTTGGTGGAGTCAACCAGGGCTGTCAGCAGCCACCCAGTAGTCGCGATGACTGCAGCAAGAAGTAGGCTCAAAAGCCCAAGTACTAGGGGTCGAATGCGCATGAGTTCTAGCAGAAGTTGTAGTAGTAGCTGTCCTTAGTGCCCGGCAAATTCGTTGCCCAAAGCTCGGCGATCGACTTCTGGCCGCCGCGGGTGTTGATGCTTCGTTGCGTTCTGTCGTTGACGGTCACAGTCGAAGTATGGCACCGATTCACGGTGAAATAAGAACGCGCCTTAGCGTCCCAGAATCCGTACTCCCAGGTACCGCCACCTGCAGGGTAGCGAACTTTCCGGCCGACAGATGCCCAGTAGGTTGTGAAGGCTGGTGCTGCCTCGCCGAGTAGCTCGGCCATCACACCGGAAGCAAAGCCTCCCTTGGCGCCGTGGTCTTGGAATTCTTCTGCGGAAGCAACGGCTGAGTTAGATACGGAAACGCTCAGAGCAGAGGCAATCAGCAGCGCTGCAAACTGCCGAGTGCGCTTTTTTGGGGGGCATAACAGTCTCCTTTGAGAGAGGAAATGAGGCGGGATTGCCTCAAAAGGGAAACTACCCTAAGTGAATACAAATGGGAATAGAACCAGTTTTCTAATTATATTGGTACTTTTCACAGGCCTTAGGCTCGGGAGGGCGGTGGTTGTCCTTGGTCCGCTATGTCTTGGATTCACCCCGTACGGAGTGGGGTTGCCCGCAACACGCCCTTTCGTCCTTGCTCTCTTCTGACGTCATCCTCGCCAACGTCAGCTGCGCGAAACTCCTGCCTAGTTTCGCACGCCGCAAGCGCACGGTGTCGTGCGCTTGCTTAGGCCGCCCCTAAGGCGCAGCACATGCGCGCGATTGTTGATGTGCCACACACTGCAACCTAGTTCCACACGATCTGCACCGATTCAGGGTTGAAGGTCTTGGTGCCGCGCACGCCACGGCGCAGGCGCACCTGGCACAGGGTGTTGATGACTCGACGCTGCACGGCAAGCTCTGCGTTGTCGAAGGCGTCCACGGGCGAGGCGTAGCCGGTTGTGTCGAGCAGCGCCGATGCGCCAGCAAGGCGGGCACGGCGCGTTTCGAGTTTCTCGATCTGCGGCTCATAACGGTTTCGCGCGCGCTTGAGGTCACGGGCCTCGATAAGCTCCTCGTCGTAGTCAGCCTGGACGCGGGCGAGCTTTGCGCGAAGCTCAGCGAGTTCGTCGTCGATGGCGTCGACCTCGTCGTCATCCGCAGTTGGCAACAGGTCTGCTAGATCGTCACGGCCAAGGCGGGCGCGGATCACGGCGAGCACAAAATCATCGACGCTGTGAGTGCGCACTAAGCCACAGGCCGCGCAGCGGTAGCGGTCGGCATGCGTGTGCACGGGGTTGCCGCACTCGTCGCAGACATACAGGCCCGAGCCAAGATGGCGGCGAGTGTTCCGGCGCTCCTTGTTTGTCAGCCGGTCGGGATCATCGAGCACGTTTTGCACACGCCACCACAGATCGGGTGTGACGATCGGCTCCCACTGCCCTTTCACCGGCTCGCCGGTATCGGGGTCGCGGACGATATGCGTGACACGGCGGTATTTGTTCTACACGCCTTTGCGCTTGGCCTTCTTATAGGTGGAGTAACCGGCATACACGGGGTTGCGCAGGATCGAGTGCAACGACGTGTAGGCCCACGGCTGGGCGTCGGGAACCGACTTTTCTTCCTGGCCAGCAGCGCGACGGCGTGCGTTGCGCTCTGTGACCACGGTGTGCATATGGCGCGGCGTGGTCGGAATGTCCGGCAAGCCCGGTTGATCGACCCCAGATAAGGCGCGCGCAATGTCGCGCATGGAGTTGCCCCTCTCGACAGTGCGGAACATACCGAGCACGGCGGCGGCTTCGGATGGGATGATCTCGCCGGTGGAGGTGTAGCCGATCGGGCGCACACCGCCGGAGTACCAGCGGCCCTGCTCGGTGCGCTGCTGTTGCGCACGGGATTGGCGCATGCTTTTGCGTTCGATCTCGCCGCGCGCCACGGCTGCTTTGATACGCGCGTACATTCTGCCGCCGTCGGTGGCAAGGTCAGCATCACCGTTCGCGGTGACGAGTTTCAGCCCCTGCTCTTCCGCCCTGTCGATCCACTCTTCGAGCTGCGCGGGCTGTCGTGTGAGGCGGTCGAGGTCCCAGCAAATGATCGCGTCGATCTCGCCGCGCTCAAAGGACGCCACCATCGCGTCGTAGTCGGGACGGTCCACGTCCTTCTTTGATGCAGAGATCAATTGATCGATGTAGGTATGCACGACGTCCCAGCCGCGTTGCTCGGCGAGGGCTTCGCAGTCCTGACGCTGCCGGTCGATGGCGAGGCCGTCCATGGCAGCATCTAACGAGATACGGAGGTAAATAGCAGCGCGCGTAGTCATACGCTACTCATAGCGTATTTAGGTTACATTGAAACGAAACTCCACCACGTCGCCGTCGACCATGACGTAGTCCTTGCCTTCCTGACGGACCTTGCCGGCGGCGCGGGCCTCGGCCATGGAGCCGAGCGCGTCCAGGTCTTCGAAGCCGACGATCTCGGCCTTGATGAAGCCCTTTTCAAAGTCGGAGTGGATCACGCCTGCGGCCTTCGGGGCGGTGTCCCCCTTGTGGATGGTCCAGGCGCGAGCCTCCTTCGGGCCTGCGGTGAGGTAGGTCTGCAGGCCGAGGGTGTCAAAGCCGGCCTTGGCCAGGGTCTTCAAACCTGGTTCGTTTTGGCCGACGGCGGCGAGGAGCTCGGCTGCGTCTTCGTCGTCAAGTTCGAGCAGCTCGGTTTCGGTCTGGGCGTCGAGGAACACAGCCTCGGCAGGGGCGACGAGTTCGCGCAGTTCCTGTTTCTTCGCCTCGTCGGTCAGCACGGCTTCGTCGGAGTTGAAGACGTAGAGGAACGGCTTGGCGGTCATCAGGTGCAGGTGGTGCAGCAGCGCCAGGTCGATGTCGCCGGTTTTGGAGGCGGCGAACAGGGTGCGGCCGTCTTCAAGAATGGCCTGGGCCTTCTTAGCCTCCTCGGCCTGGTCGGCGACGTCCTTGTCCTTGCGGCCGTCCTTCTCCAGGCGTGGCAGGGCCTTTTCGATGGTCTGCAGGTCCGCGAGGATCAGCTCGGTGTTAATCACGTCGATGTCGGAGGACGGGTTGACCTGGCCGTCGACGTGGATGACGTTGTCGTCGGAAAACGCACGCACCACCTGGCAGATCGCGTCCGCCTCGCGGATGTTGGCCAAAAAGGCGTTGCCCATGCCCTCGCCCTCGGACGCGCCCTTGACGATGCCGGCGATGTCCACGAAGGACACGGTCGCGGGCAGCACACGCTCCGAGTCGAAGATTTCCGCCAGCCGGTCCAGGCGCGGATCCGGCAGCTCCACCAGGCCGATGTTCGGCTCGATGGTGGCGAACGGGTAGTTAGCGGCAAGCACCTCGTTACGCGTCAGCGCATTAAACAAGGTGGATTTACCAACGTTGGGCAGACCGACAATTCCAAGAGTAAGGCTCACGGCGCTCCATCCTATCCCACGTTGTGGCGCTGGTTGTGAGGGGTTCGTCGCAAAGCAATGTGCAGTGGGGCACAATAGTTCGCGTGACCGCTCCGAATCAGACTGCAGACAAGCGCGACGACCGCGTCGATCGCATCGTGGTGTTTAACGCCTGGGTTTCCTCCGGGGCGAAATTTACGCTGCGACTGCTGGTCATCGCACTGTTTTTCTTCGCAATAGGCAAGCTCATCGGCGCCTTCTGGGTGGGTGTGTTGCCTGCGGTGCTCGCGCTGATTGTGTGCACGGTACTTGCCCCGGTTGCGAGCTGGCTGCGCAACCATAAGTTCGCCGATGGCCTCGCGGCGATGGTGACCATGCTGCTGTTCTTCGGGGTGCTTGCTGCCCTCGGCATGATCGTTGCCCCAGACATTGTGGGCCAGTCGCGGCTGCTGTACATCCAAGCGCTCGAGGGTGTGCAGCGCCTGCAGTTGTGGGCGCAGGGTCCACCGCTGAACCTTAACCCGGAGAACCTGAACGAGGGTGTCGACGAAATCACGCGGTGGGTCCAGAACCAGGCCGGCGCCATCGCCGGTGGCGTGTTCTCCGGCATCAACACCGCGGCAGGCCTGTCGGTGACGCTGATGGTGCTGTTCGTGCTGACCTTCTTCTTCCTGAAGGACGGCCACCGCTTCCTGCCGTGGCTGCGCGGCGCGACGGGCGGACGCACGGGACTCCATTTCACGGAACTGTTGACCCGCGCTTGGAACACCCTGTCGGGCTTCATCAGGGCGCAGGCGGTGTGCTCGCTTATCGATGCGCTGGTGATCGGCATCGGCATTGCCATCGTCGGCGTTCCCATGGCGTTCACGCTTGCGATTATTACGTTCGTTGCAGGCTTCATCCCGATCGTCGGTGCGGTGGTCGCGGGCGCGCTGGCGGTCCTGATCGCACTGGTCACGCTCGGGTTCACCAAGGCCCTGATCGTGCTCGGCATCGTCCTGGCCACCCAGCAGCTTGAGGGCAACGTGCTCTCTCCCCTGCTGCAGTCCAAGGCGATGAACCTGCACCCGGTGATCGTGCTGATCTCCGTGACCGTCGGCGGCGGCCTCTTCGGCCTCATGGGCGGCTTCCTCGCGGTACCAGCGGCGGCGATGATTGCTGTGGTGTACCGCTACGTGCTGGATATCCTGCGCATCAACGCCGGCGAGGTCCGTGCCGAGGACCTCACCTTCGCCACTCCGGAAGGCAAGCTCATTGCGGAAATCGACGAGGCCGAGTCTGTACACAAGCGCGAGGCGTGGCGTGGCGAGCGTGACTGGGTGAACGCTCCGCAGACCCCCGAAGAGGACGTGCAAGAAGGTGATGAGGACAAGGAGTCGCCCCACTTCGCGTCGAACAGCTTGAAGAAGTTGCGCGAGGTAGGCAATCGCACCATCTTGCGCCGCAGGGAGTTCGAACATAAAAGCGAACCCGACGAGTAGTGTGTCGTGCCGGGGTGGTTAGATCTCCGGCATGCAAACCTCCACGGTCTTTCTCATCCTTGCAACGGGTCTCCTCACCGGGTTTATCGTCGGGGTGTTCACCGGCGTGGCGTGGTTTCGCCGCTCTGCGCCACAGCCGGCGCCGCCGCAGGATCTTCGCCCCGTCGCTCGCGCGTTGAAGGACATGCGTGAGCAGATTGATGCGATGGATAAGCAGCAGGCGGTGGCGTCGTCGGCAATCGCAGGGCAGGTGCAGGCGATCGGGCGCACCTCCGCGCGCCTCGGTGACCGCACCGATCAACTCATCACTGCGCTGCGCTCCCCGCAGACGCGCGGGCGTTGGGGCGAGATGCAGCTGGAGCGCGTCGTGGAGCTCGGAGGCATGCTCGAACATGTCGACTTTGATACGCAGGCGCACATGCGTATCGACGACACCCGGGTCCGCCCCGACATGATCATCCGCCTCACCCAGGGCCGAAACATCGTGGTGGACGCGAAAGTTCCGTTCGGCTCTTACCTCGACGCGCTGAACACGGACGATCCTGAGGAGCACGAGGCCCACCTGCGTCGCCATGCGCATTTGTTGCGTTCGCATGTGGATACGTTGTCGGGCAAGGCCTACATTGAGGCGTTTCAACCCACCCCGGAGTTTGTTGTGTTGTTCGTTCCGGCGGACCCGTTTTTGGATGCCGCGCTCGGGCTCGATCCGCAACTCCTGGACTATGCGTTTTCGCGCGACGTGGTCATCGCCACCCCGACCACACTGTTTGCGCTGCTACGCACAGTGGCGCTGGGGTGGCGGCAGGAAGCTATCAACGCCTCCGCGAAAGAGGTCCAGCGCCTCGGTGCGGAACTGCATCAGCGTTTATCGACGATGGCCCGCCACTACAACAAAGTCGGCGCCTCATTGGAGAAGGCAGTTGAGGCATACAACGCCACGTTGGCGTCGATGGATTCCCGCGTGATGGTGACGGCCCGCAAGCTTGAGGAGGCCCATGTTCCCGTACGGCGGGAGCAGGCGCCCGAGCTGAATCCGGTTTCAACGCGTGCCCGGCACATGGCGGAGGACAATGACAGGTAAGCTGCGTCAGCGTGTCACATCTTTCGAGCCGGAGCCATTCCCCTACGTCCGCCACCTTTGTTGGGTTGCCGACGGGGTCTGGCCTCGGCATCGTGTTCGCCGCCCTGTTCACCGGCGTGCTGCTGTCGCTGTCCGCAGGTGTAATTTCGTGGCCCTTTCTTGCGCTTTACGCCCTCGCGGTCATTGTGGTGACCACGTTGGTGAACCCGAAGGGGCTTTCCCTGACGGTGACGAGCGCACCATTAATGTTTGTCGCCGCGCTGGTGGCCACGGGTTACTTCATGTCGCGCGAGAGCCTGTCGGCTGGCGGCGCGAGCGCTAAGACTGCACTGCTCGGTATCGCGTACCCGGTGGCGGAGTACTTCCCGGTACTGTTTTTCACCACCGCGGGCTCGCTGCTTATCGCTGCGGTGCGGCTGCGACTGATCCGTCGGCAAAACGATGCGATTCGCCGACGCGAAACCGCCCAGCGGACCTCGCAGAACCGCAGCAACCGTCGCACAAATTCTCAAGGGCGGAGGGCTCGCGAGCAGGCTCGGTCGGTTCCTGTGCAGGAGTTGTTGGAGCGGGCGAAGTCGGAGGGGGCGCGTCGTCGCAAGGCAAATGCGGGTGGCTCGCGTAGATCCGGTGAAACCGGTGGTTCTTCACGTGCGGTTCACCGCCTCGGCGAGGACTTGTACAAAGGCTAAAGGCCTTGTCCCGATGTCAACGGGGCAAGGCCTTTGGTCGTTCTCGGCGGGGTTTATGCCTCGAGCGGTGCCTCGCGGCGCGGCAGGCGCAGTTCGCGCGGCAGGGAGAACGTGATGGTCTCCACGGTGGTGGTGACCTCTTCCACGTCGCCGTAGCCCTTCTCCCCCAGGTAGTCGAGCAGTTCGCGGACGAGGATGTCCGGCACCGACGCGCCGGAGGTCACGCCGACGGTGTTGACACCGTCGAACCAGGCATCGTCGACCTGGTGGGCGTAATCGACCAGGTAAGCATTCTGCGCACCGGCCTCGAGGGCAACCTCGACGAGGCGTTTCGAGTTGGACGAGTTCTGGGAGCCAACCACGATGACCAGGTCACTTTGGGGCGCGATCTTCTTCACCGCGGCCTGGCGGTTCTGGGTGGCGTAGCAAATGTCGTCGCTCGGCGGGTTCTCCAAGTTCGGGTAACGCTCGTGCAGTTTGTTGACGATCTCCATGGTCTCGTCGACAGACAGCGTCGTCTGGGACAGCCACACCAGCTTCTGCCCCTCCGGGAAGTCCGGCAGGCGGTCGACGCCGTCGACGCCGTCGACGAGGTGGGTGATGTCCGGAGCCTCACCTGCGGTGCCTTCGACCTCTTCGTGGCCTTCGTGGCCGACGAGCAGGATGTGGTAGCCGTCGCGGGCGAAGCGCTTCGCCTCGTTGTGCACCTTGGTCACCAGCGGGCAGGATGCGTCGAGGGTGTGCAGGCTGCGCTCCTTGGCGGATTCGCGCACTGCGGGCGACACACCGTGGGCGGAGAACACGAGGTGGGATCCTTCGGGGACCTCGTCGGTTTCGTCGACAAAGATCACGCCGCGGTCCTGCAGCGTCTCCACCACGTACTTGTTGTGCACGATCTCCTTGCGCACGTAGACGGGGGCGCCGTACTTCTCCAGCGCCTTTTCTACGGTCTCCACGGCGCGATCCACGCCTGCACAGTATCCGCGTGGGGACGCGAGTAGCACTTTCTTACCCTGATCAGTCATGGAACCAACCCTAACGAATCTGCGTCAAAAACAGTAGGCGGGTAAATCGTGCCCGCCGGGTACTGTTTACCTGGCAGAAGAACTGGGGAGAAAGGAGCATCGCATGGCACAAGCGCAAGGGGCGCCGCCGAAGAGCACGCCGGAAACGCCGTGGTCTGTGGCCAAGCTCAATAACTCCGTGAAGAGTTGGATCGACCGGCTGGGTTGGTTGTGGATTGAGGGTCAGCTCACGCAGATTAATACGAAGCCGTCGTGGCGGCTGTCGTATATGACGTTGCGGGACACGCAGGAGCAGGTGTCGGTGCAGTTGACGGCGGAGACGTCGTTACTGACCGGCATGGCTGTGCCGTTGAAGGACGGCGACCGCGTGGTCGCATACGGTAAGCCGACGTTTTATCAAGGCCGCGGCTCGTTTTCGATGAAGGTGGCGGAGATCCGCCACGTTGGCGCGGGCGAGTTGCTGGCGCGCATTGAGGCGTTGC
The DNA here is from genome assembly GCF_001807545.1 of Corynebacterium sp. HMSC08F01. Classification (NCBI taxonomy): domain Bacteria; kingdom Bacillati; phylum Actinomycetota; class Actinomycetes; order Mycobacteriales; family Corynebacteriaceae; genus Corynebacterium; species Corynebacterium sp. HMSC08F01. The sequence goes on along the minus strand of NZ_KV789285.1, from coordinate 20,947 downwards.
GCAAGCAGTTGGCGGCCGAGGGCCTGTTCGATCCGGCACGCAAGCGCCCGCTGCCCTACCTTCCGAAAAAGGTTGGCCTGATCACGGGGCGTGGTTCGGCTGCTGAGCGTGACGTGGTCACGGTGGCGCAGGGACGTTGGCCACAGGTGAACTTCGAGATCATCAACACGCCGGTACAGGGGCCGACGACCGTGCCTGCGGTGATCGAGGCACTGCAAGTGCTGGATCGCGATCCGGACGTGGAGGTGATCATCATCGCCCGCGGCGGCGGTTCGGTTGAGGACTTGTTGCCGTTTTCGGAGGAGGCCCTGCAACGCGCGGTGGCGGCCGCTGGCACACCTGTCATTTCGGCGATTGGCCACGAGCCGGATAATCCGGTGCTGGACAATGTGGCTGATGTTCGCGCCGCCACCCCAACCGATGCCGCGAAGCGCGCCGTGCCGGATGTTGTGCAGGAGCGTGCGCTTATCGACGAAGCACGTGCCCGCATGTCCGCCGCCCTGCGCGGATGGGTGCAGCGGGAACGAAACGGCCTCGCGTCGATTCGCACCCGTCCTGCCCTAGCGGATCCGATGATGGCGATCACGCGCCGCCGCGAGGAAGTGGAGCGCGCCCAGGCGTTGATCCGCCGCGACATTTCCCATGTGCTGCAGCGTGAGAACCAGCAGGTCTCGGCGTTGCGCGCCCAGGTGTCGGCGCTCGGCCCCTCTGCAACCTTGGCCCGTGGTTACGCCGTGGTGCAGGTGGTTCCGCGCGACCACTCTGGCCCTGAGGTTGTGACCTCTATTGATCAGGCTCAGCCCGGCGCGCAGCTGCGTATCCGTGTCGGCGATGGCTCGATTACCGCCGCTTCGATGTCCACCACTCCCGCTGATTAATGCAACCAGCTGAAGTCAACTAAGAACGTTTAAGGAACACTCATGACAGACAACACGTTTGGATCCGGCCAGGCGAACGACAACGCTTTCCCGGACCCGGAGACGCTGACCTACGAGCAGGCTCGCGATGAGCTTGTGGAGACGGTGAAGATTTTGGAGCTCGGCCAGATGAGTTTGGACGAGTCGTTGAAGTATTGGGAGCGCGGTGAGGCGCTGGCGAAGCGGTGCGAGGTGCTTCTCGACGGCGCTTCGAAGCGCGTCGAAGAAGCCATCAGCACCCGTCAGGTCAGCGGGCAGGCTCCTGAGCAGTAAGTACTAGAAGCTACTGGGGTGTGATCGGAGTAGCCTTCAGCGCTGCGCTGATGAGCTCTTCGAACTCGTCCGTGCTGCCTGCGCCGGTGACGACGAAGCGTGCGTCGCCGGCGTCCACAATCCACAGGTCGCGGACCTCGCGTTCGTCGCTGGTGTAGACCTCGACGTCGGTGTCGTCGATACGCACTGTGCGATCGAGCATGCGGTTGTCGGCGTTGGAGGCCTGGAGCGCCGCATCCTTATCGACGCCAGTCTGGGTGAGTTGCAGGTAGCCACGGTTCGGGGTGACCCACCCGACGACGGGTGCCGAGTTGCCGGCAAGCATGCTGCGGCGCGCCGAGTTGGTGGTCCAGCCTTCTGGCATCTGCGGGTAGCGCACCGGGTAATCCACCGCGCGCGCCTCGAGGTCGAGGAACGCTTCTGCGTCGACCTCCTGCACGGGGCCGGATTCGGGGGCGCCGGGGTTGAAGGAGCACAGCCCGGTCGCGCCGACAGCGACGAGCATGAGCACCACAATGAGCACGGCGTTGATTGCCATGTCTCGGCCGTTTTGGAAGATGCGGGGTTTCTTGTCGTTTGCCACGCGTTTCAGTATGTCATGAGCCACCTGCACCCCAGAACGGGCGGGCTTCTCCCCCGTAAAGGTGGGCGATACCAACACTTCGGCGTGTGGAAGTGCCAGAATAGAGGGGTCGATTTTTGTCCTCTGGAGGAAGGCCCCCGCGATGACTGAACAGTCTGATCTTGTCCCTGACCGCAACCTAGCAATGGAGCTCGTCCGTGTGACGGAGGCGGCAGCGCTCGCCTCCGGCCGTTGGGTGGGTCGCGGACAGAAGAACGAGGGCGACGGCGCTGCCGTGAACGCGATGCGCAAGATGATCAACTCCGTGGAGATGGACGGCGTGATCGTGATCGGCGAAGGCGAGAAGGACGAGGCCCCGATGCTGTTCAACGGCGAGCAGGTTGGCACCGGCCGTGGTGCTGCGGTGGATATCGCCGTTGACCCGGTAGATGGCACCCGCCTGATGGCAGAGGGCCGCCCGAACGCGATTTCTGTTATTGCTGCTGCAGACCGTGGCTCCATGTTCAACCCGCAGGACGCGTTCTACATGAACAAGATTGCTGTCGGCCCGGAGGCGGTCGGAGCGATTGATATCACCGCTTCTGTAGAGGACAACATCAAGTCGGTTGCCAAGGCGAAGGGCGTTCGTCCGGCTGACATCACGGTTGTTGTGTTGGATCGCCCGCGCCACGACAAGCTGGTCGAGGAGATCCGTGCCGCCGGCGCCAAGGTTCGCTTCATCATGGACGGCGACGTTGCCGGCGCAATTGCTGCCGCTCAAGACAACAGCTCCATCGACATCGCTATGGGCATTGGCGGCACCCCGGAAGGTGTTGTCACCGCATGTGCGCTGAAGTGCCTTGGGGGCGACATTCAGGGCATGCTAGCCCCGCAGTCCGACGAGGAGCGCGAGAAGGTACTCGCCGCTGGCCACGACCTGGATCGTGTCCTTGGCATCAACGACCTGGTCACCTCTGATAACTGCTACTTCGCCGCTACCGGCGTGACCAACGGTGACATGCTGCGTGGCGTGACCTACCGCAAGTCTGGCGCCACCACCCGTTCGCTGGTGATGCGTTCGAAGTCCGGCACCGTGCGCTACGTCGAATCCCAGCACCAGCTGGCCAAGCTGCAGGACTACTCGGTGGTCGATTACTCCGAGCCAACCGAGTAGAACCCTGGCTGCTGCCCTGCGCCTTCTCAGCGAAGAGCGCGGGGCTTTGTCGTTCTAGAACAAGGCACCAATGACTGCTGCGCTAGCCGCGACGTTGTTGGCTACGTGCACGATGAAACTCGCGGTGATGCTGCCGTGGAACCGTGCGACCAGCGCCAAGCCGACGCCGCAGAAGAATGTGTAGACGATCACGGGTGGCGCGATATGGGCTGCAGCAAAGATGGCGGAGGTGAGCAGCACGCTCGCTGCTGCCGGCATGAGCGTGTCAAAGTAGCCCATGAGCACACGGCGGAACACAATCTCTTCAATCACTGGCCCGAGCAGCAGATAACCGGCAAGCAAGATGAGCACCGGCGCCACACTTCCGGCATCTTTGGCTAAGTCATCTGCGGTTGAGCCTCCGCCTGGTTCCATCCCGATCAGCGAGCCGACGATAGCGCTCGACGCAGCCGCCCCGACGATCACTGCCGGAACTTGCCACAGCACATGCCAGCCTCGACTCCCTAGCCGCGTAAACCCCAGCTCGAGTCCGCGACTCTTCATGTAGCGGATAAGCAGCACCAAGGGCACAACGATGGCAATGAGAACCGCGAGAGGCAGCATGCTGATCGCGACGGTGCGGGACACGTTCGCGTGCACCAACAGCAGACCTTGTCCCGCCAAAAGGGCGTACATAATGGCCATTGCCGCCAACGCCACCAGCGCATCCCTCAATGCGGGGGCCTTTTGTGTCCGGTTTTCAGACATTACAGCTCCCCGTTTTTGTTATCTGGGGCATAATCGATCTTTGGAAAGGCACGAGCGCACTTTAGCGTGCGTGGCGTGCATGGGACAGAAGTAAAGGACAATCATGGCTGATCAGGAATACCGCATCGAACATGACACGATGGGCGAGGTCAAGGTGCCCGTCGACGCTCTCTGGCGCGCCCAGACGCAGCGTGCTGTGGAGAACTTCCCAATCTCCGGCCGCGGCCTTGAGGCCCAGCAGATTCGCGCCCTTGGCCTGCTGAAGGCTGCGTGTGCTCAGGTGAACAAGGACCTGGGCAAGCTGGACGCTGAGAAGGCGGACGCGATCATCGCTGCTGCGAAGGAGATTGCGGACGGCAAGCACGACGACCAGTTCCCGATCGATGTGTTCCAGACCGGTTCCGGCACCTCGTCGAACATGAACACCAATGAGGTCATCGCGTCCATTGCGAAGGCGAACGGTGTTGAGGTTCACCCGAACGACCATGTGAACATGGGCCAGTCCTCTAACGACACCTTCCCGACCGCTACTCACGTTGCTGCCACCGAGGCTGCCGCAAACGATCTCATCCCGGCGCTGAAGGTGCTCCAGGAGTCCCTGGAGAAGAAGGCGAAGGAGTGGCACGAGGTTGTGAAGTCGGGCCGCACCCACTTGATGGATGCCACCCCGGTCACCTTGGGTCAGGAGTTCTCCGGCTACGCACGCCAGATCGAGCTGGGTGTCGAGCGCGTCGAGGCTACCCTGCACCGTCTGGGTGAGCTGGCTATCGGCGGCACCGCTGTGGGCACCGGCATCAACACTCCGGCTGAGTTCGGCGGCAAGGTTACCGAGGAGCTCAAGAAGCTCACTGGCCTCGATGAGCTCTCCGAGGCGAAGAACCACTTCGAGGCTCAGGCCAACCGCGACTCCCTGGTGGAGTTCTCCGGCGCGATGCGTTCCGTTGCGGTCTCCCTGTACAAGATTGCGAACGATATCCGCCTGATGGGCTCCGGCCCGCTGGCTGGCTTCGCGGAAATCCACCTGCCGGATCTGCAGCCGGGCTCCTCGATCATGCCGGGCAAGGTCAACCCGGTGCTGTGCGAGACCGCAACCCAGGTTTCCGCACAGGTCATCGGTAACGATGCTGCTGTGGCGTTCGGCGGCACCCAGGGCCAGTTCGAGCTCAACGTGTTCATCCCGATGATGGCGCGCAACGTGCTCGAGTCCTCCCGCCTGCTGGCAAACACCTCGCGTCAGTTCGCTACCAAGCTGGTTGACGGCATCGAGCCGAACGAGGAGCGCATGCGCACCCTGGCCGAGTCTTCCCCGTCGATCGTGACCCCGCTGAACTCCGCTATTGGTTACGAGAACGCGGCCAAGATTGCCAAGCACGCGGTCAAGGAAGGCATCACCATCCGCCAGGCCACCATCGACCTTGGCTTCGTTGATGGCGAGAAGCTCACCGAGGAGGAGCTGGACAAGCGCCTCGATGTACTGTCCATGGCCAACACCGACCGAAACTAGGCCGCAACTCGCACCTAGCTAGAATCTGCCCCCAGCACTTCACTTCAACATGCTGGGGGCTTTTTCATGCCTGATTCTTTCTCCGAGCTTCGCACTGCCGGTGGCCCGAACAAGCCGTGGGTCGTCGGTGGTGTGCTCGCGCTGATTGTCGCCGTGATCGGCGTCGCGCTCGCTGCGGCATATTGGTACGCCAACCCGAAGCCGGAGCCGACCAACGAGGTGCCCGAAACCGTCACGGTGACGGCACAACCGCAGTTGCGTGACGACGACTCCACCTCCCCCACCGGCACCTACACCGGCACCCTGAACAGCCTGGAGGACAACGCGAAAGTGAAGGCCTGGCCAGCGGTGGCAACCTTCGGTGGTGGGACCGCGTCGGTGACGTATCCGTTGACCGGATGCACCGCACTGATCGGTGAGGACGGTGCGTCGGTGCCGTTGACGAAGCCGTGTGGGGATGGTTCGGGGCGGTGGGTCGTCGAAAAGCAAGAGCCCGGGATTGTGAAACTGACGTACTTTGAAGGCGAAAAAGCGCTGGTAGAAGGGGAACTCTCCGCCGGTTTGCCTTAACATGCACCGGGTGTAATATTGCACCCCGTGCAAAATGAGGGAATTCGGGAACAGAAGCGCCGCGAGACGCTACAGCGGATCCGCAACGAGGCGGCGGCGCTTGTCGACAAGCGTGGCTACGACAACGTCACCGTCGACGACATCTGCCGCGAGGCAGGCATCTCCCGGCGAACCTTCTTCAACTATGTGGAATCTAAGGACGAGGCGATCTTGGGATCGTTTCCGTTCACCCTCGACGAGGACGCGCTGGACGCGATCCGCACGACCCAGAGCGACAACGTGCTGGAGCTTGTCATTCGTTCCATCGTGGTTGAGCCGGGCACGTTTGATGGTCCGGCGGCGAAGTGTCGTCGTCAATTACTGGAGAACAACCCGGGCTTGATGCACGCCGAAGCCGCCCGAAAGCGCGGATTCCTCACCGAAATTGGTCGCGCCCTCCGCGCCCACTTTGAAACCTTCCCGCAGGACCGCAAGCATTCGGGATCGCTGGAGGCGGAAGCACTATTCATCGTCGTGCTATTTCAAGGGGTCGTGACCAGGTACCTTTGGGCGCCGCCCGATGAAGGAGACCCAATCGAGCAGCTCATCGAATACGCCAAAGACATCACGAATTACGCAAAGGACATGACATGGTAGACAACCGCGCGGGACGCCACCCGCTTCAAGCCACTCCCCCGAACGTCGGCGTCGTGTTCGCCGCCCTGCTGCTGACCATGCTGATGAGTTCGCTGGGCCAGATGATCTTCGCCACGGCCCTGCCGACCATTGTTGGTGACCTCGGCGGCGTGGACCACATGAGCTGGGTCATCTCCTCGTTCTTGGTCACGATGACCATCGCGATGCCCATCAACGGCAAGCTTGGCGACGTATTGGGCCGCAAGTGGCTCTACATCACCGGCATCGGCCTGTTCGTAATCGGCTCCGCCATCGGCGGCTTTGCTAACACCATGGAGCTGCTCATCATCGGCCGCGCCATCCAAGGCCTCGGCGCGGGCGGCATGATGGTGAACTCGCAGTCCATCATCGCGGAAGTCGTTCCTGCTCGCGAGCGCGGCAAGTACATGGGCGTGATGGGCGCAGTATTTGGTGTGTCCTCGGTGCTCGGTCCGGTCCTCGGCGGCTGGTTTACCGACGGCCCCGGCTGGCGTTGGGCGCTCTGGATGAACATCCCGCTCGGCCTGCTCGCCATGACGGTATGCACCAAGGTGCTGAAGCTGCGCCGCGGATCCGCCAAGGGCATGAACTTTGACTACATCGGTACCACGCTGATGATCGTGGCCACCACGTCGCTGATCCTCACCACCACATGGGGTGGCACGCAGTACGACTGGACCTCCCCGACCATCATCGCCACCAGCGCTATCGCTGTGATCGCTGCCGTGCTGTTCGTGATTGTCGAGCTGCGCGCGACTAACCCGCTGATCCCCATGGGGCTGTTCCGCAACCGCAACATGGTGCTGACCACCCTGGCGGGCACTGTGCTTGGCCTCGGGATGACCAGTGCTCTCGCCTACCTCCCGACGTACTTGCAAATGGTGCACGAACTGACCCCGACCGACGCGGGCCTTATGATGCTGCCGATGGTGCTCGGCATGCTCGGCACCGGCACGGCAGTCGGCTTCATCATCTCTCGCACCGGCCGCTACAAGATGTACCCACTGTCCGGCATGCTCATTACCACCGTGGGACTGTTCCTGTTCTCTCGGCTGAGCGTGGACACGTCGCTGACCGTGCTCGGGATCTACATGTTCATCTTCGGTTTCGGCCTTGGTCTGGTCATGCAGGTTCTTGTGCTCATCGTGCAGAACTCGTTCCCACTCGCCCAAGTGGGCACCGCAACGTCGACGAACAACTTCTTCCGCCAGATCGGCTCCGCTATCGGCGCCTCCCTGTCCGGCTCGTTGTTCATTCACAACATGCGCGAAAAGCTGGAGGAGCGCCTGCCGGAAGCTCTGGCGAAACTCGGCGAAGAAGGTGCTGCGCTAGGCAAGCAATTCGGTGAGGGTGCCGCGAACTCGCTAACCCCGAGCAGCGTGGCGCAACTGCCTCAGCCGGTGAAGGAAGTCGTGCTGTCGAGCTACAACGACGGCCTTACCCCCGTGTTCCTCCTCATGGTGCCGCTGGCCATCATCGCGTTCGTGATACTCCTGCCGGTCAAGGAAGACCCACTCAAGGAAGATTTGAGCTAACCGGGAAACGAAAACGGCCCGGCCCCTCACATGGGGCCGGGCCGAACGCCGTTACATGGGCGCGGTTTACTTCTCGGTGATCACCGCGGCGAACGGCTCGCCTTCGCCAGCACGGGTCCAGTTGATGGAGCCGCGCTCGAACTCCTGGGTCCAGCCGGACTCGTCCGGGTTAGCAGCCTCCGGAGCCAGCGGGAAGCCCAGCTTCTTATCCACGTTGACGTCGGTCATCCACTCGTTGGCAATCTGACCCCAGGTCGGTGCGCCACCGGTGTTCTCATTCCAGGTGACGTAGTGCTCCTGGTCGTACGTAACGATCCAGCCTTCGTCGACCTGCTCAACCTTCATCGGCTCGCCCCAGGACGGCTCAGCAAACTTATCCATGGCAGCAACGACGCCAGCCGGAACCATTGCGGTGCCGCCGTCAGCAGTTGTAATCTCCTCGGTCGCCTCGGTGCCCTCGCCCGCAGCGCCGATGGAGTCCGCGGAATCGGTTGCGGAAGCGTCAGCGGTTTCCGTCTTCGCAGCCGCAGTCTCAGTCTCTACGTTCGTCTCAGTAGCGGTGGCCTCCACAACCTCGGTCTCTGCCGCGGTGTCGTCGTCGTTAGAGCACGCAACTAACCCGGTAGCAGCCAGGGCTACAGCAGCGGCGGAAGCAGCGATCTTACGGGAAAACATAATTTGTCATACCTTTCATGTTGATTTAGGTGCGTCGCCCATTATGGGCACCGCGCGAACGTCGAGTCTTCTTCCCACCCGATCGGGGGTGTGATGTGTTGCGCGACGACCTGGGAGTTCTCCCCTTCGTAATACCAACAAAGTCCTGGATAGCGTCACAATCGTCCGATTTCCGCCACACGAGCGCAACCGTCGTGATATTAACGCCTTCCCCCGGGTCGATCGGCAGCGCCTTAATCTGCTTCTTCGCAAGCGTCTTCAGCAACGGCAACGGCCCGTAGGCGATGCCGACGTTTGCGGCGACAACGGAAAGGGCGGTGCGCAGATCGTCGATAAGCGGCTGCTCTGCGTACTCGAAATTCACAATCTCTTCCGCAAGATCCCCGCGATCAACCTCCCCCACCTCCGCATAGACGGAGTCCTTTGGCACGGCCACGCCCCAGGCCTCCTCGTAGAGCCGGACCACGTGGTATTCGTCCGTGACCCGCTCGTCCGGAAGCCTGACCAGCGCCGCGTCCGCATCCTTGCCGACGAGGGGAAACGGATCATCCGACGGCAATGTCGCAGGGTCCTCGCCCGACATTTGGGCGTAGCGGCGGAACCATTTGCCGGGTTCAGTACCGGTGACGAACGCGATGGTGAGCATGGCAGGTAATGCTACCGTTTTGGGCATGACTGAACAGACCCCATCCGGCACCGCAATGAAGCCGATGACCGCGGCGAAAAAACTCGGTATCTACCTTCCCGCCACCCCACAGGAGTTCCAGGACGGCGCCATCACTCACGCCGAACTGCGCGAACTGCAGGAAAACCCGCCCGCGTGGCTGCAAGAACTGCGCCTCAACGGCCCGCACCCCCGTACCGAGGTCGCACGCAAGCTCGGCATCTCGGTGACCGCGCTGAAAGCAGCCGGCGTTGAGCAGTCGATGACCACGGAGCAAATCCGCGCGCTTCTCGACGACCAACCGGACTGGCTACAAAAAGCCCGCGCCGCTCTCGCAGAGCAGCGCGGGCACAATGTCGACACCGCAAGCGCCGCCGACGGCCAGAACGACTAGAGCATCTTCCAGTCTTCAAGGCCCGGGTACAGCGGGTACTTCTCCGCCAGGGCCTCAACGCGGGCGCGCAGCGCCGGGATATCAGCCTTCTCGCCCTGGATCAGGGTCTCGGCGATGATGTCGGACACCTCGCGGAAGTCCTCCTCGCCGAAGCCACGGGTAGCAAGCGCCGACGTGCCGATACGCAGGCCAGAGGTGACCTTTGGCGGGCGCGGGTCGAACGGCACCGCATTGCGGTTGACCGTGATGCCTGCGGCGTGCAGGAGGTCCTCGGCCTGCTGGCCATCCATCGGCGAGTTACGCAGGTCCACCAGCACGAGGTGGACGTCGGTGCCGCCGGAGACAACGTCGATGCCGGCAGCCTTCGCGTCCTCGCTGGTAAGGCGCTCGGCCAGGATCTTCGCACCGTCGATGGTGCGCTGCTGACGGTCCTTGAACTCCTCCATGCCCGCGATCTTGAACGCGGTCGCCTTCGCAGCGATGACGTGCATGAGCGGGCCACCCTGCTGACCAGGGAAGACGGCGGAGTTGATCTTCTTGTTCAGCTCCTCATCGTTGGTCAGGATGAAGCCGGAACGGGGGCCACCCAGCGTCTTATGCACCGTGGAGGACACCACGTGCGCATGCGGGACCGGCGACGGGTGCAGGCCAGCCGCAACCAGGCCGGCGAAGTGGGCCATGTCAACCCACAGGTAGGCGCCGACCTCGTCCGCGATCGAGCGGAACTCAGCGAAGTCCTCGTGGCGCGGGTAGGCGGACCAGCCGGCGATGATCACCTTCGGCTTGACCTCGCGAGCCTGCTCACGCAGCTTGGCCATATCGATGAGGTGGGTGTCCTTCTCTACCTCGTACGCTGCCACGTTGTAGAGACGGCCGGAGAAGTTGATCTTCATGCCGTGGGTCAGGTGGCCGCCGTGAGCCAGGTTCAGGCCCAGGATGGTGTCACCCGGCTCCGCCAGTGCCATTAGCACAGCGGCGTTCGCCTGCGCACCGGAGTGTGGCTGCACGTTTGCAAACTTTGCACCGAAGACTTCCTTGGCACGCTCCTGTGCCAGGGTCTCCACAACGTCCACGTGCTCGCAGCCACCGTAGTAGCGCTTGCCCGGGTAGCCCTCGGCGTACTTGTTGGTCAGCACAGAACCCTGTGCCTCAAGTACGGCGCGCGGAACGAAGTTTTCAGACGCAATCATTTCGAGGGTGTTGCGCTGGCGCGCTAGCTCGTCGACAATCGCGGCGTGAACTTCGGGGTCAAAAGTAGCCAGATCCTGGTAACGGAAATCTTCAGACACGTCCACCGGGTCCTTTCTCGTTCGGTCGTAGTTACCGCTTCGAAGTATATGTAAGCAACCCGGGTGTTATGTCGAATTCCATGCACAGGATCCAAGGTGAAACAATAGGGCCATGCCACGTGTCGATTCTTCGCCTTACCTCGATTTTCACCGCGAGGACTGGCGCAAACGTCGTGCCACCATGCCACAGGTGCTCACCGAAGATGAGCTCACCAAACTCGCAGGCATCGGTGAGAGCCTCGATCTGCAAGAGGTCGAAGACATTTACCTACCGCTGTCGCGCCTGATCCACCTGCAGGTACGAGCGCGCCAGAAACTGACCAAAGCCACCGAAACGTTCATCGGCGGCGATCCGGGGCATGTGCCGTTCATCATCGGGCTTGCAGGCTCGGTCGCAGTAGGCAAATCAACCACCGCGCGTGTGCTGCAGGTGCTACTTCAGCGCTGGGACTCCCACCCCCGCGTCGACCTGATCACCACTGACGGGTTTCTGCACCCCTCCGCAGTGCTCAAGGAGCGCGGCTTGATGGCCCGTAAGGGCTTCCCTGAGTCTTACGACCGCCGCAACCTCATGCGATTTGTCACCGAGGTGAAATCGGGCCAGCCCCTGGTCAAGGCTCCGATCTACTCCCACGAGGCCTACGACATTCTCCCGGACGAGTACATCGAGGTACGCCAGCCAGACATCTTGATTCTGGAGGGCCTCAACGTATTGCAGACCGGCCCAACGCTGATGGTGTCGGACCTGTTCGACTTCTCCATCTATGTCGATGCCAAGACCTCCGACATCGAGCACTGGTACATCGAGCGCTTCCTCAAACTGCGCGATACCGCATTCCAAGAGCCCGGCGCACACTTTGCTCACTACGCAGGTCTTGACGACGCGCAGGCGACCTACGCCGCACGCGAAATCTGGCAGTCCATCAACCTGCCAAACCTGGTGGAAAACATTCTGCCCACGCGGGTGCGCGCATCGCTTGTGCTGCGCAAGGATTACGACCACACCGTTCAGCGCGTCCGCATGCGCAAGCTCTAATTCGCCAGGGTTTTATTTGCCAAAGCGGCGGGAGCGCTGCGAATAGTCGCGCAGTGCTCGCAGGAAGTCGATCTTGCGAAACGCCGGCCAGTACGTATCCGTGAACCAGATTTCGGAGTACGCGGCCTGCCACAGCAGGAATCCTGAAAGACGCTGCTCACCGGAGGTGCGGATCACCAGATCTGGGTCGGGCTGGCCCTTGGTGTAGAGGTGTTCAGCGATGGACTCGACCGTCACCGCCTCTTTGATTTCGGCGGGGGTTGCGCCGGCGGCTGCGGTGTCGTCGATAAGCGCACGCACCGCGTCCACGATCTCCTGGCGCCCGCCATAGCCCACCGCAATATTCACGGTCAGCCCGGCTTTCTCGGTAGTGGTAGCGGCACTTTCTCGCATGCGTGCTGCCACATCGTCCGGCAGCAGGTCCAGTTGGCCGACCAAGCGCACGCGGCAGGTGTAATCCTCGGTGGCGAGGTCCTCGATGACTTCGGAGATGATGTCGAAGAGCAGCTCCACCTCCTCCGAGGTGCGCTGAAGGTTCTCGGTGGAAAGCAGGTAAATCGTGAGAACATCGACATCCATTTCCGCAGACCAGCGAACCAAATCGCCAATCTTCGCGCCGCCGACCCTGTGGCCGTGGGAAATGTCCTTAAACCCCGACTCGCGAGCCCAGCGCCGGTTCCCGTCAGCCATCACAGCGATGTGCTTCGGGCGTTTCTTTCCGCGCAGCTCACGCTTAAGTCGTGCTTCGTACAGCTGGTACAGCGGGTAGCGCAGTTTGGAGAGGACAGACACAACGTTGATTCTAGCGGGGCTTAAAAGGTGCGCTTCTTACGCTGGTCGGCAACGCCAGCCTTCGCCATGGCCTCGTCGATAGCTTTCTCGTCGAAAGGATCAATGCCATGCGCCTCAGCAAATGCTTGACGACGACGGAACCGGGAGAAACGCCGGTGAAACGCATACCCAATCGACAAGACAACGACCGCGAGGCAGACAAGCAGCAGCAGCCCAATCGGCGACGCCTTGCCAAAGTCCGGACCAGCCGGGGTCTCCCCCGGCGACTGCGCCAGGACCAGATCAACGGTTGCGGCGGCGTTGATGAAGTTGGCGAACACTACTCCTCCTCAGCACCGGCATCGATACCGGCAAACAAGTCATCTTCAGGCAAGGTGGTCTCCACCCGGGTACGTGCGAGCTCGAATTCTTCCGTCGGCCACACCTTTTGCTGGTCCGCCACCGGGCTGGCCAAAAACGCCCCTGCCGGATCGATCTGGGTGGCGTGAGCAGTCAGCGCCTGCTCACGTTGTCCAAAGTAGTCGGCGCACTCCACTTGGGTGGTCACGCGGTCAAACACATCCCCCTCGGCTTCCTCCCAGCGCTTGATCATGAGCTCGTAGGGGCTCTTCTCACCGCGTTCGAACAACGCCTCTTGCAGCAGCTTCATGCGCTGGAGGATAAAACCATGCGTGTAGTAGAGCTTCAGCGGTGTCCACGGCTCGCCGGCTTCTGGCGCAAACGAGGCGTCACCCGCCTTCTCCCACGCAATCATCGAAATCGCGTGAACCATGAGATGGTCCGGGTGCGGGTAGCCACCGTTTTCGTCGTAGGTAATGATGACGTGCGGTTTGAACTCGCGGATCTCCTCCACGATCTTCACCGCAACCTCTTCCGGGTCCTGGACCGCGAATGACCCCTCCGGCAGCGGCGGCAGCGGGTCCCCCTCGGGCAGGCCGGAGTCTTCGTAGCCCAGCCAAACGTGTTCCACACCAAGCGCCTCGACGGCACGCGCCATCTCCTCGTGGCGCACGGCCGTCATGTTTTCGAGCACCCCAGGGCGGTCCATCGCAGGGTTCAAAATGTCCCCACGTCGTCCGTCGGTACAGGTCACCACCTTCACACGGTTCCCTTCGGCAGCGTATTTCGCCATGGTCGCCGCACCCTTCGAGGACTCATCGTCCGGGTGAGCGTGGATCGCCATCAGACGCAGACCAGCCACTCGTACTCTCCAACTTTTGTAGGGGTGTTGTTAGAACTTCGGAACATCTTAGTACCATCCCAGTTAAGTCCCTATCCCCCTTGTTATTGCGAGGTTGCATCCGTGTCCACTCCAGTGCGCCGTCCGTCGCAACGCTATAGCTCCGGCAAGAGCGACGGCGTAAGCGGCAAAGTGGTCGCAGTCGCCGCTGTGCTCATCGCCATCGCGTTCATCTTCTTCGGCGCCCGAACGATCATCGACAGGATGGACCGTCCCGTCACCGCTGAATTTATTTCGCAGGAACATATCGACGACTCAACCGGACGCCTTTGGATCGACGTGACCCGCAAGGACCCGTCGGTACCGTCCTATTGCATCGTCACTGCGGTGGATTACTCCCACGCTGAGGTGGGGCGCCGCGAGGTCATCCTTCCCGCCGGCGGGGAGAAGCACCAGCGCATCCCGGTGGACCTGCCGCTGCGTGAACCGCTTGTTTCCGGCCGCATCTACGGCTGTTCCGAAAATCTGCCGTTCTACATGGACCCGGAGAGCAAATTTTACGACGCCCGCTAGCACACGGGCCACGCACTACCATGTGCTAATCTTTTGCGGTATATCTGCACAGTTTCGCCCGCAGCCTGCGGGCTCGTTTTACGTATGAGGGAAGGGTGTTACCCCTATGGCTGAACCCCAGCAGCAGTACATTACCCCGGAAATGAAGGCCAAGCTGGAGGCCGAACTCCAGCAGCTGATCGATAACCGTCCGGTGATTGCCGCGGAGATCAACGAGCGCCGCGAGGAAGGCGACCTGAAGGAAAACGCTGGTTACGACGCAGCTCGTGAGCAGCAGGATCAGGAAGAGGCTCGCATTAAGCAGATCTCTGAGATCCTCTCCAACTCCACCACCGAGCGCACCGGCATTGTCGAAGGTGTCGCTCACATCGGTTCCGTCGTTCACGTCTACTACAACGACGACAAGGAGGATCGCGAGACGTTCCTCATCGGTACCCGCGCTGCGTCGACCGACAACGCTGATTTGGAGACCTACTCCGAGCAGTCCCCGCTGGGCGCCGCCGTCGTTGGTGCCGCTGAGGGCGAGACCCGTACCTACACGGCTCCGAATGGTCGCGAGATTTCGGTCACGATCGTCAAGGCTGAGCCGTATGATTCAGTTAAAGCTTCAACGCCTCGTGCAAAGTAGTTTTACCCGTTCTTTTTCGATAGCGAAGGATCATCCTGTGATTGCAACCTCTTCCCGCAAAGCTCTGGTTGGCGTAGCTGCCATCGCTGCTCTCGCCCTCGCCGGCTGCACCCCGCCGAACGAGAACCCGTCCGACAAGAAGATCGACACCGCGACGAGCCAGGACGCTGGCTCCCTCAAGGGTGCTGGCGCTTCCGCCACCGCCGCGACCAATGTTGTCGAGGCCAGCGAGGCGACCGCGACGGAGACCCTCGAGGCCGCCGCGGACGAGCTGCCAACCTTCAACAACTGTGGCGAGACCGGCCTGCTGCGCCCGACCCAGCTGACGGTCGACTGCAAGAGCCAGAACGATTTCCTGCAGGACATCGTCTGGGACACTTGGACCGAGGACCTGGCCGAGGGCACCGCAACCCGTGTTGTCCTGGACCCGAATAACCGCGAGGAAGGCGTCAAGGTCGTCCTTGGCGCTCCGCAAGTTGTGAACAACGATCTGCTGTTCACCACCATCTCGGTTGATGGTGCGACCGTGAACCCGGAACGTCTCTAATCGCCTCTAATCGCCTCTCATCGGCGCAAAGAGTAGCGGCCCTGTTCCAATCGGAACAGGGCCGCTTTATTGTCGGCGGCGTTTGGTACCGCCGTTTAGCGTTGCTTAGCGCCGTCTAGCGGTCGTTGGCGAAGTAGGACAGCAGACGCAGGATCTCGGTGTAGAGCCACACGAGCGTCACAGCGAGGCCCAGTGCGACGCCCCACGCGGCGTTCGACGGTGCGCTGGTGCGCACGAGCCTGTCGGCCAGATCGAAGTCCTGCAGGAAGGAAATAGCTGCGAGGACCACGCATACGACGCCGAAGATGATGGACATGGTGCCGCCATCACGCAGTGGGTTCTGGCCGGTGAAAAGAGCGAGCAGCAGGTTGCCCAGCGCCATGATGACAACGCCGAAGATGGCGCCGGTGATCAGGCGGTTCAGTCGCGGCGTGACGCGGATGGCGCCGGTGCGGTAAACCACGAGCATGCCAATGAACACGCCGAGGGTGCCCAGGATGGCCTGGAAAATCATCTGGCCAGCGTCAGCCCCGCCGACGGAGAACCAGCCGGAGATCAGCAGAGAGAATCCACCTAGGAACAGGCCTTCAAAGGCTGCGTACAGAAGCGTCACCGTGCGGGAGCCGAAGGTGCGCGAGAACGCGTGGACCAGGGTGACCACGAACGCGCCGATGCCGCCAACAAGCGTCAGGATCATCCCCACGCCGGCGTTTCCGGACAGGTAAATGCCGAAGTTAATGGCGGCGAACAGGATGATAACGGCGATGGTGATGCCGGTCTTGGAGACAATGTCATCGACCGTCAGCGGGCGGTCCTGCTGGATTTCGGGCGCGTAGCCGTATCCAGCGGTGTGTTCTTCATTGGTCAGGTTCTTCAGAACCGGGTTGGTACTTCTCACGTCGTCCAACATTCCTTTCGAGTCTTGTTGCGACCACTATTCACAGGTTGTAACGCTTGCACCTTCAAAAAGGTTCCCGAGGCGTAGAATTTGGACACATGGGTGTGTTCGATCGTTGGCGTCGCGGCCCGAGCACGGGCGGCGATCTTGTGTTGGAACGGCTCGCTGCAGCAACTGGTGGCGCGCAGTCCTACACCTTTTCTTACGCAGAGGTAGATGTGCTCGCATTTCTTGTCGACGACCCCCTCCCCCACGTCTTGTACTGCACGTTCGGGTTGTCCCAGGTGGAGTCGTCGCAACGCGTTGCGGGCACACAGACCGAGCTCACGCTCCGCATCCCGATGGACGATGAGGTGTTCCCTCCTGAGTGGCCGGCGCAGCAGCTGGCACGCATGGCTCGCAACGTGGTCCGCAGCGGAGTCGAGATTGAGCCTGGGCATTATTTATCGTCGGCTTCTGGCTCGCTCGCGGGGTTTGTGTTCGTCGCGGATCCACTCCTCGGCTGCGCTGAAGGGCCGACCGGGCGAGTGCAGTTCACCTACGCCGCGGGGTTGGTCGGAGATGATCTGGAGCGGATGTTGCGGTGGGATCCGGTGAAGTTCGCGGGCGTGCTCGGCGAGCATGTGCCGCTTGGGTTGACGGACCCTGCACGTGCCCCGCTGTCAAGCGATCCGCAGGTGCGTGTGCTTCTCGACGACGCCTCGCACACCGACGGCTCCTCTATCGGCGCAAACACCGCCAAGTATTTAGATGTCGATGTCGCTGGCCGTGTGGATCTCGACGAACGTGCCGCCGCCGCACTCCTTCGGGCGGCGCGCTACCGATTGCTGTTTGGCAAGTCATATGCCCTCATCCGCAACGACACGTGGCTCATGTTCGACCCGAAGGCAATCGATCTCGAGTTGGCCGAGGATCACATTGTCGTGCCGGGCCGTGCCGATGTAGCGAATGAATTGCTCGCTGTATTCGACACTGCGCCGGGCACTTATGCGTTGAGGACCGTGCCGTTGACGTTCCAGGTCATCGACCCGACAACGTAGGACGCTTACTTAAAGACGTTGCCCCACTCGTCACGCTTGTCCAGAAACGCCTGCGCTTCGCGCTTAGCGGCCTCGAGGTCGTGGCTTGCGCCCCAGCCGCACTGCTTCTCGTTCGCAGCCGGCACCTCGGTGGCGTTGGTGATGTCGGTGAGCGTCTTTTCCACCAGATCAGTGACCTCTGCCTCTGCGACGTCGCCGGAGAGCATCAGGTAGAAACCGGTCTGGCAGCCCATCGGGCCGAAGTCGATCACGTTGTCTGCATGGTTGCGGGCGTGCTCGGCAAACATGTGCTCCAGGGAGTGCACTGCCGGCATCTCAAGGTGCTCGACGTTCGGCTGCTTGAAGCGGATGTCCCACTTCACCAGCGTGTCACCCTGGGGAAGTTCCTTGCGATCCGCGAGGCGAATAAACGGTGCGTCAACCTTGGTGTGGTCGAGGTTGAAGGATTCAACATTCATGCGATCAGTCATGGCCTCGACTGTACTGAACGCGCTGGCCCGTTCCCATCACTGGATTCATCGTCGCGAGTCGCGCTGGTCACGGCTGCCGCATCCCAAATCGGCGAGGCTGCGTAGCTTGCTGCGCGAGTGAGCTTCTTGCTTTCCGACGACACCTCGTCAACGGCTGCTATACCGCCATGTAGCCCGGTTACCGGGCTAGTAATTGTGCCCCCAGTCGGGCTCGAACCGACACTGGGCGGATTTTAAGTCCGCTGCCTCTGCCAATTGGGCTATAGGGGCGCCGAGAAATATGGTACTTCCCCGGCGCCTCAATGCTGAAACCGGCCGGAAAATCTCACCGAGCGAAAGTGCACTGCCCGCCATACACTCGCTGTGCGAAATGTAAGTTTCGCCTGAGTTTCTCGCTCAGTTCCTGGCGATTTTCGAGGTAGTGACACATGAACATTCAACTTCCACCCCCTTTAAACCAACTGATCAAAGACATCAACCTTGAGCAGCTCATCGCAGCAGTAGCAGGCGTTTTCGTCGTCGGTGGTCTTGTCGGCGGAGCAATTGGCGCGGCTGCCGGCAACGGATCCGAGCATTCTGGTTCCAGCAACAGCGACGTAGATCCAACGGCGTCCACCACGGCTCCCGAGGTCACTGGCCCAACTCTCGAGGGCCGTGCGAAGCTCTCGGCGTTATACCAGGCTCCCGGCCCGAATTCAGGCAAGGATGCTTTCGACGGTAACGGGCAAACCCACCCTTTTAAAGGGCAGGTCATCCCCGGCTTTTCTGGAATGATCGAGATTGGCGACGGCACGTTTTATGGCTTGCCAGATAACGGCTTCGGTTCGAAATCGAATTCTTCCGATTTCCTCCTGAGGATCTACACGGTCAAGCCCAATTGGGAAACGGCGGAAACAGCGAAGAATCCACAAACCACCGGTGGTGTTGATGTACTTGACTACATCTCATTAAAAGACCCCGACGGAAAGATTCCGTGGAAGATCGTCAACAACGACACCGAGGATCGTCTACTTACCGGCGCAGACTTTGACCCCGAGTCATTCGTCCAGGCCGCCGACGGATCTTTCTGGATCGGCGAGGAGTTCGGCCCCTACATCCTCCATGTGGACAAGAACGGCACCTTGCTCGAAGAGCCCTACGCATACCCAGGTGTGAAGAGCCCATCGAACCCAACACTTGGCGATAATGAGCGACCAAACCTGCACAATTCCAAAGGCTTTGAAGCCATGGCATGGGACGGACGCTATCTTTACCCGATTTTCGAGGGGTACCTCGACAAGGCGGCCGACAAGCGTGAACGCGTCATTTCTCAGTTCGACACAACGACAGGCAAATACACCGGCAAGACTTGGACCTACCTTGCTGAAGGCGATGACGCGCTCATCGGCGACGCTTTCCTAACCAAGGATGGCCGTTTGCTCGTGCTTGAGCGCGACGACTTCCTCGGCTCCGATGCGAAGCTGAAGAAGGTATTCGAGGTTGCGAATTTCAAGGGTATCGAGCCAGGGAAAACAGTGGAAAAGGCGCTTATGGCAGACCTTCTCCACATCGCCAACCCCAATAAGATCGGCATGGTTTCCGATGCACGGGCATACGGTGTCGGCGACCCTTTCATGTTTGCGCTACTGAGCGTCGAAACGATTGTTCAGCTTGAGGACGGCCGATACTTAACTGCCTTGGACAACAACTTCCCTGGCGATGACGGCCGGTACCGCGGTAAGCCAGACGACACGGAGATGATCATCTTCTCTGTCAATTAACAACTATCTGCCCTGAGAAACTGCCCGGTAATCTGTCATTCACATCGCCAGATTATTTGGACGGAGTTTCTCTCGTGGCCAGGCAATGGTTGTTTCTTCTGCCCTGCGCTTTTGGTGCGCTCGGGCTCTTCCTCGCGCGCCAGGCTGGCGACGGCACCGCAGGTTTCTACTGGGCCACCGCTTTTACCGCCGTCGTGTACCTAGCCGCCTGGTGGGTGTGGGGCGACAAAGGCGCATTCGCTGGCCCCGGCAAACTCCGCGACGTCGTACGTGGCATCGGATTAGGCACCGCACTTGCGGTTGTCTTTTTCTTGGGTGCCCTGATCGTCACCCGCATCCCAGCACTTGCCGGCCCTGTCGCAGAGATCCTGGATACTCCTAACAAAGGCGGTTACGCGCTGACGCTGCTCGTCCTCGTGGTCAACGGCGTCGGCGAGGAGCTCATCTTCCGCGACGTCGTCCCCCGCCAGCTACAAAGCATTGGACAAACGGTGCTGCAAGCTGGTGTGTGGTCGACGGTCGCCTACGGGTTGGTCACCGTCGTGATGGGTGTGCCGCTGCTTGTGTTCGCGGCAGTGGTCCTCGGTGCGCTCGCCTATACCGAGGCAGTGCGCACCGGCAGGCTGTACTCCCCCATCGCACTCCACCTGACGTGGAGTATTGCAATGCTGCTGATCCTGCCCTCGCTCCTCTGAAATCGATCGAATCCCAGCCAGGCCCTATACAGCCCTATATATAGGCATCGAATCGGGCGTCGTGATGGTGGTTGCAGCGGCGCAAACGGGCGTGAAACGCCCTGTTTTCGTGTCTTGAGGCCTGTTATGGCGTACCTGGTCCTAAAACGGGGGTAATTTCCGGGGGTAAGCAGGTGGTGCGGATTGCTGAACAATCCGCACGTCACACCCATTTCGAGCCGTTTTCACAGTCGTTGAACAATCCTTCCGACCATTTTAGGGCTGTTTTGAAGTGTTGTTCCGGCATTTCCGCAGGTCGCGATTCAAACAGGCGGGTTTCGCCTGAAAACACCCTTAAGGTGCATACTATGCATGCATAAAGATTGTTCAA
>NZ_KV789284.1:216445-216941 GCF_001807545.1 Corynebacterium sp. HMSC08F01 | reverse complement strand
AGTCATCGCCAACAGAACATCATCACCAGTCCCGTCCAGGATGCGTACGTAATCCGGCAACGGTACTAACACCGTCGGACGAGGCGCTGCGGTTGCGACCTTGCCCTCGCCGAAGAAGATCCCAATTAAGTTCTCGGCAATCTGCGCCGCAGCCGGACGATCCTGATCAATCCCGAGACGCCCAGCGTGTTCCATGTCGGAGATCTCGCGCTCGTCATAGGTTAGGTGCAGGGTGCGTTTGCCGTTTCGCGACGGGCCGAACTTCGCCGCATCCACCGCCGGTGTCTTATCCGCCGGCACCAACGTACGGGCTGCAGCCTCAATCGCCCGGTAGCCACCTTCGACCTCAAGTAAGGCAAGGCGCAGCGCCCACCGCTGGGAGGCGTCCTTGACCGGTGCGATGCGTCGCTCGATCAGCGCCAGCTCGTCGAGGGAGAAACCTCGCGCTAAAGAACTGGCTGTCTTTTGTTTGCGCGTGAACTTGGTGCGCCCGAAG
>NZ_KV789284.1:216213-216425 GCF_001807545.1 Corynebacterium sp. HMSC08F01 | reverse complement strand
TGCGCCCGAAGTACACATCGCGCAGCCGCGACCAGGCACGCGCACGATCCGGAGCGAAGCCCGAGGCGAGCGCAACATCAAGGTCGAAGTCGGCCAGCGTCTCTAACGCTGCGGCCGACATCGCCTGCACTAACACCTCGAACGAATTCATACATAAAACGCTAAACCGTCAACAGAGAAATTGCACCTGGCCTGTGGATAACTGGGCGTGG
>NZ_KV789284.1:25642-216193 GCF_001807545.1 Corynebacterium sp. HMSC08F01 | reverse complement strand
TGGATAACTGGGCGTGGGGTCGTCGAAAAGCAGTCGAAAAGCAATGGCTTATCCACAGGCAATTTGACCTCGCGGCGAAACCCGCTAAGATACCCAACCGAAGTTTGAGCGATCCGTAAGGGTCGCGCTCAAGTTTCACCGAAGACCGTCGGTCACTTCCGTAAGGGAGTCGAAGGTATCCCATTCCAGGGATCGACCCACGCAGGAGAAACGAGGCTGGACTTGCGTCTGCCCCGTGCCTTCTGCACGGGGCATTTTTCATTGGTGCTCCGGGCGGATTGAAGGACATGAAGTATCGGAAGGAGGCGTGTGTCATGGCAAACCCGAAGAATGTTGCGGAACTTGCAGCTCTGAAGGAGAAGTTCGCTGAGGCGGACTCCATCGTGCTGACTGAGTACCGTGGCCTGACCGTCGGCCAGCTCCAGCAGCTGCGCGGCGATATGGGCTTTGATGTCGAGTACCACGTCGCCAAGAACACTCTCATCAAGATCGCTGCTAATGAGCAGGGCATTGAGGGTCTCGACGATCTTCTCACCGGCCCGACCGCTGTTGCGTTCATCAAGGGCGACGCGGCTGTTGATGCTGCGAAGGTGATGAAGAAGTTCAACAAGGACCACGACGCGTTCGTGATCAAGGGCGGCTTCATGGACGGTAACGTCCTGGACGCTTCCCAGATCGACGCTCTGGCTGAGATGGACAACCGCGAGACCACCCTTGCGAAGCTCGCTGGTGCGTTCGAGGGTTCTCTGGCAAAGGCTGCCGGCCTGTTCCAGGCTCCGGCCTCCAAGACGGCTCGTCTTGTCGCTGCGCTGCAGGACAAGCAGGAAGCCGCGTAAGCAAACTTTTACATCTGGGCTGCAGACGCCCATCTAAAGAAAGGAAGCCATCATGGCTAAGCTCACCAAGGACGAGCTCATTGAGCAGTTCAAGGAAATGACCCTCATCGAACTTTCCGAGTTCCTGAAGGAATTCGAGGAGGTCTTCGACGTGACCGCTGCTGCTCCGGTTGCAGTTGCTGCTGCTCCGGGCGCTGCTGGCGATGCTCCGGCTGCTGAGGAGAAGGACGAGTTCGACGTTGTTCTCGAGGACGCTGGCGACAAGAAGATCGGTGTCATTAAGGCTGTCCGCGAGCTCGTTCCGGGCCTGGGCCTGAAGGACGCTAAGGAAATGGTTGAGGGCACCCCGAAGGCCATCCTGGAAGGCGCTTCCAAGGACGACGCTGAGGCTGCTAAGGCTAAGCTCGAGGAGGCTGGCGCAAAGGTCACCCTCAAGTAAGAGCCTTTCGCTTTTCGACGACACCCCCGCCCACCGGTACGTTTACCGGCTGGCGGGGGTTTCGCTTGTCCTGCGCTAAGATTTCGGACCATGCTGCGTTTTTCCCGTTCCTTGGCCGCGTTGGTTGCTGGTGTGGGTATTGCGCTGGTGGTTGCTGGGATGTTGGCGCCGCGGGTGTTGTTGTCAGGGGAGCGGTTGCCGTTGGCGTTGGGGGATGCGACGTGGACGATTACGGATCCGGATGGCATGCGTGCGGGGGAGTCGGCGCCGGTGACGCGTCAGTTGCATTTGGAGGTGATGGAGCCTTCGGGGGATGAGCGGGCGGCTATTCGTGTGGGGGATTCGGTGCGAGCGGGTGAGGCTCCGGGGGATTTTGAGAATTTGGTGTCTGCGACGACGTGGTCGTATGAGTTGGATCGGGTGTCGGGTGAGGCGTTGTCGCCGGCGCAGGCGCAGGTAATTTTTGCGATGCCTGCTGCTCAGGTGGCGGTGAATGGTGTGTGGCTGAAATTCCCGTCGCCCGCGCCTGCGTCGGACGTGGACGTGTTTGATCCGGTGTTGCGTGGTTCGGCGGTGGCGCGGTTCGTCGATACGCAAGAGATCGGCGGACGCACCGTCAACCGCTACCAGCAGACGGTCGCGCCGACGAATATCGCGCAGCGCTACGCCGATCCGCGTAACACGCTCACGATCGACGGTGAACGTACGTTCTTTACTCATGCGGCGGAGCGCGAGTTGCTTGTCGACGAGCAAACGGGCGTTGTTGTGGGCATCAACGAGCGTGTCGACGACTACTATGCCGACGCCGAGGGTAACGGCGTGCAGAACGTGCTGACCTATGACGGACGTATGGACGAGGCGCAGGTCACGGAACTTGTGCAGCGGGTTGGTCAGGCGCAGCCGAAGGCGGCCAATCCGTTGTTGTGGTGGATTGTCACCGGTGTCGGTGCGGTGTTGGCCCTGGTGGGGCTGATTGGTTCGGTTGTTTCGGCGCGTCGCAATTGACGAGTCGCGCGGGTGGGGTGGTAGGCTGCCCTCCAGCAACTTGGACAACGGCACCAGACGGCACGGGTGCGTGAGGGTTGTAACGCGGGGGGGGGTTGAGTGCCCGATAGGGACCTTTACAATTTGTTAGCTTTTGTATAAGCTTGCTCGTTGCGCTGGAAGCCGTCTCCAGTACGTCATTGAAGCCTTGTGCATACGGATGAGAATTTCCTATTTGACAAGGTGATTTTGTTGTCTCTGGGGGCGGGTCTTCCGAAGCAGACCAAATGCTAACTTATCCTGCGGAAATGCCGCTGGACCGCGAAGCCAGACGCGGGCCGGTGAGCATCCGCCAGAGGTGCTGGAAGGACCCAACTTGGCAGTCTCAGACCAGACCATGAATATGGCTGAAATCCCGGGGGCTCCGGAACGTTATTCGTTCGCGAAGATTAACGAGCCCATTACCGTCCCGGGCTTGCTCGATGTGCAGCTCGAATCGTTCGCGTGGCTCGTCGGTACGTCGGAGTGGCGTGAGAATGAGCAGGCGAGCCGTGGCGACGATGCACGCGTCACCTCGGGCCTTGAGGACATTCTTGAGGAGATCTCCCCGATCGAGGACTACTCGGGCAACATGAGCCTGACGTTGTCCGAGCCGCGCTTCGAAGACGTGAAGTACACGATCGACGAGTGCAAGGACAAGGACATCAACTACTCCGCGCCGCTCTATGTGACCGCGGAGTTCATTAACAACGACACGCAGGAGATTAAGTCCCAGACCGTGTTCATTGGCGATTTCCCGCTGATGACCGACAAGGGCACCTTCATTGTCAACGGCACCGAGCGTGTCGTTGTCTCCCAGCTGGTGCGCTCCCCGGGCGTGTACTTCGACGAGTCGATTGATAAGTCCACGGAGCGCCCGCTGCACTCCGTGAAGGTTATCCCGTCTCGCGGCGCTTGGCTCGAGTTCGACGTGGACAAGCGTGACACCGTTGGTGTGCGTATTGACCGTAAGCGTCGCCAGCCGGTTACCGTCCTGCTGAAGGCTCTGGGTTGGACCACGGAACAGATCACGGAGCGCTTCGGCTTCTCCGAGATCATGATGTCCACCCTGGAAAACGACGGTGTGAACAACACCGACGAGGCTCTGCTGGAGATTTACCGCAAGCAGCGTCCGGGCGAGCAGCCGACGCGTGACCTTGCGCAGTCCCTGCTGGAGAACTCGTTCTTCAAGGCGAAGCGTTACGACCTGGCTCGCGTGGGCCGTTACAAGGTCAACCGCAAGCTTGGTCTCGGCGGCGATCACGACGGTTTGATGACGCTGACCGAAGAGGACATTGCTACCACCCTCGAGTACTTGGTGCGTCTGCACGCAGGTGAGTCGGAGATGACCTCCCCGTCCGGTGAGATCATCCCGATCAACACCGACGACATCGACCACTTCGGTAATCGTCGTCTGCGCACCGTGGGTGAGCTGATCCAGAACCAGGTCCGCGTTGGCCTGTCCCGTATGGAGCGCGTCGTGCGTGAACGCATGACCACCCAGGATGCGGAGTCGATTACCCCGACGTCGCTGATTAACGTGCGTCCGGTCTCCGCTGCGATCCGCGAGTTCTTCGGTACCTCGCAGCTGTCGCAGTTCATGGACCAGAACAACTCTCTGTCTGGCCTGACCCACAAGCGTCGTCTGTCTGCGCTTGGTCCGGGTGGTCTGTCGCGTGAGCGCGCCGGCATCGAGGTGCGAGACGTGCACCCGTCGCACTACGGCCGTATGTGCCCGATTGAGACCCCGGAAGGCCCGAACATTGGTCTGATTGGTGCGCTGTCCTCGTACGCGCGCGTCAACCCGTTCGGTTTCATTGAGACGCCGTACCAGAAGGTCGAAGACGGCAAGCTGACCGATCAGATTGATTACCTCACCGCCGACGAGGAGGACCGCTACGCCATTGCGCAGGCGGCCACCCCGATGGATAAGGACGGCAACCTCACCGGTGAGCGTATCGAGGTCCGCCTGAAGGAAGGCGACATCGGCGTCGTCGGCCCGAAGGGCGTTGACTACCTGGATATTTCCCCGCGTCAGATGGTGTCCGTGGCTACGGCGATGATTCCGTTCCTCGAGCACGACGATGCGAACCGTGCCCTCATGGGTGCGAACATGCAGAAGCAGGCTGTGCCGCTGCTGCGCGCCGAGTCCGCATACGTGGCTACCGGTATGGAGCAGCGTGCTGCGTACGACGCTGGCGATACCGTCATTTCCAAGAAGGCCGGCGTGATTGAGAACGTCACGGGCGACTACATCACCGTCATGGATGATGAGGGTGGCCGCGACACCTACATGCTGCGCACCTTCGAGCGTACGAACCAGGGCACCTGCTACAACCAGACCCCGATCGTGAGCGCGGGCGACCGCGTTGAGGCCGGTCAGGTTATCGCTGACGGCCCGGGCACCAAGGACGGCGAGATGGCTCTCGGCCGTAACCTGCTGGTTGCGTTCATGCCGTGGGAAGGCCACAACTACGAGGACGCCATCATCCTCAACCAGCGCGTGGTGGAGGAGGACATCCTCACCTCCGTGCACATCGAGGAGCACGAGATTGATGCCCGCGACACCAAGCTCGGTGCCGAGGAGATCACTCGTGAGATCCCGAACGTGTCCGAGGATGTGCTGAAGGATCTGGACGAGCGCGGCATCATCCGTATCGGTGCTGACGTGCGTGACGGCGACATCCTCGTCGGTAAGGTCACCCCGAAGGGCGAGACTGAGCTGACCCCGGAGGAGCGCCTGCTGCGCGCCATCTTCGGCGAGAAGGCCCGCGAGGTCCGCGACACCTCCCTGAAGGTGCCCCACGGTGAGCAGGGCAAGGTCATTGCTGTGCGTCGCTTCTCCCGTGAGGACGACGACGATCTGTCCCCGGGCGTGAACGAGATGATCCGCGTGTACGTGGCTCAGAAGCGCAAGATCCAGGACGGCGACAAGATGGCTGGCCGCCACGGCAACAAGGGTGTCGTGGGCAAGATCCTGCCTCAGGAAGACATGCCGTTCATGGCTGACGGCACCCCGGTGGACATCATTCTGAACACCCACGGTGTGCCGCGTCGTATGAACATCGGCCAGGTGCTCGAGGTTCACTTGGGCTGGCTGGCGAAGGCCGGCTGGACGGTGAACCCGGACGATCCGGCGAACGCCAAGTTGCTGGAGACCCTGCCGGAGCACCTGTATGACGTCCCGCCGGAGTCGCTGACCGCAACCCCGGTGTTCGACGGTGCGACCAACGACGAGATCGCTGGCCTGCTTGCTAACTCCAAGCCGAACCGCGACGGTGACGTCATGGTGGACGGCGACGGCAAGACTGTCCTGTTCGACGGCCGTTCCGGTGAGCCGTACAAGTACCCGATTTCGGTCGGTTACATGTACATGCTGAAGCTGCACCACCTGGTGGACGAGAAGATTCACGCTCGTTCCACTGGTCCGTACTCGATGATTACGCAGCAGCCGCTGGGCGGTAAGGCTCAGTTCGGTGGCCAGCGTTTCGGCGAGATGGAGGTGTGGGCAATGCAGGCTTACGGCGCTGCCTACACGCTGCAGGAGCTGCTGACCATTAAGTCGGATGACGTGGTCGGCCGTGTGAAGGTTTACGAGGCGATTGTCAAGGGCGACAACATCCCGGATCCGGGTATTCCGGAGTCTTTCAAGGTGTTGCTCAAGGAGTTGCAGTCCCTGTGCTTGAACGTGGAGGTTCTCTCTACTGATGGCACGCCGATGGAGCTCGACGGCGATGACGACGAGTTTGATCAGGCTGGCTCCTCGCTCGGCATTAACCTGTCCCGCGATGAGGGTGCAGCGGCGGATACCGCTTAGGCGCCAGGTGGTCGTCGTAAAGCAATTGCTTGTCGACGATCAAACGAACGCAATAGCCAACCACTTAAAAGAAAAGGAATTTTTACGTGTTTGACGTAAACCTCTTCGATGAGCTTCGCATCGGCCTGGCCACCGCCGACGACATTCGCCGTTGGTCCCACGGCGAGGTGAAGAAGCCTGAAACCATTAACTACCGCACGCTCAAGCCGGAAAAGGACGGCCTGTTCTGCGAGCGCATCTTCGGTCCGACCCGCGACTGGGAGTGTGCCTGCGGTAAGTACAAGCGTGTCCGCTACAAGGGCATCATCTGTGAGCGCTGCGGCGTCGAGGTGACCAAGTCCAAGGTGCGCCGTGAGCGCATGGGCCACATTGAGCTGGCTGCTCCGGTGACGCACATCTGGTACTTCAAGGGTGTGCCGTCGCGTCTGGGCTACCTGCTCGACCTGGCGCCGAAGGACCTTGAGCGCATCATTTACTTCGCGGCGAACATCATCACCTCTGTTGATGACGAGGCTCGCCACAACGACATGTCCACCCTCGAGGCGGAGATGTTGATGGAGAAGAAGGATGTCGAGGACGACACCAACTCCGAGATCGCCGACCGTGCGCAGAAGTTGGAGGAGGACCTCGCTGAGCTCGAGGCTTCCGGTGCGACTGCTGCTGCCCGCAAGAAGGTGCAGAACGCTGCCGATAAGGAAATGCAGCACCTGCGCGAGGCTGGCGAGCGCGAGGTTGAGCGCCTCGACGAGATCTGGACCACCTTCCAGAAGCTCGCTCCGAAGCAGATGATTATCGACGAAAACCTCTACGAGGAACTCGTCGACCGTTACGAGGATTACTTCACCGGCGGCATGGGCGCCGAGGCAATCCAGACCCTGATCCGCAACTTCGACCTCGACGCCGAGGCCGAGGAGCTGCGCGGCATCATCGCCGAGGGCAAGGGCCAGAAGAAGGTCCGCGCCCTGAAGCGTCTGCGCGTTGTCGCTGCGTTCCAGCGCTCGGGCAACGACCCTGCAGGCATGATCCTCGACGCCATCCCGGTGATCCCTCCGGAACTGCGTCCGATGGTCCAGCTCGACGGTGGCCGTTTTGCTACCTCCGACCTGAACGACCTGTACCGCCGCGTGATCAACCGCAACAACCGTTTGAAGCGCATGATCGACCTGGGCGCACCAGAGATCATCGTGAACAACGAGAAGCGCATGCTGCAGGAGTCCGTCGACGCGCTGTTCGACAACGGTCGTCGTGGCCGTCCGGTCACCGGCCCGGGCACCCGTCCGCTGAAGTCCCTGTCTGACCTGCTCAAGGGCAAGCAGGGCCGCTTCCGCCAGAACCTGCTGGGTAAGCGTGTGGACTACTCCGGCCGTTCCGTGATTATCGTCGGCCCGCAGCTGAAGCTGCACGAGTGTGGTCTGCCGAAGCGTATGGCGCTTGAGCTGTTTAAGCCGTTCGTGATGAAGCGCCTCGTCGATAATGACTACGCGCAGAACATCAAGTCCGCCAAGCGCATGGTGGAGCGTCAGCGCCCTGAGGTGTGGGACGTGCTCGAAGAGGCGATTTCCGAACACCCAGTGCTGCTCAACCGTGCACCGACCCTGCACCGTCTGGGTATCCAGGCGTTCGAGCCGAAGCTGGTCGAGGGTAAGGCAATTCAGCTGCACCCGCTGGCCTGTGAAGCATTCAACGCCGACTTCGACGGTGACCAGATGGCAGTCCACCTGCCGCTGTCCGCAGAGGCGCAGGCTGAGGCCCGCATCCTGATGCTGTCCTCCAACAACATCCTGTCCCCGGCATCCGGCAAGCCGCTGGCAATGCCGCGCCTGGACATGGTGACCGGCCTGTACTTCCTGACCATGCTCAAGGGCCCGCAGGAGATCGGCGGCGAGGGCGCATATGCACCTGCCGACGAAAACGGCCCGGAGCGCGGCGTCTACTCGTCCTACCGTGAGGCCATCATGGCTTACGACCTGGGCGTGCTTGGCCTGCAGGCACCGATCAAGGTGCGCATCGATCACCTGCGTCCGACGGAGGAGATCGAGGCAGAGCAGTTCCCGGATGGTTGGACGAAGGGTCAGCCGTGGATGATGGAGACCACCCTTGGTCGCATCATGTTCAACGAGCTCATGCCGTTTAACTTCCCGTACCAGGAAGGCGCCATGGTCCGTAAGGGCGGTGGCGGCGGCAAGGTGCTGCTCGGCGACATCATCCAGTCCATGGTTGAGCAGTACCCGATGATCACCGTCGCTCAGGTGCTGGACAAGATGAAGGACGCTGGCTTCTACTGGTCCACCCGTTCCGGCGTCACCATCTCCATGTCCGACGTGCTGATTCTCCCGAACAAGAACGAAGTCCTCGAGCAGTACGAGAAGGAAGCCGAGGCCATCGAGCGCAAGTTCTGGGAGAAGGGTGCGCTTACGGAGGAAAACCGTTACGACCGTCTGGTCGAGCTGTGGCAGGATGCCACCAACAAGGTTGGTCAGGCCGTGGAGGACCTGTACCCGGACGACAACCCGATTCCGATGATCGTGAAGTCCGGTGCTGCAGGTAACATGCGTCAGATCTGGACCCTGGCCGGCATGAAGGGCATGGTCGTGAACTCGCGTGGTGAGTACATCACGCGCCCGATCAAGACCTCTTTCCGCGAAGGCCTGTCCGTGATGGAGTACTTCAACAACTCCCACGGTTCCCGTAAGGGTCTTGCCGATACCGCTCTGCGTACCGCTGACTCGGGCTACCTCACCCGTCGTCTGGTGGACGTGGCGCAGGACGTCATCGTCCGCGAGGAGGACTGTGGCACCCGTCAGGGCGTCAAGGTTCCTGTTGCCGTGGAAAACGCTGGCGTTTTCCACCGCCACGACCTGGTCGAGACCTCTGTCTCCGGCCGCGTTCTGGCTGCGGATGCCACCGACGCTGATGGCAAGGTCATCGCCGAGGCTGGTACCGAGTTGAGCGAGCAGCGTATCGACGACCTCGTGGCCGCCGGCATCACCGAGGTCAAGGTTCGCTCCGTGCTGACCTGCCAGACCCCGACCGGTGTCTGCGCGAAGTGCTACGGCAAGTCCATGGCCTCCGGTCACCTCGTCGACATCGGCGAAGCCGTCGGCATCGTGGCTGCACAGTCCATTGGTGAGCCGGGTACTCAGCTGACCATGCGTACCTTCCACCAGGGTGGTGTCGGTGGCGACATTACCGGTGGTCTGCCGCGTGTCCAGGAGCTCTTCGAGGCCCGCGTTCCGAAGAACCGCGCCCCGATCGCTTCCGTGGCCGGCACGATCTCGCTCGAGGACGAGGGCAACTTCTGGACCCTGACCATCCACCCGGATGACGGTTCCGACGTGGTGGTCTACGAGAAGCTGTCCAAGCGCCAGGGCCTGGCCCAGGTTCGCCGCCCGATGGAGTCCAACCCGGACGCCATGATCGAGCGTGGCCTGCGCGAGGGTGACCACGTCGAGGTGGGCGAGCGCCTGCTTCGCGGTGCTGCTGACCCGCACGACGTGCTCGAGGTTCTCGGCCGTCGCGGTGTGGAGAAGCACCTTATCGACGAGGTCCAGGCCGTGTACCGCACCCAGGGTGTGTCCATTCACGACAAGCACATCGAGATCATCATCCGCCAGATGCTGCGTCGCGGCACCGTGATCGACTCGGGTACCACCGAGTTCCTCCCGGGCACGCTCGTGGACCTGTCGGAGGCACGCCAGGTCAACGCCGCTGCTGTGGCAGACGGTGGCGAGCCGGCCGAGATGCGCTCCGAGATCATGGGCATCACCAAGGCGTCGCTGGCTACCGAGTCCTGGCTGTCGGCTGCTTCCTTCCAGGAGACCACCCGTGTGCTCACGGACGCTGCGATTAACAAGCGTTCCGACAAGCTCATCGGCCTGAAGGAGAACGTGATCATCGGTAAGTTGATCCCGGCTGGTACCGGTATTTCCCGTTACCGCAACATCCAGGTCAAGCCGACCGAGGCGGCACGCTCCGCGGCGTACGCCATCCCGACCTTCGGCGATTCCATCTACGGCGACGAAGGCTACGGCGAATTCACCGGCGCTTCGGTGCCGATGGAAGAGTTCGGCTACGAGGAGCTCTAAAGGCAGCCCCAGCATTCTGGCTTAGCTAGGTCTGCTTCAAAGCCCGGCCTCCCCGCTGAGGGGAGGCCGGGCTTTTTGTTGTGCTGATACTAAATGCGAGCACCGCGGGCTGCGCGCACGATTCCTACGCCACCCATGAGTGCGAGCCCGCGGACATGGATGACCGGAGCATCGGCGGGAATCTCAGCGAGAGAAAACCTGCACGACGAGTGGGTTTCCACCCCGAAACCACCCATGATTCCAATTCCTGCATCGACGACTCGGACATCGTCTGGCACGATGATCTCGATGCCACCCATGATGGCGAATGCGTTGATCTCGGTCTCGTGAGAACTCAACCTCGCCTCGCGCAGATCGATTGAGCTTCCGCCCATCACGGTGAAGGAGGTGTGCGTCGGAGCTACCAACCAGTCGCCGCCTCGCTCGCTGCCTCCCATGACTGCAAGGCTGAAGCCGGAGCCGCCGGATTCGCCGGTGACGTAGTTCCTCACTCCTGAAGGGCGCTGGGCCGGAGGATGGGGTTGGGCGGTGACGGGGGAGAGATCGTCGATAAGCGCAGGAAGCTCATCGACAAAGGTTGCCTCGTAGAGCATGCGAGAGCGCTCGTCGAACTCGTTGACGGAGAGCTGTCCATCGACGAATGCATCGTGAAGGAAGGCGGCGGCACGGTCGCGTTCCGCGCTGCTCAGTCGCTTACGGGGGAGGTTCGCATCGCTCATGCCACGAAAGCTAGCACGGATTTGCCGTCATGCCTTGGCGTGTTGTAAATTATCTGAGGTTTCGCCCGTGTGAATCGGTGCGAAGTTAAACGAACTCCATGCGACTCGTTCACTAGGTAGTTCATGCAAACGGCAGGGCCCCGGAAGAAGAGCCCCTATTTTTGCATGTATGGCCATGTGTGAGCGGGACGCGCGAACAGAAAGGGCTTGAATGCCTACTATTCAGCAGCTGGTCCGCAAGGGCCGCCACTCCAAGAGCGCGAAGGTGGCTACTGCTGCGCTGAAGGGCTCTCCGCAGCGCCGCGGCGTGTGCACCCGCGTGTACACCACCACCCCGAAGAAGCCGAACTCTGCACTGCGTAAGGTCGCCCGTGTGCGCCTGACCTCCGGTGTCGAGGTTTCCGCTTACATTCCGGGCGAGGGCCACAACCTGCAGGAGCACTCCATGGTGCTCGTGCGCGGCGGCCGTGTGAAGGACCTCCCGGGTGTGCGCTACAAGATCGTTCGTGGCGCCCTCGATACCCAGGCAGTGAAGGACCGTAAGCAGGCACGTTCCCGCTACGGCGCGAAGAAGGGACAGTAATCAATGCGTAAGCAGCAAGCACCGAAGCGTCCCATCGTTAAGGATCCGGTATACGAGTCCGAGCTGGTCACCCAGCTTGTGAACAAGATCCTGCAGGACGGCAAGAAGTCCACCGCCGAGCGCATCGTCTACGGCGCACTCGAGATCTGCCGCGAGAAGACCGGCACCGATCCGGTGGGCACCCTGGAAAAGGCTATCGGCAACGTTCGCCCGGACCTCGAGGTTCGCTCCCGCCGTGTTGGTGGCGCAACCTACCAGGTCCCGGTTGACGTCAAGCCGGAGCGCTCCACCACTCTCGCCCTGCGTTGGCTGGTCACCTTTACCCGCCAGCGTCGTGAGAACTCGATGATCGAGCGTCTCGCCAACGAGATCCTGGATGCTTCCAACGGTCTCGGCGCATCCGTGAAGCGTCGCGAGGATGTCCACAAGATGGCAGAGGCCAACCGCGCCTTCGCCCACTACCGCTGGTAAGAGCTGGAAGCGAGATGATCGTCGGCAGACCCCGAAACTGCATATGTGTCCCCTCGTGGGGCCCGCGTTTTCGGGGTTTTCGTCGATAAGCACAAGCTCGCGCTGCCATTTGAGCAACAAAATGGCAGAATTGACTAACGACAACTAACCGACATAGACGCTTCACAGCGTCGACGACATTAAGTTGGGGTAACAAACGTGGCACAAGAAGTGCTTAAGGACCTGAACAAGGTCCGCAACATCGGCATCATGGCCCACATTGACGCCGGTAAGACCACCACCACCGAGCGCATCCTGTTCTACACGGGTCTGAACCGCAAGGTCGGCGAGACCCACGACGGTGGCGCAACCACCGACTGGATGGACCAGGAGAAAGAGCGCGGCATCACCATTACGTCCGCTGCCGTGACCTGCTTCTGGAACAATAACCAGATCAACATCATCGACACCCCGGGTCACGTGGACTTCACCGTTGAGGTCGAGCGTTCCCTCCGTGTTCTCGATGGCGCTGTCGCAGTGTTCGACGGCAAGGAAGGTGTTGAGCCGCAGTCCGAGCAGGTGTGGCGTCAGGCTGCGAAGTACGACGTACCGCGTATCTGCTTCGTCAACAAGATGGACAAGCTGGGTGCAGACTTCTTCTACACCGTCGGCACCATTGTCGACCGCCTCGGCGCTAAGCCGTTGGTAATGCAGATTCCGATCGGCGCTGAGGACGACTTCGACGGCGTCGTCGATCTGCTCGAGATGAAGGCTCTGCAGTGGCCGGGCAAGGTCGAGACCGGCACGCCGCCTCAGATCACCGAGATCCCGGAGGACCTCAAGGAGCTCGCAGAAGAGTACCGCGAGAAGCTTCTCGAGACCGTTGCTGAGTCCGACGAAGAGCTCATGGAGAAGTACTTCGGTGGCGAAGAACTCACCATCGAGGAAATCAAGGGCGCCATCCGCAAGCTCACCGTGAACTCCGAGATCTACCCGGTGTTCTGCGGTACCGCATACCGCAACAAGGGCATCGAGCCGATCCTCGACGCTGTTGTTGACTACCTGCCGAGCCCGCTGGACATCGGCGAGGTGCGTGGCACCTCCGTCGACGGCTCCGAGGAACTCTTCCGTAAGCCGTCCGTCGAAGAGCCGTTCTCCGCACTGGCCTTCAAGATCGCCGTGCACCCGTTCTTCGGCAAGCTCACCTACGTGCGCGTCTACTCCGGCCAGGCTATTCCGGGCGAGCAGATGCTCAACTCCACGAAGTCCAAGAAGGAGCGCGTGGGCAAGCTCTTCCAGATGCACGCGAACAAGGAGAACCCGGTCGAGCACGCAGACGCCGGCAACATCTACGCGTTCATCGGGCTGAAGGAAACCACGACCGGCGACACGCTGTGCAACCCGGATCACCCGATCATCCTCGAGTCCATGGACTTCCCGGACCCGGTTATCCAGGTGGCCATCGAGCCGAAGACCAAGGCTGACCAGGAGAAGCTCGGTACCGCTATTCAGAAGCTTGCTGAAGAGGACCCGACCTTCACCGTCCAGCTCGACGAAGAGACCGGCCAGACCGTCATCGGCGGCATGGGCGAGCTCCACCTCGACGTGCTGGTGGACCGCATGAAGCGCGAGTTCAAGGTTGAGGCAAACATCGGTTCCCCGCAGGTTGCTTACCGCGAGACCATTCGCAAGAAGGTCGAGTCCCTCGACTTCACCCACAAGAAGCAGACCGGTGGTTCGGGCCAGTTCGCAAAGGTCATCGTCACCATCGAGCCGTACAACCCGGATCCGGAGACCCTGGAAGAGGGCGAGTCCGCAACCTACAAGTTCGAGAACGCCGTCACCGGTGGTCGTGTGCCGAAGGAATACATCCCGTCCGTCGACGCTGGTATCCAGGACGCAATGCAGTACGGCTACCTCGCTGGCTACCCGCTGGTGAACATCAAGGCCACCCTCGAGGACGGCGCTTACCACGACGTCGACTCTTCGGAAATGGCGTTTAAGATCGCTGGCTCCCAGGTCCTCAAGGAAGCTGTTGCTAAGGCGAAGCCGGTTCTGCTTGAGCCGGTCATGGCTGTTGAGGTCGTGACCCCGGAGGAGTACATGGGCACCGTTAACGGTGACATCAGCTCCCGCCGTGGCCAGGTCTACGCCATGGAAGATCGCTCCGGCGCAAAGGTCGTCCGTGCGAAGGTGCCGCTGTCCGAGATGTTCGGCTACATCGGCGACCTGCGATCCTCGACCGCTGGCCGTGCAAACTTCACCATGGTGTTCGACTCCTACGCTGAGGTTCCGCAGAGCGTCGCGCAGGAGATCATCGAGAAGCGCAACGGCAACTAAGCCGCCCTCTCCCGCCAGCTGCGTGCCAGCAGCTGGC
Organism: Corynebacterium sp. HMSC08F01; assembly: GCF_001807545.1. Classification (NCBI taxonomy): domain Bacteria; kingdom Bacillati; phylum Actinomycetota; class Actinomycetes; order Mycobacteriales; family Corynebacteriaceae; genus Corynebacterium; species Corynebacterium sp. HMSC08F01. Next base: position 201,864 of record NZ_KV789284.1, on the reverse strand, counting down.
GTATAAGGGAGAACCCCTAGCGGGGTAGCGGTCGCGCTGAGGCAACGCAACAACGGGCGTTGTCTGAGCCGGCCGTTACCCTCTAGGTTGGTCCGGGGAATCGGATCGGCCAGTTTGAAAAACGGCCTTTTTGAACCTAGGATCTTGTAACTGGCACATTGTGAAATGGCTCCCGTCGCTATATCCGTTTTGGGCTGTAGCGGTTGGGCGTAAGCAAACCACGTGGCTGCGAAGGTCGTAGCCACCATGAAGTCCAGGAGGACAATCAGTGGCAAAGGAAAAGTTCGAGCGCACTAAGCCGCACGTGAACATCGGCACCATTGGTCACGTCGACCACGGCAAGACCACCACCACCGCTGCGATCACCAAGGTACTGGCAGACCAGTACCCGGAGGAGAACAAGGCCTTCGACTACGCGATGATCGATAAGGCTCCGGAGGAGCGCGAGCGCGGCATTACCATCAACATCTCCCACGTGGAGTACAACACCCCGAAGCGTCACTACGCACACGTCGACGCCCCGGGCCACGCCGACTACATCAAGAACATGATTACCGGCGCTGCTCAGATGGACGGCGCAATCCTCGTGGTTGCTGCTACCGACGGCCCGATGCCGCAGACCCGTGAGCACGTTCTGCTCGCTCGCCAGGTTGGCGTTCCGTACATCCTCGTTGCACTGAACAAGTGTGACATGGTCGACGACGAAGAGATCATCGAGCTCGTCGAGATGGAGGTTCGCGAGCTGCTGGCTGAGCAGGACTACGACGAGGAAGCACCGATCGTCCACATCTCCGCTCTCAAGGCTCTCGAGGGCGATGAGAAGTGGGTTCAGTCCATCGTCGACCTCATGCAGGCTTGCGATGACTCCATCCCGGATCCGGAGCGCGAGACCGACAAGCCGTTCCTGATGCCGATCGAGGACATCTTCACCATTTCCGGCCGCGGCACCGTGGTTACCGGTCGTGTGGAGCGTGGCGTCCTCAACCTCAACGACGAGGTCGAGATCATCGGTATCCGCGAGAAGTCCCAGAAGACCACCGTCACCTCCATCGAGATGTTCAACAAGCTTCTCGACACCGCTGAGGCTGGCGACAACGCTGCACTGCTGCTGCGTGGTCTGAAGCGCGAGGACGTCGAGCGCGGCCAGGTCATCATCAAGCCGGGCGCTTACACCCCGCACACCAAGTTCGAGGGCTCCGTCTACGTGCTGTCCAAGGACGAGGGCGGCCGTCACACCCCGTTCTTCGACAACTACCGTCCGCAGTTCTACTTCCGCACCACCGACGTTACCGGTGTTGTGAAGCTGCCGGAGGGCACCGAGATGGTTATGCCGGGCGACAACGTCGACATGACCGTCGAGCTCATCCAGCCGGTCGCTATGGACGAGGGTCTGCGCTTCGCTATCCGCGAGGGCTCCCGCACCGTCGGCGCTGGCCGCGTTACCAAGATCCTCGACTAATTCGAGTCGATCTGACGTAACCGTCGGATAAACGCCAAGGCCGCCTCTCCCGTTTGGGAGGGGCGGCCTTTTGCATGCCCTGAGGGGGGTTTATGGTCTGAGGTGTGCAGGACCCAACACGTATCCCGAAGACTCTGGCCGCGCTTCAAGAGGTTTGGGAGGGGCAACCAGATTTGAGCCTCGGCCAATTATTTGGGGTATTGGGCAATCGTGGGCTGGGGTGGGACTCAACTGACGCAGAGGCGCTCGCAGTTCTTCAGCAGGTCTCTCAGGAGCATCCTTCGCTTGTCGACGACACCTCCGCCCCCATTACCTTCACCACCGTCGAACCGCACCTTCAGGTTACCTTGGTGGACGGAAATGTGGTGGTGCGAAGCGCGGCGCACCCAGGGCGAATGCCGTCGGTGTGGCGGTATGCGTCGATGCGACGTACCGGTCCGGGGTTACCGCTCGTGTTAACTGATGTGGAGGGGGTGGAACATCGGCTGGGGATTGTCCGTCATTTGAAGCTTTTTGCACCGGGAGAGAGTCGTTCGCTGGCGGGATTGCTGCAAGATAGCGTCGGAGGGAACCGGTGGTTGGTGGCGCTGGAAGATGGAGCAAGGGCTGTGGTCGGCAGCCGGATCCGTCGTTGGGTACAGGCGCGTCGTGATGTTGACGTGGATACCTTCGCCTGGGCACGCATTCTTCAATGCGAGGCGGGGGCGGACATGACAATCGCCCCAGCCTGCGGCGGGGAGCCGGTGGTGCTGGGGCGAGTTACCGCGGTGTTGCCGCTGGAAGTTCAGGAGGAAGCCTAGACAGCCGCGAAGCCGCGTTTAGGCGGAGATCCTATCGAATTGCAGCTTCCATACGGTATCGATGTCCATGGTGTGGCTTGCGAGCCGGAAATCGTCGTCTGCGGCCTCGATAGCGCGGATGGCGCTTTCCAACGGGTAGTTCGGGTTCGCGGTGACGGTGAACGTGACGGTCGGGCGTTGGCCGACCATAGCGACGCGGCTGTCGGCGCGTTGGACTTCGTCGAGACGCTGGATGGTGTTGCAGGCTGCCTCGGCGACGCGCTGAACGTTGATTACCGTGTCACCGTGCGCGGCATCGGCTGGCACGATGTTGCCGTTGGAGAACGCGCGGGAGCGTAGATTTGCAAGCAAGATCCACAATCCCAACACGGCCAGGACAATAGCGGCGGCGATAAGCGCCTTGGTATACCAGTCCTCGTAGGCGAGGTACGTCACGCGGCTGCGGTCGATGTCGCGGAGGAAATCGCTCAGGTACGGGATTTCCCAGTACTCCGCAATGGGGAATAGGGCCACAACGACCATCAACAGGCCGAGCAGGAACGTGACCAGACGGTTGAAGAAGCTCAATGTTTTGGTCATCGGTGCACCTCCGGGGGACGGACGTCGGACACTTCGGGCGTCGACTGCGCCGTGGTGGTGACTTGTGCCTGAGGCGTTTCCTTAGGCAACACCTTCACGGACACCGCAGGAGGCGCGGCGAGGCTCTTGAGCTCGCTGTTGAGCGATCGCGTGATGCGTTCTTGCATTGCGGGGCCGGAGCCGTCGTCGACAACCTGTACCTTGACCGACTTGCGGGTCGCCTTGGAGCGTACTTGCTCGCCACCGAGGTCGCTGTGAACCGTGTTGGTGGACTTTCGTGCCACATCGACGGGACGGGTCCAGATAGACACCGGGGAGTTCACTCGGACAAACCGGTGCGGGCGGGGTTTGAGCGCAACCACGATGAGCACAAGGCCGACCAAGGCCAGCAGGCACGCAATGATGACGGCGGGGATCTCTGTGGTGAACGAGCCGAGGAACTCAAACGCGCGACCAAACCAGGACTGCTCGGGTGATTCCGACTCGTAGGTGTAGTACCAGAGGTCACGCGCGCCGACACCCGCTAAAGCGATGAGGAGCAGGCTGATGAGGACTGCGATCCAGCGCGATGCAGGGGTGCCTAGCGGTTCGTCGCCGGGGTGTGGCCCGACTGGGCGGGCGCTAGTTGGTTCGGTCATAGTACTTCACCACCGGTTCTATCGTGATCTGCTGAAGTGGCTTCGGCTGTGGGGCCTGGGGGATGACCACGGGCTTCGGAGCCGGGCCGCGCGGGCTTGTTGGGCGCGCACTGGGCTGAATTGCCACCGGCTTGAGCGGCTGCCTATCTACGGTGATATCGCGCAACGGTCGCTGCCACGGCACCTCAACCGGCCGCATGTGCCCGAACGCCTTGACAGCGATCGGGGCGAGGGGCTGCAACGCTGGCAGCGACGGGGCGCGCAGAGCCACGGGCATGGGCGTCTCTGGGGCGAACGGCTCGAGTGGCTCGGGCACGTCAACGCCAGAAACGGTGACCGGTTGGGGCTGCTTCGGTGTTCGTACGCTTGGGGGAGTTGGTGTGGTGACGGCACGCATGTCGTCGACAAGCGATCGCGCTTCGATCGGCGCCAGTTCCTCGCGCTCGCTGGTAACGGGGTGCGTGATCTCGGTAGGAGAAACCTGGATGGGCTCTGGGATGATGAAAGCATCGTGGGTCGCAACATCGTCCCAGGTCACACGGGAACCATCGTCGATCGATTCGACGTTGGCAACGGTGACGTTGACGCGGGAGACATCCATCCCTGTGAGGGTGCGGATGTGGGCGATGATGGTGGCGCGCACAGCGTCCGTAATCGCCGCGACGGGCGCGGGATAGGACGTGGCAATCTCGGCATCGATGGCGACAAGGCCCGTCGTGCGGTCGATGTGTGCCTCGATGCGCGGAAGGCTGCGGCCCGCCAGGCCCGCCAATTTCGCGTCGATGTTGCGGGATCCCGGCACTGTTGAGGCCGCCACTTCCGCCACGCGCTCGATGGTGCGTTCGCTGACGTGGTAGAAGGAAGTGTCCATTAGCTATTGCTCCGGCCGGTTCCGTTGCCGATGATGCTGGCTAGGTCGAGGCGGCCGTCGAGTTGGGCGCCTACTACGCCGCCGAGGATGGTAAACAGCAGCAGCCAGAGTAGGCCGGCCCAGCCACCGAATGTGACGAAGAAGGCAACGATGACGCCGATGATGACGCCGGTCAGTGCCTTGTTGGCAAAGAGATTCATTGTTAAACCACGTTTCGGGTTGTTGTGTGAGGTGCGGGGGCGTAGCCCGTGTTGCTGCTATTGCGCATCGCCGGCGATGACGTCCACGAACTCGGCGGCCGAAGCGCTCAGCGCTGCGGCGCGTACGTCTTCGGCGACCTCGTGGACGTTGCGTCCTGAGGCGACGTCGAAGGTGAAGTGGACTTCGAGGCCTGCTTTGCCGTTGCGTGAGGCAGATCGGATGCCTTCGATGCGTTGGTGCGGCAAGTAGGTTGCGATTTCGCCGAGTCGGCCGCCGTAGAGTTTTGCTACTCCGTTGACGGCGAGTGTGGCGTCGCGGACGCCCTCCGCAACCTCTTGGGTAACGGGGGTGTTGGCCATGATTACTGGATCTGCTGGTTTACAGACTGGTTGACTGCCTGGTAGTTGCCGTCGTCGTAGTTCTCACCTGCGGTCTCCTGCTCCGGCAGGTTGACGTCGTGGACGGTGACATCGACGCGGTCGACGATCAGGCCGGTCATGCGGGTGATGGCGACGGTGATGTTTTCGCGAATGGCGTTTGCCAGCTCGTGGATGGCGACACCGTACTCGGCGATGATGGCAACTGCGACGGATGCGTGGCCGTCCTCGACTGCCACGTTGACGCCCTGCTGGACGTTGGTGGAGGAGGTCAGGGACTCGCGGACTGCGCCCCACATGCGGGCTGCGCCGCCGCCGAGGTTGTGGACGCCGGAGACTTCGCGTGCTGCGATGCCGGCGATCTTGCCAACAACGTTGTCGTCGATAACAGTGCTGCCGTGCTCGGTTTCGAGGTTTTCGTTGCGCGGGCGCTGCTTCTCGGTCTCGGTTGCGGTCGAGGTGGTTGCTGGGGTGTTCTTTGCAGTGTTGTTTGCAGCGTTGTTTGCGTTCTGGTCGGCCATGACGGTCCTTTCAACTGTGATGTTCATGTTCCGAGTGCGCCTATATAGATGACGCGCACGGTATGGGAACAAGGGTACACAGGTTGTCGTCGTCAAGCGGGCTTGCGTTGGTGGCAACCTTGTGTTTTAATACGCAGGTTGCCTTGACATGGGTTGACGGAAGTCGGCCGGTGGCTCGGCAAACATGACACCTTCCAGTCGGAAGACCGGTGAAGGGGCCATGGCAAATAAACAGCGGCAGTACGCGAGGGTCACGCACCCTTCCGTGTCTGATACCCGGGCATATTGCTTGTCGACGATGACGTGTCGGCCAACAACGTGCCTTGGCGGAAGCACTGAGCGTCGGCGCGTTTATTGCGCAGGTCTCAACTTCCGGATGTGTCATGACAGTCAGAAAAGACACTGGCGTTGAGCCAAGGGCCCAGCCCGGACAACGTTATAGAGAAACTAGAAGCTACAAACCCCACCGCTTCGGCCCGTTTCTCACTCCGTTCGAAACGAGCGGGAGAGAGAAGGACGAACGTGGGGATGCGAGGAAGAGGTAAGCGTGGCGGGACAGAAGATCCGCATCAGGCTGAAGGCCTACGATCACGAGGCGATCGACGCATCCGCGAAGAAGATCGTCGAGACGGTCACCCGTACGGGTGCCCGCGTCGTCGGCCCGGTGCCGTTGCCAACCCAGAAGAACGTGTACGCCGTGATTCGTTCTCCCCACAAGTACAAGGATTCTCGCGAGCACTTCGAGATGCGCACTCACAAGCGCCTCATCGACATTCTCGACCCGACGCCGAAGACGGTAGACGCGCTTATGCGCATTGATCTGCCGGCCAGCGTCGACGTGAACATCCAGTAGAGCAATCCCCAACGTAAGTAGTGGAGAACTAACACATGTCTGACAACCAGATCAAGGGCATTCTGGGCAAGAAGCTCGGCATGACCCAGATCTTCGACGAGGAGAACCGCGTTATCCCGGTTACCGTCGTCGAGGCTGGGCCGTGCGTTGTCACCCAGATCCGTACCCCTGAGACCGATGGCTACTCCGCCATCCAGATCGCTTACGGCGACATCGATCCCCGTAAGGCTAAGAAGCCGCAGGCTGGCCACTTCAAGAAGGCTGGCGTCAACCCGCGTCGCTACGTTGCTGAGATCCGCATGGACGACACCTCGGGCTACGAGCTCGGCCAGGAGTTCAATGCAACGATCTTCGAAGGCGACACCTTCGTCGACGTCGCAGGCACCACCAAGGGCCACGGCTACGCCGGTGCCATGAAGCGCCACGGCTTTGCCGGCCAGGGTGCTTCCCACGGTAACCAGGCTGCCCACCGTCGTGTGGGTTCCATCGGCGCCTGCGCGACCCCGGGTCGCGTGTTCAAGGGCACCCGTATGGCTGGCCGCATGGGCGGTAACCGCGTTACCACCCAGAACCTGAAGATTCAACGCATCGACGGCGACAACAACCTCATCCTGATCAAGGGCGCCATCCCTGGCGCAAAGGGTTCCGTTGTTACCGTCAAGACCGCAGTGAAGGGCGGTGCTCACGCATGACGAAGCTGACGCTTGACGTCCACACCGCAGACGGAGCTACCAAGGGTTCCGTCGACCTGCCGGCCGAGTACTTCGACCGCGAGGTATCCGTGGCACTCATGCACCAGGTTGTGAATGCACAGCTTGCTGCTAAGCGCCAGGGCACCCACGCAACGAAGACCCGCGGCATGGTTTCCGGCGGCGGCAAGAAGCCGTTCCGCCAGAAGGGCACCGGTCGCGCCCGTCAGGGTTCGATCCGTGCTCCGCACTACACCGGTGGTGGCATTGTGCATGGTCCGCAGCCGCGTTCCTACGCACAGCGCACCCCAAAGAAGATGATCAAGGCTGCCCTCGCCGGCGCTTTGACCAACCGTGCGCAGAACGAGCGCATCCACATCGTGGAGGATCTCGTCCCGGGCCAGACCCCGTCGACGAAGTCCGCTCGTGCATTCATCGAGCGCCTCACCGACCGCAAGTCGGTCCTGCTGGTGATCGGCCGTGATGATCAGAATTCCCGTCTCTCCGCAAGGAACCTGCCGGGCGTCCAGATCATTGAGCCGGCTCAGCTGAACACCTACGACGTCCTCAACGCTGATGACGTTGTGTTCTCCGTCGAGGCACTCCACACCTTCATCAACCGCGGCGCAGCTGTTGCCGCCGCTGCGGAGGAGGAGAAGTAAATGGCAAAGATCGCTAACCCGCGCGACATCATCATCGCCCCGGTGCTCTCTGAGAAGAGCTACGGCCTGATGGAGCAGAACACGTACACCTTCTACGTGTCCCCGTCCGCGAACAAGACCCAGATCAAGATTGCCGTGGAAGAGATTTTCGGCGTCGACGTCGCTTCGGTGAACACCGTCAACCGTGAGGGCAAGCGCAAGCGCTCCCGCACCGGTTTCGGTAAGCGTAAGGACACCAAGCGCGCCTACGTCACTCTCCGCGAGGGCAGCGACTCCATCGACATCTTCGGCGGTGCGACCGCGTAACCCGCGGCTCGCTGAAGAGACGATAGAAAAGGAACCACTATGGCTATTCGTAAGTACAAGCCGACAACTCCGGGTCGCCGTGCCAGCTCCGTGTCCGCGTTCGACGAGATCACTCGTTCGACCCCGGAAAAGACGCTGCTGCGCCCGCTCCCGAAGAAGGGTGGCCGTAACACCCACGGCCACATCACCACTCGTCATCGCGGCGGCGGCCACAAGCGTCGCTACCGTGTGATCGACTTCCGCCGCTCCGACAAGGACGGCGTGCTGGCAAAGGTTGCTCACATCGAGTACGACCCGAACCGCACCGCGAACATCGCACTGCTGCACTACTACGACGGTGAGAAGCGCTACATCATCGCCCCGAAGGGCCTGAAGCAGGGCACCATCGTCGAGGCTGGTCCGAACGCGGACATCAAGGTTGGCAACAACCTGCCGCTGCGCAACATCCCGACCGGTACGACCATCCACGCTGTGGAGCTCAAGCCGGGCGCAGGCGCAAAGCTGGCTCGTTCCGCTGGCGCGTCCATCCAGCTGCTGGGTAAGGAAGGCAACTACGCAGTTTTGCGTATGCCGTCTTCCGAAATCCGCCGCGTGGACATCCGCTGCCGTGCAACTGTTGGTGAGGTCGGCAACGCTGACCAGATCAACATCCGTTGGGGCAAGGCTGGTCGTATGCGCTGGAAGGGCTGGCGCCCGACCGTGCGTGGTGTGGTTATGAACCCGGTCGACCACCCGCACGGTGGTGGCGAGGGCAAGACCTCCGGTGGTCGTCACCCGGTCTCGCCGTGGGGCCAGAAGGAAGGCCGCACCCGCAACCCGAACCGCTATTCCAACAACATGATCGTGCGACGTCGTCGCTCGAAGAAGCGCTAAGAGGAGGTAAACAGACATGCCACGTAGCCTTAAGAAGGGCCCGTTCGTCGACGAGCACCTCCTCAACAAGGTGGATGCTCAGAACGAGGCAGGCACCAAGCAGGTCATCAAGACCTGGTCGCGCCGTTCGACCATTCTCCCCGATTTCATCGGTCACACTTTCGCCGTCCACGACGGTCGTAAGCACGTGCCGGTGTTCGTGGACGAGTCCATGGTTGGCCACAAGCTCGGCGAGTTTGCACCGACCAAGACCTTTAAGGGTCACGTCAAGGAACAGAAGGGACGTCGATAAGCAATGGCTGACACCATCACCACTGCATCCGCGACTGCCAAGTTCGTTCGCGTCTCTCCGATGAAGGCACGCCGCGTGCTTGCTCTCATCCGCAACAAGTCGGTTGCTGAGGCACTCGCCATCCTGAAGTACGCCCCGCAGGGTGCGTCCAAGGACGTTGCAAAGGTTGTTGCTTCCGCAGCAGCCAACGCGGAGAACAACTTCGGCCTGGATCCGCGCACGCTCGTCATTGCCGAGTGCTACGCAAACGAGGGCCCGACCATGCGTCGTTTCCAGCCGCGTGCACAGGGTCGCGCATTCCAGATCCGGAAGCGCACCTCTCACATCACCGTTGTTGTCGAGTCCAAGGAAGGGGCCAAGTAATGGGCCAGAAGATTCACCCACACGGCCTGCGCCTGGGTATCACTTCCGACTGGAAGTCCCACTGGTACGCCGACAAGAACTACGCCGAGTACGTCGCTGAGGACATCAAGGTCCGCGAGTGGCTCGAGAAGAACCTCGAGCGCGCTGGCATCTCCGATGTTGTCATCGAGCGCACCCGCGACCGCGTCCGTGTGGACATCCACACCGCACGTCCGGGCATTGTCATCGGCCGTCGCGGCGCTGAGGCTGACCGTATTCGCCGTGAGCTGGAGAAGCTGACCGGCAAGATGGTTGCACTGAACATCCTCGAGGTGAAGAACGTCGATGCAGACGCCACCCTGGTTGCTCAGTCCATCGCCGAGCAGCTGGTCAACCGTGTCGCGTTCCGTCGCGCCATGCGTAAGGCCATCCAGTCCGCTATGCGTAACCCGCAGGTCAAGGGCATCAAGGTTATGACGTCCGGCCGTCTCGGCGGCGCGGAAATGTCCCGTGTCGAGCGCTACCACGAGGGTCGCGTTCCGCTGCACACGCTGCGCGCGGAGATCGACTACGGCACTGCAGAAGCACACACCACCTTCGGCGTCATTGGCGTCAAGGTGTGGATCTACAAGGGCGACGTCGTCGGTGGCGTCCGCGAGTCTGAGCTCAATGCACCGAGCAACGATCGTCGTGGACGTGGCGACCGTCGCCCGCGCCGCGGCGGCCAGCGTCGCCGGGCGGCAGAGCAGAAGAAGGAGGGCTAATTCATGCTCATCCCTAAGCGCGTGAAATACCGCCGCCAGCACCGCCCGACCCGTTCTGGCGTGTCCAAGGGTGGCAACCAGATCAACTTCGGCGACTACGGCCTGCAGGCCCTCGAGCCGGCGTACATCACGAACCGCCAGATCGAGTCTGCCCGTATTGCTATCAACCGCCACGTCAAGCGTGGTGGCAAGGTCTGGATCAACATCTTCCCGGATCGTCCGCTGACCCAGAAGCCGCTCGGCGTGCGTATGGGTTCCGGTAAGGGCCCGGTGGAGAAGTGGGTGGCCAACGTCAAGCCTGGCCGCATCCTGTTCGAAATGTCCTACCCCAACGAGGAAACTGCCATTGAGGCGCTGCGCCGTGCAGGCGCGAAGCTGCCGTGCAAGGTCCGCGTCATCAAGAAGGAGGACCAGTTCTAATGGCTAACGGTACCCCCGCATCTGAGTTCCGCGAGCTCAACGACGACGAGCTGAAGGGCCGCCTCAACGAGGCGAAGGAAGAGCTGTTCAACCTGCGCTTCCAGCTTGCAACCGGCCAGCTGACCAACAACCGCCGCATCTCCACCGTGAAGCGCGACATCGCTCGCATCTACACGGTGCTGCGCGAGCGTGAGCTTGGTCTGTCCGTCGTCCCGGAGTCCACGGGAGCTGAGGCATAACCATGAGTGAGGCAAACGTGACTGAGAACACCAAGGACAAGGCCGTGCAGAAGCGCCGCCGTGGCTACGTCGTGTCCGACAAGATGGACAAGACGATCGTCGTCGAGGTTGAGGACCGCAAGTCCCACGCCCTCTACGGCAAGATCGTGCGTACCACGAAGCGCGTCAAGGCTCACGACGAGAACAACACCGCTGGTGTTGGCGATCTCGTCCACATCGAGGAGACGCGTCCGCTGTCGAAGGACAAGCACTTCCGTCTCGTCGACATCATCGAGAAGGCTCGCTAAAAGCTAGTCGCTTCTCGACGACTCCACCGCCCCGGGTTGGCTACCAACCCGGGGCGGTTTTTGCGTTTTCAACTTTTTCTGCGCCCTTATACAGGGGTACGATTTCCCGCATGTGTGGAATCGTTGGATATGTAGGCGCAAACGCGACAACGCGTGACGCGAAAGACGTAATCATCGATGGTCTTCGCCGCCTCGAATACCGCGGGTACGACTCCGCAGGTGTTGCGGTGGTGAACGACCAGTCGATCGAATGCCGGAAGAAGGCCGGCAAGGTAGCGGATCTCGAAGCGGAGATTGCTAACAACCCCATCGCAGCATCGAACCTGGGCATCGGGCATACCCGGTGGGCGACCCACGGCGGTCCGACGGATGCGAATGCTCACCCGCATGTGGTGGGAGATGGCCGTATGGCAGTGGTGCACAACGGCATCATCGAAAACTTTTCGCATTTGAAGGCTGAGCTCGCAGAGAAGGGCTACACCTTCAAGTCTGAAACCGATACTGAGGTTGCTGGCACGCTGCTGCTGGATATCTACAACACGGAAGCGGACGGGGATCTGACCCGTGCGATGCAGTTGGCAGCGAACCGTCTGGAGGGCGCGTTCACCCTGCTCGCCATCCACCCGGACCATCCAGACCGCATTGTTGCGGCGCGTTGGAACTCCCCGCTGGTGATCGGTGTAGGCGAGGGCGAGAACTTCCTGAGCTCCGACGTCGCTGGCTTCATTGAGTTCACCCGTGACGCGGTGGAGATGGACAACGGCCAGATTGTGACGTTGACGGCTGATGGCTACGACGTGATTGACTTCGACGGCACCCCCGCCGAGGCGAAGCCGTTCAAGGTTGAGTGGGATGTCACCGCTGCGGAGAAGGGTGGCTACAACTCCTTCATGGAGAAGGAGATCCATGATCAGCCGGGTGCCGTCCGCGACACGCTTTACGGTCGCTTCGACGAAGATGGCAAGTTGATGTTGGACGAGTTGCGTATCGACGAATCCGTGCTGCGCTCCATCAACAAAATCATCATCGTCGCTTGCGGTACTGCGTCGTACGCGGGCCAGGTGGCGCGTTACGCCATCGAACACTGGTGCCGTATCCCGACGGAAGTGGAGCTCGCCCACGAGTTCCGCTACCGCGACCCGATTGTCAACGAGCAGACTCTCGTCGTTGCCGTTTCCCAGTCCGGAGAGACCATGGACACGCTGATGGCTGTCCGTCACGCACGTGAGCAGGGCGCGAAGGTCGTCGCTATCTGCAACACCGTGGGCTCCTCGATCCCGCGTGAGGCGGATGCGTCGCTGTACACCTACGCAGGCCCGGAGATCGCTGTGGCGTCGACGAAGGCGTTCATCTCCCAGATTGTCGCGGCGTACCTGCTGGCGCTGTACCTGGCGCAGGTGCGTGGCAACAAGTACGCCGATGAGATCCGTCAGATCATCGGCGAGCTGGAGCTGATGCCGGAGAAGATCCAGCGCGTGCTGGAGAACGAAAACCAGGTCAAGCAGTTGGGCCAGGATATGGCGGATGCAAAGTCCGTGCTCTTCCTTGGCCGCCACGTCGGCTTCCCGGTCGCACTCGAGGGCGCGCTGAAGCTCAAGGAGGTTGCTTATTTGCACTCCGAGGGCTTCGCTGCAGGCGAGTTGAAGCACGGTCCGATCGCGCTGGTCGAGGAAGGCCAGCCGGTGTTCGTCATCGTGCCGTCGAAGAAGTCGCGCCACAACCTGCACGCCAAGGTCGTCTCCAACATCCAAGAGGTGCGCGCCCGTGGTGCCGTGACCATCGTGATCGCGGAAGAGGGCGACACGGATGTGGAGCAGTTTGCCAACCACATCATCCGCATCCCGGAGTCTCCGGGTCTGCTGCAGCCGCTCTTGGCGACGATCCCGTTGCAGATCTTCGCCTGCGCCGTCGCAGAAGCACGTGGCCTGAACGTGGACCAGCCGCGTAATCTGGCCAAGTCTGTCACGGTGGAGTAGAAGTTACCGACCGCGCCAGGGCGCCCCGGGATTGGCGCTGCGGTACGCCATCATCTGGTGGAAGATCTCCGCAGCACCAGCCCGCTGCCCCTGTGTCGCGCTGAGCGTACCCGTGTTGTCAGGCAACGCATCAGGCGCGAATACTCCCGGGGTGAGGACCTCTGCCAGAAATGAGGGGTCAGCCGTCGCTGCGCCGACGTAGCGGGCGGCGTGGGCTTCTGCGGCGTCGATGCGTGTCCAGTCGACTGCCCAACCGGAAGCACGCAGCATTTGATCGAAGAAGAAGCGTTGGGTCCGCGAATTACCGTCCCGGAACGGGTGCACGATTGTCAATTCGCTCCAATGGTCCGCGACGGTGTTTACCGCAGCAGACTTGTCATCGCAGGAGACCGGCAGTTTCGCGATCCGACCCATCACTCGGTCGAGTTCAGCCTCAACGTATCGCGCTCGACACATCGCCATGCCCATCGCACCGACTTCCTCGGTGCGGATCTGGCCCGCCCAGGGGTAAATGTCCTGCATGAGGTAGTGGTGTGTGGACTGTAGGGATTCACGTGTGAATTCGGTGAGCAGTGGGCCGTTTTCGAGCTCGCCGAGTCGTTGAAGTGCGAGGTTGCCAGCGATGCGGTCCAGCAAAACTGGGTCCGTTAGCCCGAATAGGTTTTCCGGGACCTCGTTGCTTCGTCGTGCCACGGTGTTTAGGCAGCCCCGGTGATGCGTTGCCGCAGTTCACGTGCGCGAGGCGTGTTTCCCAGGCCCTCCCTTTCGAGCACCTGTAGCACGGCCTCGTCGGCTGAGATATCTCCTCGCAGCTGGCGTCGCAGAAGCGCCTCGTCCTCGGCGGACATGGGTTGGCCCGCCATGATCATGGAGGCGTTCACGGCGGCGACCTTCTGATCTTCGTTGCGCGGGTCAGTCATGCAGGTGATTCTAGCGGTTCGGCGAGGCGGTAGAGCTGGTGGAAGTGGTGCACCGGCCCGTGACCCTGGCCCACCTCGAGGTCGTCGGCGTGGGCGATGGCTTCGTGGAGCCAGGCGGAAGCCCACTCGACGGCGGCGGGGGCGTCGTCGAGAACAAGCCGGGTTGCAAGGGCTGCGGAGAGAGAACAGCCGGTGCCGTGGGTGTTTTTTGTGCGCACGCGGGGCACATCCGCGATGTGGATCTCGCCGTCGGGGGTGATCAGCGCGTTGGAGGCGTGGTCGCCGGTGAGGTGCCCGCCTTTGACCAGGACGGACACGTTCGCATCTGCTGCGTATCGACGACCCTGGGAAACCGCTTCGTCGAATGTGGTGGCGGGGGTGTCGTCGCAAAGCACTGCGAGCTCGGGGATGTTCGGGGTGACCACGGTGGCGTGCTCACGAACGAGGGTGCGCAGGGCGTCTTCGGCATCCTCGGTGAGGAGGCGATCGCCGGAGGTGGCGACCATGACGGGATCGACAACAACGACGGGGACGGAGTGCTGGGCGAGGAATTCGGAGACCGTGCGGGTGGTGTCCGCATCGCCCAGCATCCCGATCTTGACGGCGTCGACTGTGACGTCGTCGAACACGGAATCCAACTGCGCGCGCAGGAATGACTGGGGTGGGGTGTGGATCTCGCGCACACCTTGTGTGTTCTGGGCGACCAGCGCGGTGACCACGCACATACCGTAGCCACCTGCGGCCGCGATGGACTTCAGATCAGCTTGAATGCCGGCACCGCCTGTGGGGTCGGTGCCGGCAATGGAGAGAACTCTTGGGATGCGTGCCATAGGCACTGACGCTACCCGGAACTACCCAGCGGCGAGGGCGATGCGCTCGGCAAAACGGGAATAGTCTTCGCGGATAGCCAACAGCGGCTGGGACACGGCGGTTTCGGAGGCCGCGGCCACCTCTTTTTGGATGGCGTAGCGCGTTCGGCGTTTCACCCCGGATCCCAACATGCCGCCGAAGGCCGCGGATATCAATCCGATGATTACACCGGTGAGTAAGCCAGCCATGATCAGCAGGGTAGGAATCGGCCAGCCTTCTACATCCGGCACCAGGTCGGTGCCCAGCAGCGGTGTGAGCACGCCCGGGACGAAGGCGACCAGCAGGTACCACAGCACACCAACCAGGGCGGCGAGCAGCGCAAACCACTGGAAGATGGTCAGCACTGCCCACCCCTTGGACGGCTCCGCGGGCAGTTTCGCACGGGCCACAGCGCGATCCAGTTCGGCGGGAAGGCCGGTGGAGATCTCCTCGGAACGATCCGCCACGGCAGCAGCCCACTCGTGGGGCAGGCCAGCGCCGACGGCGGTGGCGTAGTTGCGCAGGCCGGAGTTGGCCACGGCTTTCGAGGCGGCGTCGAGTTCCGGCATGGAGGTGCGGTGCACGCCCAGTTCGTCGGCATCCTCGCGCAGCCCTAAGCGACGAAGCGGGTCGGGTTTGAAGCGGGTGATCCAGGAAGTGAGCAGCCAGCCGGTGCGTTGGCGCAGGCGTTTGCGGTAGGCGGCAGCGGTGATGCCCGCGATGCGTTCTGCACCCGCGGCCTTGGTCAGTGCGGTGTCGAGGTCACGCTTGGCGTGCTTGTCCACACCACCGGCACCCTTCGTTCCAGCGTATGGGGCGGCAACGGAGGCGATGTCGGCCTCGATGCGGGCAGTCTGCGCATTGTGGGCCTTTGCCACGCGCGCGATCGCGCCGCGCAGGTCTTCGATACCAGCGCCGGTCAGGGTGGAGGTGGGGATGACATGGACGTTGGTCAGGCCGTCGTCGAGAAGCAGGCCCGCATAAGAGCCAGCTACGGTGTCCACGTCGCGCTCCGCCAAAAGGTCGGCTTTGTTCAGCACTGCCAGTGTGACCGCGGAGTGGTTCGCGTGCGGGCGGATGAACTGGTCATGGATGACACTGTCGGCGTACTTCTCGGGGTCGGACACCCACACGAGCACGTCGACCTGGCCGGCGAGGCGTTCGGCGATGACGCGGTTGGAGGCCTCTACCGAGTCGAAGTCGGGAAGATCCAGCAGGATCAGCGGGCCAGCATTTTTGGCAAACTCGCCTTGGCGCTCGCGGCGGTCTTCCACGCCGAGCCAGTCCAGGAGTTCCTCAGAGCCTTCCGGCTGCCAGATCGCGGCCAGGGGAGAGGACGTGGTTGGGCGGCGCGCCGCTGCCTTGCCCAGGTCCTCGCCGACAACGGCGTTGAACAGCGACGTCTTGCCGGAGCCGGTCGCGCCGAAAAAGCCCACGACGGTGTGCTCAGCGGACAGGGCGCGACGCTCGGCGCCAGCCTTGGCCACGCGTTCTAGGCGTTCGCGTTGCTCGCCGGACAGGTACGGTGCACCAATTTCGGCAGCGTCCTCGAGCGCGCTCAGCCGTTTGCTCAGCCCAATCTTTTTGCTAAACAGCGCCATTGTCGGACCCCTTTCGGAAGTTGCCGCGAAGCTGGTCAAACAGGCCACGCAGGGCGCTGTTGTTCAGGTCGTCGTTGGGGGTGTCGTCGATACGCGCGGGCACTTGCTTGTCGACGACCCCCAGCAGCTTCGCATCCACCGCCCGGCGAGCCTGCTGGGAGGCATCGCGGATCTGCTCGGCCGTTGCGCCTTCGAGCAACGGGTCGGTGAACACGTGGTAGCGGTCGCGCTCGGCAGCAAAGAGTCCACCAAGGCGCTCGTTGAGGTCGTTGCGGGCCTGAGTGACCATGCGGCGCACCGTGTCTTCGCCGAAGATGGTCTCCAAAAGTTTCTGGCCAAGTACCGCAGAACCGCCCGCGATGGCCACCTCGCCGCCAGTCAAACCTGCGGTGGAGGCGAACACTGTAAGCATGAGTGCCACGGTGACCACGTTGAGCCCAAAGGACATGAGACGGGCGCGCTGACGCTTATCGCCAGCAGTGTCCTGGATGTGTCCGACGAGTTCTTGCTGCCAGTCTCGCACCAGTTTCGCCGCCTGTTCGGAAATGTCGGCGCTGGCGCGTGCGAGAGCCGGATCGGCGTCGGTGCGCAGCTCAGGAGCGACCGCGCCGGTATGCGCCCAGGCGCGCGATGCTGCGGATTCGGCAGCATCGACGATGACTGCGTGCAGACCGGACTCGATCTCGGTCTCCACCTCACGCAGGGGAGCGGGCTGACCGGTGAAGAAACTGCCCACCTTATCTATTGCGCTGCTGAACCAGCGCTCGAAGCCACGGAACACGTCAGAGGTACCGATGACGTCCTGCCAGCGGTCCATGACCTCGGAGCGCAGCAACTGTCCGTCGGAAGTCGCGTCGATGACCTGACGGTTGGCGGTGGTGTAAAACTCGTGGATCGATGCGTCGAGCTGGTTGGCAAACGCCTCCTGACGCTCACGGCGGCCGACCAAGGTATCCACTCGATCAAGCGCAGTCTGAACCGCGCCGGCCACAGTCTTGCCAGCCACGTCGCGCCGGGCGACGGTGTCCTCGGCGAGTGTGGTCAGGTAATCGCGCAGTGAAGCGACAAGGTCTTCGGCGAGAAACTCCCCGGACTCTCCAGACTTCTCCGCGCCAAGGTCCGCGACGAACGGCACAGTAAAGACTGTTGCGTCGTGCAAGCCAGCCTCATTCATCATGCGGCGCAGATCGTCCGGCACGGTTTCGGCTGCCTTCTCGTCCAGGCGGTTGAGTACCACCACAACTTCGATGCCGCGGCCAGCGGCGTCGTGGAGGAAGTTCCACACAAGTTGATCGGCGTAGCGCGCCGGGGTGGTGACGAACACCCACAGATCCGCAGCCGCAAGGAGCTGACTTGCCAGGGCGCGGTTTTTGTCGTCGATGGAGTCGAAATCGGGGGCGTCGAGAAGCGCAAGGCCCTCGGGCACGCTTTGCGTATCCACGACTCGAAGTGTCGTCGATTGCTCGTTGCCCGCGCCGTGCGAGCGCGTCAGGCCTGGCAGTACCTGTGGGGAGTTAAACCAATCAGCATCTGCTGGGTTTGCCACTAGCACTGGCTGCCGGGTGGTGGGGCGGATGACGCCTGGGTTGGAGACCCGCTCGCGCAGCAATGCATTGACAAGCGTGGACTTACCAGAGCCGGTGGAGCCGCCGATCACGGCGAGCAGCGGCGCGTCCAGGTTGGCGAGGCGGGGCAGGACATAGTCGTCGAGCTGGTTGACAATTGCGCGGGCCTCTGGGGCTGCATCAATAGGTAGGGCAGTGTCCGCGAGGGCATCGCGAACACTGCGAACAGCTTCGAGGACGTCAGGTGTCTGGGTACTCACCCGTCTCATTTTGGCAGAGACACCCAGGGTGAGGGGAGTTAGTCCTTGTTGGTTAGTCCTTGTAACCGGTCTTGGTCAGGTTCAGCCATCCGTAGAGGCCGCCCATGATGAACCCGCCGCCGACGAAGTTGCCCAGCCAGACGACCACCCAGTTGCGGATGACGTTCCAGTTGGTGAAGCCTTCGATGGTTTCAGGGCCGAGCGTAAACCCGCCCAGGCTGGTGAGGATGAAGTTCGCGATGGAGTGCTCGTAGCTCATGGTGGCAAACGACGGGATGATCAGGATGACCCCCCACAGCTTCGCGCTGAAGTCCTTGCCGGCCTGGGTGGCCAGCATGAAGGCGATGTTGACCACGACGTTTGCCAGGATCGCTTCAACGAACAGGGTGGAACTGGATTTTTGCAGCTTGGCGACGAGCAAATCGTGGAGGAATCCGTCCACCTCGACCATCTGGCCCATGGTGGTCCGGGAAATCAGCCATGAAATCGCCACTGCACCAATGAGGTTGAACACGGTGACAAAGAAGACGAGGAGGAACCCGCGGGTGATGGTGTTGAGCCTATGGATGGCGCCATAGGTCATGAACATCATGTCACCTGTGGCGAGTTCGCCTTGCAAGACGATGATGATGTACAGCGTTGACGCGAAGATGGCGCCGAAGGCGTATTTGCCCCAGCCGGGGGCGTAGCCGTCGAGTAGTTGTGCCGTGGATGCGGCGAATGCCGTCATGATGCCCAGGTACACGCCCGCGAGTACGGAACGCGTGGCAAATCGGGCAGGTTCTGTCGAGAACAGATCGACCTTATTCTTGATTGCCTCGGGGGCGGCTTCGTAGAAACTCACGCCCTCCAATGTACAAGAGGTGCTACCTTAAACGGAAATGTGGTAATACCTATTCGGCGATTGGAAAGCTTTGGAAAATCGTGAAAGAAAATGAGAATTCTGCCAAAAACTGTAAAACGTCACGGTAATGTTCGGTGGGCAAGGTCGTTCAAGCTGCGGCCGATGCCTACCGTTCATTAAGAAAATTGGAGACTCACATGAAGCTTCGTCGTCTTGTTGCTGCGGCGGCCGTCGCAACCACCGTTGCTGTTGCTGCTCCGGCTGCTACCGCTCAGCCTGCTCCGGAACCGCTGAACCGTGTTCTGTACGAGATTTACAAGGTCGGTGGCTGGGAAGCCCAGAACATCATTCTGCTGCCGGCAGCGCTTTCTTCGCTGAACGTTGTCATCTCGATCATTCAGTCCATCGTCACTGCTGCTAAGTAAGCCGCGACACGTACACACCTCTCCTGAAAGGAAACGAACATGAAGTTCCGTCGTCTCGCCGCTGTTGCTCTTGCGGCATCTGTTGCAATCGGTGCTGGTGCTCCTGTCGCTGAGGCTGCTACCTACCCGGAGCCGCTCAACCAGGTCATCAATGAGATGCGCGCTCTCGGTGGCCCGCTGGCCCCGAACCTGCTGCTGGTTCCAGCTGCCCTGTCCTCCGTGGGCTGGATCATCACCATCCTGTCGCTCACTGGTGTGCTCGGCCTCGGCGCTGTTGCTGCCAGCGTCGCTTAACATTGCGCTAACGCTGCGGCACACTCATCGTCTCACCCCTAAGTTTCGGGGTGGGGCGATTTTTGTATCTTCAGGCGACACGATTTAGCGGCAATTTGGGCGATCGGCGCTGCTCATGGTTAAATACTCCAGTTGTCTACTGCTGGTCGGGCGTGACACGCGTTTCCGAGTGAAGCGTCCGAGACCCTTCGACCAGACTGCGCTCTCCTCGTGTGCGAGGGACGAGCGCGCGAGGTTCGTCGATAAGCAATAGGCCGCAAGAACATTGACCACGTGCGTTCAGGACGGAAATCTGGCGCACATTGACCCAGGTCAGGAGACCAACTGTGATTCAGAAAGAATCGCGTCTGAAGGTCGCCGACAACACGGGTGCACGCGAACTGCTGTGCATCCGTGTCCTCGGCGGTTCCGTTCGACGCTTCGCCGGCATCGGCGACACGATCGTCGCCACCGTGAAGGAAGCTGCCCCGGGCGGCAACGTCAAGGAAGGCGAGGTCGTTAAGGCTGTCATCGTCCGCGCGAAAAAGGAGACCCGTCGTCCGGACGGCTCCTACATCTCGTTCGACGAGAACGCTGCTGTCGTCATCAAGAACGACACCGAGCCGCGCGGTACCCGCATCTTCGGCCCGGTTGCTCGTGAGCTCCGCGACAAGCGCTTCATGAAGATTGTGTCTCTCGCACCGGAGGTGATCTAAGTATGAAGATCAAGAAGGGCGATATGGTGCAGGTTATCGCCGGCAAGGACAAGGGTGCTCAGGGTCGCGTCATTGAGGCGTACCCGCAGCGCGACAAGGTCCTCGTCGAGGGTGTTAACCGCATCAAGAAGCACGTCGCAAACTCCTACAACGAGCGCGGCGCCGAGTCCGGCGGCATCGTCAGCCAGGAAGCTCCGATCCACGTGTCCAACGTGATGATCCTGGACTCCGACGGCAAGCCGACCCGCGTGGGCTACCGCTTCGACGAGAACGGCAAGAAGGTCCGCGTGGCTAAGTCGAACGGGAAGGACATCTAATGGCTGAGAACATTCAGAACTACACCCCGCGCCTGAAGTCCCGCTACCAGGACGAGATCCGCACCAAGCTGAACGAGCAGTTCAACTACGACAACGTCATGCAGATCCCGGGCCTGACCAAGATTGTTGTGAACATGGGTGTGGGCGACGCTGCCCGCGACTCCAAGGTGATCAACGGCGCACTCGAGGACCTCACCGCGATCACCGGCCAGAAGCCGCAGCTGCGTCGCGCGAAGAAGTCCATCGCTAACTTCAAGCTCCGTGAGGGCATGCCGATCGGCGCAAAGGTCACCCTGCGCGGCGACCGTATGTGGGAGTTCCTCGACCGTATGCTGACGGTTGCTCTCCCGCGTATTCGCGACTTCCGTGGCCTGAACGACAAGCAGTTCGACGGCAACGGTAACTACACCTTCGGCCTGTCCGAGCAGACCATGTTCTACGAAATCGACATCGACAAGATCGATCGCGTTCGCGGCATGGACATCACGCTCGTGACCACCGCTGGTAGCGACGACGAGGGTCGCGCACTGCTGACGCACCTCGGCTTCCCGTTCGCTGACAAGGACGGCAAGATGAAGCGCGCATAAGCGTTCACTTGACGACGACACCCCTGCACCCGGTTTTTATACCGCGGTCGCAGGGGTTTTGTCGTATTGGAAAAGCATGAAAGAAAGCTTGCGTGAAGCTGGCTATGGGTGGTTATGATGTCCGCTGTATTAAATACATTGTTTGGCATCCATAATAGGGGAACCCCCATGAGTTACTTCTCCCGAAGCGCAATTATCGCGCCTAAGGAATTCAATCGCTGGCTAATTGTCCCTGCGGCACTCGCCATCCACCTCTCTATCGGCCAGGTCTACGGGTTCTCCGTGTTCAAGAAGCCAATGATGGAGCACTTCGGTGTCGGCGAAGTTGCTGTGGGCTGGATCTTCTCGTTGGCAATCGGCATGCTCGGCATCTCGTCCGCGCTGTTCGGTTCCTGGGTCGAGCGAGTCGGCCCACGCGCGTCCATGGCAGTTTCCGGCGTGCTGTGGGTGACAGGCTTCCTCGTTGCCACCCTGGGTGTCACCACCGGAAACTTGTGGCTGGTGTACTTCGGCTACGGCTTTATCGGCGGCATCGGTTTGGGCATCGGATACATCTCGCCGGTGTCCACGCTGATGAAGTGGTTCCCGGATCGCCCCGGTCTGGCTACGGGCCTTGCGATCATGGGCTTTGGCGGCGGCGCACTGATTGCCTCGCCGGCGTCGAACCGCCTCATGGAGTTCTACGGCGGCGGTGCGGACATCGCCAACCGCGCCGCGGGCATCCAGCCCACCTTTGTCACCCTTGGCGTTGTGTACCTCGTCGTCATCGCTATGGGCGCATACTGCATCCGCATGCCGCACCCGGATTGGACCCCGTCGGGCGAAGCGAAGCAGGGGCGCAAACCTTCCAAGGTTGCCATCGTCGGTGCAAATGTTAGCGCCAACAACGCGATTCGAACCCCGCAGTTCTGGTGCCTGTGGGTGATCCTGTTCTGCAACATCACCGCGGGTATCGGCGTGCTGGAGAATGCGGCACCGATGATTCAGGACTACTTCCCGGCACTGACCGCGGCGGCCGCCGCAGGCTTTGTTGGCTTGCTGTCGCTGGCGAACATGGCTGGCCGTTTCGTCTGGTCGTCGGTTTCTGACGTCATTGGCCGCAAGAACATCTACATGGTGTACCTGGGTATCGGGTTGGCTTTCTACTTCATCTTCGCCAGGTTCGGCCACGCCAACATCGCGCTGTTTGTGATCTGCGCGCTGGTGTTGCTGTCCTTCTACGGGGGTGGCTTTGCCAGTATCCCGGCCTACCTGCGCGACCTATTCGGTGTTTACCAGGTCGGCGCTATTCACGGCCGTCTGCTTACCGCATGGTCGGCTGCAGGTGTAGCTGGCCCGCTGATCATCAACATGGTCGTGGAGCGCCAGGCAGCCAACGGCGGCGAAGGCCCGGACCTTTACCGCCTGTCGCTGTACGTCATGTGCTGCCTGCTTGCTGTTGGCCTGATCGCCAACATCCTTGTACGCCCGGTGGCGTCGAAGTGGTTCGAAGACCAAGACACCGTTCAGGCGAAGATCGAGGCAGATCGCGCCTCCGCGCTTGAAGGTGCTGGTGCCGGTCAGGCGCGTGGGGCTTCCGCGGGCCAGGCCCACAAGATTGTCGCGATCATTCTGGCGGCAATCATCGCTGGACTGCTTATCTACGGTCTGTGGGCCACTGCCGCGAAGGCTGCTGGCATGTTCATTGGCTAAGCGCCCGAGTACACGCTGAAGCGCTCGTCGGTAATTGCGCCGACGAGCGCTGTATTTGTTTCGCGGGCCAATTCCACCGCCATCGACGTGACGTCGCGTGTGGTGGCGACAATGCTGAAGCCGGCCGCTGCTGCAGCACGCATCATTTCAAACGTCACGCGCGTATCCACTGCGAGGGTGAGGTTGTGGGCGGGCAGGGTGTCGTCGAGAAGCAAGCGCCCAGCGATCTTCTGTACCGCGTTGACGGCGTCGATATCTTGACGCGCGGTCTCGCCAGCGAGCGCGGTGGGCAGGTCGCGACGACGCGCCTGGTTGAGACGTTCTGGCAAGGCGAAGATCGCATCCTGATCAATAGGGGCGAACTCGCTGCGCACGTTCAGGCGGACCGCCAACTCCCGTACGCGCTGCTCGGCGGAAATACCACAGGACTGGGATGGGATTGGGTCGATGAACTGCGGTGCAGCAGGGTAGGAAGCTCGATATCGAGCAGGTTGTAGGTGTTTTCGCCGCCGATGGCACCTTCGCAATAGCGGGCGGTAATGACGTCTTTAGGGGTGGTAATGAGGCCCTGCGTCAGGAGCACACCGTGGGCGAGTTCGATGTCGTGGCCCGGGGTGCGAAACAACTGAGCGACCTCTCGGCCACCGGCGCGCACCTCGAGTGGTTCTTCCACTTCCACTTGGCCCGCGCGCGTGTCGCGGGTGCCGCTAGCGGAAATCTTTGTGACGGCGAAACTGCGCTTGGTCCTGCTCATTGCAACGATGCTAGCGCTTAGGGTGCAAGCGGGACGGAGGGGTGTCGTCGCAGCGCTACAACCTGCGCAAAGAGAAGTTATCCACAGGGCGGAAATTGCAAATTCCACAAGCTGAAACGGACATGTCGTGCGAGTTCGTTATAACTACAGGCACACATCCAAACAGCAATGGGGAAGGGGTGGGTGCGTCAGATGCGTACCGAAGAAAAGATCAAACAACGAGTACAAAAACTACTCAATCAAGCCAACGACAGGGAAGGGACACCGGAGGGTGACGCGTTCTATGCCCGAGCATTCGAGCTGATGGCACAGTACGGCTACGACGAGCGCGATCTTGCAAGTCCCGATGCTGGCGACAACGTAGGCCACCGCGCCTACACGTTCCGCGGCGCCTACACCGATATGCAGGCAACGCTGCTGCACTCCATCGCGAGGTCGTTGCACTGTACGGGGTTTACGCAGCGGGTGTATAACTCCACGCGCGTCAAGGACGCAGACCTTTTTGGCCTACAGCGGCACCTCGACCGGGTGGACATGCTCTACGCGCTGCTGTTGCCGGTGATGCTTGCAGAATCACAAAAGATCCGCGCCACAAACTTCGGTGAATCGGTGGTCGTGATGCGTCGGTCGTTTATGCAGGGGTTCGCGACAAGCATCGGCAAACGTCTGATGAAAGCAGAAGAGGGCGCAGCACGTGTGGATAGCGAATATGCGCTTGTGCTTGTCGACGACGCCGCAAAGGCCGAGCAAGCCCGCTCCAAATTTGCCGAAGAGCAGGGCTTTGTGCTCTCCGCGCACCAAACCAACCGCTCGTTCGACCCAGGTGCGTACCTCAGCGGACACGCCGCGGGAGAGAATTCAGACCTCGGCCAAACACGGGTGAAGTCCAGGGCGGCGCTGCCGTTCTGATGCATTCGGTGTCGGGAGATGCTGACGGGGGCTAGGTGTCGTCGTTAAGCAATTTGGTTCTGAGCGAACAAGCAGGTAACTTGGTCGATCGGACTTGTGCGCCGAGATTTCGGCGTGCCAAGCCGAGAGAAACATTTGAACATCCAACTTTGTTGCAGGCCCCTCGCCAAGATGCGGACCGCGTGCAAGGGAGGCGGCGAGCGGCCCACGCTACTGAGTGTGGGCAGCGTTGAGTAGCCCCCGATAGACCATGCGGAAAACGCGACCTTGAAAAGGGTCAGGTGGGTTTAGGGAACCGCAACGAGAAAGGAAACGGTCACCACAATGACCATGACAGATCCGATTGCGGACATGCTGTCGCGCGTGCGCAACGCAACAACTGCGCAGCACGACACCGTGTCTATGCCGTCCTCCAAGCTCAAGGCAGCTATTGCTGAGATCTTGAAGCAGGAAGGCTACATCGAAGATTACAAAGTTGAGGACGAGAAGGTTGGCAAATCGCTGACGCTCAACCTCAAGTACGGCCCGACCCGCGAGTCTTCCATCGCTGGTCTGCGCCGCGTGTCCAAGCCGGGCCTGCGCGTGTACGCCAAGTCCAACGACCTGCCTCAGGTGCTCGGTGGCCTGGGCGTGGCAATCATCTCCACGTCCCACGGCCTGCTGACCGACCGCCAGGCTCAAGAGAAGGGTGTAGGCGGGGAAGTCCTCGCTTACGTCTGGTAAGGGGAGGTTGAAAAGACTATGTCGCGTGTAGGTAATGCACCCATCGCAATCCCGAACAACGTCGAGGTGAAGATCGACGGCCAGCGTGTTGAGGTCAAGGGCCCGAAGGCCACCATGGACCTCGAGATGCCGGAGCCGATCACCGCTTCCGTCGAAGACGACGAAGTCGTGGTGTCCCGTCCGGACGATCACCGTGACAGCCGTTCGCTGCACGGCCTGACCCGCTCGCTGATCAACAACCTGATCATCGGCGTGACTGAGGGCTACAAGATCAACATGGAGATCTTCGGCGTCGGTTACCGCGTGCAGCAGAAGGGCAAGGACCTTGAGTTCTCCCTCGGCTACTCGCACCCGATCCTGATTGAGGCGCCGGAAGGCGTCACGTTCTCCGTCGATGGCAACACCAAGTTCGCCATCGAAGGCACTGACAAGCAGCAGGTTGGCCAGATTGCGGCAAACATCCGCCGTCTGCGTAAGGATGACCCGTACAAGGGTAAGGGCATCCGCTACGCCGGCGAGCAGGTCCGCCGCAAGGTCGGAAAGACGGGTAAGTAATCATGAGCAATACTGCAGAGAACACCAAGCGCACCCCGGTGGGCAAGGACATCTCGTCCCGCCGCCGCGAGGCCCGCGCACGTCGCCACTACCGCATCCGCAAGACCCTGCGTGGCACCCCGGAGACCCCGCGTCTCGTTGTGCACCGCTCGTCTCGCCACATCCACGTCCAGGTCATCGACGACCTCGCAGGCCACACCCTGGTTTCTGCGTCGTCCATCGAGGCAGACGTGCGCAACCTGGAGGGCGACAAGAAGGAGAAGGCCGCAAAGGTTGGCCAGCTCGTCGCTGAGCGTGCCAAGGCAGCAGGCATCGAGCAGATCGTCTTCGACCGTGGTGGCTACAAGTACCACGGCCGCGTTGCGGCCCTGGCTGAAGCTGCTCGTGAAGGTGGTCTGAAGTTCTAATGATCACGGCAAACATCACCATCAACGGAAGGATCGCGTAATGGCCGAACGTGAACGGCGTGACGGCGGGCGCTCCGCCGACAACCAGAACAACAACGACCGCGGTAACCGCGGCGGCCGTGGCCGTCGCGACGACCGTCGCAACCAGAACGACGAGCGCGATAAGTACATCGAGCGCGTCATCACCATCAACCGTGTTGCCAAGACCGTTAAGGGTGGCCGCAACATGTCCTTCACCGCTCTCGTCGTCGTCGGCGACGGTGAAGGCATGGTCGGCGTTGGCTACGGCAAGGCGAAGGAAGTTCCTGCCGCAATTCAGAAGGGTGCAGAAGAGGCTCGCAAGAACTTCTTCCGCGTCCCGATGATCGGTGGCACCATTCCTCACCCGGTTCAGGCTGAAGAAGCCGCCGGTATCGTCATGCTCCGCCCGGCTGCTCCGGGTACCGGTGTGATCGCCGGTGGTGCAGTCCGCCCGGTGCTCGAGGCCGCTGGTGTCCAGGATATCCTGGCTAAGTCCCTCGGTTCCGACAACGCCCTCAACGTGGTTCAGGCCACCGTTGCCGGCCTGAAGCAGCTCGTGCGTCCGGAAGAGGTCGCAGCGAAGCGCGGTAAGGCTGTCGAGGACGTTGCCCCGGCACGTATGCTGCGCGCTCGCGCAGGACAGGAGGCCTAAGAACAATGGCACTGAAGATTACGTTGCACCACGGCAAGATCGGTGAGAAGCCGGTGACCCGCAAGAACCTCGAGGCTCTCGGTCTGCGCAAGATCGGTCAGTCCGTGGTGAAGAAGGACAACGCTGCTACCCGCGGCCAGATCCTCAAGGTGCGTCACCTCGTCACCGTCGAAGAAGTTGCAGGGGAGTAGATAAAACATGGCTGACATCATCAAGCTCCATGATCTGCGCCCGGCAGAGGGCGCCAACAAGGCCAAGACCCGCGTTGGTCGCGGTGAGGCCTCCAAGGGCAAGACCGCTGGCCGCGGTACCAAGGGCGCCAAGGCTCGTAAGCAGGTTTCCGCTGCTTTCGAGGGTGGCCAGATGCCGCTGCACATGCGTCTGCCGAAGCTCAAGGGCTTCAAGAACCCGAACCGCGTCGAGTACCAGGTGGTCAACGTCGCGGACCTCGCGGAAGCATTCCCGCAGGGTGGCGACATTGCAGTTGCCGACATCGTCGCTAAGGGCCTCGTTCGCCCGAAGCAGCCGGTGAAGGTGCTGGCAGAGGGCGACATCAACGTCGCACTCAACGTCACCGCAAACAAGTTCTCCAAGTCCGCTGAGGAGAAGCTCAAGGCTGCTGGCGGCTCCGCCACCGTCGTCGAGTTCTCCAAGCGCGCTCCGAAGGACGCGTAAAGAGCCGAAAGCGTAACGCTTTCCGGGCTTGAGATAACCCCCATACTGGACAATCACTGTCCGGTGTGGGGGTTTTCGCTGTGCTGTAGCGGTAAAGTCGACCGTGAGTATCAACTTTTTAAGCACAGCTGCTAGGGTAGTGGGGTCAAACACGGCGACGGCCCGTTTTGTGTGCCTTCATGCACGAGTCGGCGCTGCACTATCCACTACCTTCCGCCGCGGTTCAGGTGGAAGCCAGGAGGCTATGTGTCCGCAATTGCTCAGGCGTTTAAGGATCCTGACCTTCGCAAGAAGATCTTGATCACCCTTGCGCTGATGATTCTGTACCGCGTAGGTGCCCAGATCCCGTCCCCGGGCGTTGATTACGCGTTGATCAACCAGCGACTCGAAGAGGTTGCCCAGGGTGACCGTGCCACGATGTTCTCCATCATTGGCCTGTTCTCCGGTGGTGCACTGCTGCAGTTGTCGATCTTCGCGATCGGCATCATGCCGTACATTACGGCGTCGATTATCGTGCAGCTGCTCACTGTCGTGATCCCGAAGTTCGAGGAGCTGAAGAAGGAAGGCCAGTCCGGCCAGGCGAAGATGACGCAGTACACGCGCTACCTTACGGTCGCGCTGGCGTTGCTGCAGTCCGCAGGTATCGTCGCGCTGGCAGACCGCGAGCAGCTGCTCGGCCAGGGAATGCCGGTGCTGGTGGAAGACCGCAATGTCTGGACCTTGATCATGATGATCCTTGTGATGACCTCCGGTGCGGTGCTCATCATGTGGCTCGGCGAGATCATCACTGAAAAGGGCGTGGGCAACGGTATGTCCCTGCTCATCTTCGCGGGTATCGCAACCCAGATCCCGTCCGAGGGTGCGTTCATCCTCCAGAACTCCGGTGCCTTGACGCTGATCCTCGTCATCCTCGCGCTTATTGCGCTGGTCGTCGGCATCGTGTTCATCGAGCAGGGCCAGCGTCGTATCCCGGTGCAGTACGCCAAGCGCATGGTGGGCCGTCGCCAGTACGGTGGTTCTTCCACCTACTTGCCGCTGAAGGTCAACCAGGCTGGCGTTATCCCGGTCATCTTCGCCTCGTCGCTGATGTACGTGCCGGTTCTGATCACACAGATCGTGACCATGAATAACCCGACTCCGCCGGACAACTGGTGGATGAACCACGTGATGGCATGGCTGCAGAACCCGGGTTCGTGGCAGTACATCCTCACCTACGTCGTGATGATCATCTTCTTCTCCTACTTCTATGTGTCGATCCAGTATGACCCGGTCGATCAGGCAGAGAACATGAAGAAGTACGGTGGCTTTATCCCGGGTATCCGTCCGGGCCGTCCGACTGCTGAATACCTCGCGTTCGTCATGAACCGCCTGCTGTTCGTCGGCGCGATTTACCTCGCGCTGATCGCAGTGCTGCCGAACCTGGCAATGGACGCCGGTATCACCGGCTCCGGCCGGATGGGTATGAGCGCGTTTGGCGGTACAGCCATCCTGATTATGGTTTCCGTGGCCCTGACCACGGTTAAGCAAATTGAATCCCAGCTTCTGCAATCCAACTACGAAGGACTTCTGCGATAATGCGTCTCGTTCTCCTTGGCCCTCCCGGTGCCGGCAAGGGCACCCAAGCCGCTATCCTTTCCGAAAAGCTCGGTGTTCCGCACATCTCCACCGGTGATCTGTTCCGCGCCAACATTGGCGAGGGCACCCCGCTCGGTGTTGAGGCAAAGAGCTACATCGACGCCGGCAAGCTTGTGCCGACCGATGTCACCGCACGCATGGTTGAGGATCGCCTGAACCAGGACGACGCGAAGGACGGCTTCCTGCTGGACGGCTTCCCGCGCACGGTGGAGCAGGCTGAGATCCTGACCGACCTACTGGCGAAGAAGGGCGAGAAGCTCGACGGCGTGCTCAACTTCGTTGTTGATGAGGACGTTGTCGTGGAGCGCATGCTCGCCCGTGGTCGTGCAGACGACAACGAGGAGACCATCCGCACCCGTCTCGCCGTGTACCGCGATGAGACCGCACCGCTGATCGATCACTACGGTGAGGAGATCATTTCTATCGACGCTGTGGGCGACGTCGACGAGATCAACCAGCGCGCCATGGCTCAGCTGGGCAAGTAGCCCGAATACGCTCACGGCCGGTGTTCGCACCGGCCTTTCGCTTTTGCTTATCGACGACCACCACAAAGGAGCACCCCGCTATGGCATTCCGCAAACGCAAGATTGCCGCCAAAACCCCCGACGAACTCGATGCGATGGAGGCAGCCGGCCGCATTGTCGGTGTCGCGCTGCAGGAGGTCCGTGCTGCGGCAAAGCCGGGTGTCAGCACGCTTGACCTTGACAAGGTGGCGGAAACCGTCATTCGCGACCATGGCGCGGTGCCGACCTTCCTCGGATACCACGGTTTTACTGGCTCGATTTGTGCGTCGGTCAACGATGTGGTGGTCCATGGCATTCCATCCGCTGACGTGGTGCTCAAAGAAGGGGACCTGGTTTCCATCGACTGCGGCGCGACGTTCAACGGTTGGGTAGGGGACAGTGCCTGGTCGTTCGGTATCGGTGAACTTGCGCCGGATGTGGACGCGCTCAACCGCGCAACCGAGTGGGTGCTCGCAGAAGGCCTGAAAGCCATGGTTCCGGGCAACAAACTCACTGACGTGTCTCACGCGTTGGAGTTGGCAACCTACGCCGCCGAGGAGCGTTTCGGCGTTGAGCTCGGCATTGTGGATGGCTACGGCGGGCACGGAATTGGCCGCACGATGCACGAAGACCCGTACCTGGCCAATGAGGGCAAGCCGAATCGGGGTCCTGTGATTCAGGAAGGTTCGGTGTTGGCGATCGAGCCGATGTTGATCCTGGGTGGTGGCTACGACACGCGCGTACTTGACGACGAATGGACGGTTACCACCCTCGATGGCTCGCCGGCAGCACACTGGGAACACACCGTGGCGGCGACCGCTCAGGGACCACGAATTCTTACTCCGCGCGTATAAACGGCTGGCGCGTCGATGAGTAATTCATGGCTATACGGTTATACTTCCGGCATGTCTTACCGTCCTCGCCATGCAAAGCAGTCGCCGTTGAAGCGACGCGCAATTACGTTCGCTGCCGGTCTCGGTGTCGTCGCTACGCTTGCTGCACCTGTGACTGCGCAGGCAGCGCCTGCTCCGGCCCCGAATCCGGTTGCAACCTCCAGCCTTGATGCGCTGTCCTCGTCGGCAAACACCGCGTTTGCAAACCTGGATAAGTCTGCACGGGATGCAGCTTGGGATCTTCGCAACAACCTGCGCTTGCAGGCAGACGGGTTGGCGAATATCAGCCCGGATCTGCCGGCGAAGGCGAAGCAGCGTATCGACGAG
Organism: Corynebacterium sp. HMSC08F01; assembly: GCF_001807545.1. Lineage (NCBI taxonomy): Bacteria > Bacillati > Actinomycetota > Actinomycetes > Mycobacteriales > Corynebacteriaceae > Corynebacterium > Corynebacterium sp. HMSC08F01. Next base: position 170,612 of record NZ_KV789284.1, on the reverse strand, counting down.
ATCGTGGAGGTTTTCTTCCCCGGACTCATCGCCGAGAAGACTCCGAAGCCGAAGCCTGCACCGAAGCCGGCTCCCGCTCCGGCACCAGCTCCTGCTCCGGCGCCGGCTCCGAACCCGCGTGCTGGCTTTGACTACGGTCCGTGCCCGGCCGATGCCAAGGCCTGCATTGACATTGATGGTCGCCGTTCCTGGCTGCAGAACAACGGTGTCATGTACTACCAGTCGGGCCTGATTGGTCCGGGCCGACCGGGCTACGAGACGCCGCGCGGTACCTTCTACGTCAACCGTAAGGTCAAGGACGAGATCTCCTGGGAGTTCGGCAACGCACCGATGCCGTACGCCACGTACTTCACCTACAACGGCATCGCGTTCCACGAAGGGGACCCGAGCATCCTGTCCCACGGCTGCATCCGCATGTACCGCGGTGATGCACAGCGCTACTTCAGTGATCTGCAGATCGGTGACAAGGTCTACGTCTACTAGACATCTTTGTTGCATATTGGCCCCGGCGAAATGCTGGGGCCTTTTGCGTTTTCGCAGGTGAGCGGATAAAGTAGTCCAGCGGTGCTGCCACGAAGTGTTGGCAGGTACCGACTGTCACGGTAAGAAAACGTTTCTGCCTGCACATTTGCGGGCAGTGTAGGAAGTGGAGTGTATGGCAAAAGAAGGCGCAATCGAGGTTGAGGGCCGCATCGTCGAGCCCCTGAAGAACGCCATGTTCCGTGTCGAACTCGACAATGGGCACGAGGTTCTCGCCCACATCAGTGGCAAGATGCGCCAGCACTACATCCGCATCCTCCCTGAGGACCGTGTCGTGGTGGAGCTCTCTCCCTACGACCTGGAACGCGGGCGTATCACTTACCGCTACAAGTAAGCATTTCAGCCTCCTCACCCAGACCTGCTCATAGTGGGTCGTTTACCTCCGGCCACGGTGGCTGGAGCCGCGTGTAATCCCAACCCATCCTCCGGCACGGTCCGGATAAAGCGTTGGTTGACGTGGACGGGTGGGGAGAAAACCACCGTAACAACCCGAAAGGTACGTACCTCATGGCACGTCTAGCTGGTGTTGATCTCCCGCGCAATAAGCGCATGGAGATCGCTCTCACCTACATCTATGGCATCGGTGCAACCCGATCCAAGGAACTGCTCGAGAAGACGGGCATTTCTCCGGACCTGCGCACGGACGATCTGAGCGATGACCAGCTCTCCGCTCTGCGTGACGCGATTGAGTCCTCCTACACCGTCGAGGGCGACCTGCGCCGCGAGGTTCAGGCAGACATCCGCCGCAAGATCGAAATCGGCTCCTACCAGGGCATGCGCCACCGTCGTGGCCTGCCTGTCCGCGGCCAGCGCACCAAGACCAATGCGCGTACCCGCAAGGGCCCGAAGAAGACCATCGCAGGAAAGAAGAAGTAACCTATGGCTACTCAGACTCGTTCCGGTGCACGTCGCGGACGTCGCATCGTCAAGAAGAACGTGGCCGCAGGCCACGCATACATCAAGTCCACCTTCAACAACACCATCGTGTCCATCACGGACCCGCAGGGCAACGTCATCTCCTGGGCGTCCTCCGGCCACGTTGGCTTCAAGGGCTCCCGTAAGTCCACGCCGTTCGCTGCGCAGATGGCTGCAGAGAACGCTGCCCGCAAGGCAATGGACCACGGCATGAAGAAGGTCGACGTTTTCGTCAAGGGTCCGGGCTCCGGCCGCGAGACCGCTATCCGTTCGCTCCAGGCTGCCGGCCTGGAGGTGTCTTCGATCTCCGACGTGACGCCTCAGCCGTTCAACGGCTGCCGTCCGCCGAAGCGTCGTCGCGTTTAAGGCTGAAAGGAAAAGAGGTAAAGAGACATGGCTCGTTACACCGGCCCTGCTACCCGTAAGTCCCGTCGCCTCCGCGTCGACCTCGTCGGCGGCGACATGTCCTTCGAGCGTCGCCCGTACCCTCCGGGGCAGGCTGGCCGCGCTCGTATCAAGGAATCCGAGTACCTGCTCCAGCTGCAGGAGAAGCAGAAGGCTCGCTTCACCTACGGCGTGATGGAGAAGCAGTTCCGTCGCTACTACGAAGAAGCGAACCGTCGTCCGGGCAAGACCGGCGACAACCTGCTCATCCTGCTGGAGTCCCGTCTGGACAACGTTGTCTACCGTGCTGGTCTGGCTAAGACCCGCCGTCAGGCACGTCAGCTCGTGTCCCACGGCCACTTCACGGTCAACGGCAAGAGCATCGACGTTCCGTCGTTCGCGGTAACGCAGTACGACATCATCGACGTCCGTGAGAAGTCCCGCAACATGCTGTGGTTCGAAGAGGCTCAGGACAACCTCCTGGACGCTGTCGTTCCGGCTTGGCTGCAGGTCGTTCCGGACACCCTGCGCATCCTCGTGCACCAGTTGCCCGAGCGCGCTCAGATCGAGGTGCCGCTGCAGGAGCAGCTCATCGTCGAGCTTTACTCGAAGTAAACTTTCACACGTTTGCTTCACCCCGCGCGCCGTCCACGGTGCACGGAATCTTCCATATCAGTCCCTACCGGCTTCATATAGCGGGAGCCAAAGGAGAAGTTCATGCTCATCTCTCAGCGTCCTGAATTGACCGAGGAGTACATCGATACCAACCGCTCGAAGTTCGTCATCGAGCCGCTCGAGCCTGGTTTCGGTTACACCCTGGGCAACTCCCTGCGTCGCACGCTGCTGTCGTCCATCCCGGGCGCAGCCGTGACGTCCATCAAGATCGACGGTGTGCTCCACGAGTTCACCACGATCAACGGTGTCAAGGAGAATGTCTCCGAGATCATCCTCAACATCAAAGACCTCGTGCTGTCTTCCGACTTTGACGAGCCGGTAGTCATGCAGCTTGCAGTCGAGGGGCCGGGCGACGTCACCGCAGGTGACATCGAGCCACCGGCAGGCGTGGAGATCCACAACCCGGATCTGCACATCGCCTCCCTTAACGAGCAGGCACGCCTGGAGATGGAGCTTGTTGTCGAGCGCGGCCGTGGCTACGTCCCGGCTATGCCGAACTCCGGTGGAGAGGCCGGCCGTATCCCGGTCGACCAGATTTACTCGCCGGTGACCCGTGTTGCTTACAAGGTTGAGGCAACTCGTGTTGAGCAGCGCACCGACTTTGACAAGCTCATCATCGACGTTGAGACGAAGAACTCGATGACCGCACGTGACGCGCTCGCGTCGGCTGGTTCCACCCTGGTGGAGCTCTTCGGCCTGGCTCGTGAGCTCAACACCGCTGCAGAGGGCATCGAGATCGGCCCGTCGGCTCAGGAGTCCGAGTACATCGCTGCGTACTCCACGCCGATCGAGGATCTGAACTTCTCTGTTCGTTCCTACAACTGCCTGAAGCGTCAGGAGATCCACACCGTGGGCGAGCTTGCTGAGTACAGCGAGACCGACCTGCTGGACATCCGCAACTTCGGCCAGAAGTCGATCAACGAGGTCAAGATCAAGCTCGCTAACCTGGGCCTGACCTTGAAGGACGCTCCGGAAGATTTCGACCCGACCCAGCTCGAAGGCTACGACGCCGAAACTGGCGATTTCGTGGACGACGGCGCGGACGAGACCGAGTAACACAACAGAGCACGCGCTCAACTAACCGCATACGAGGAGTTCGAATATGCCTACCCCCAAGAAGGGTGCCCGCCTCGGAGGGTCCGCCTCGCACCAGAAGCACATTCTGGCCAACCTGGCGCAGTCCCTCTTCGAGAACGGCGCTATCAAGACGACGGACGCTAAGGCACGCGCCGTGCGTCCGTACGCTGAGAAGCTGATCACCAAGGCGAAGAAGGGCACTGTGGCTGACCGCCGCGCAGTCCTCGCTGAGCTGCCGAACAAGCAGGTTGTTAACTACCTGTTCAACGAGCTCGCGCCGAAGTTCGAGAACCGTGAGGGCGGCTACACCCGCTCCATCAAGCTCCCGAACCGCTCCGGTGACAACGCTCCGATGACCCAGATTTCCCTGGTGCTCGAGGAGACCGTTACCACCGAGGCAACCCGCGCTGCACGCGCAGCTGCATCCCGCCAGGCTGAGGAGGCCAAGGCTGAGGAGGCTCCGGCAGAGGAGACCACCGAGGCTCCGGCAGAGGAGACCGCTGCTGAGGAAGAGAAGTAAACTCACTTCCTTCCTCGCGTAACGCCCAGCTACCCCGTGTAGCTGGGCGTTTTGTATTGCCCAGATAAGATTGATCGCCATGGATGAGACGATGCGGCTGCGTTTGGATATCGCCTACGATGGCACCGATTTTCACGGTTGGGCGCGCCAGAAAAGCGGCATCCGCACAGTCCAACAGACCATCGAAGAGGCGTTGAGCCTGGTGCTGCGTAGTGGCGTCTCCCTTACCGTCGCTGGACGCACCGACGCAGGAGTCCATGCCTCGGGACAGACCGCCCATGTGGATATTCCTCGCAGCAGCCTTGATCAGCGTTCGATTGAGGGGGACCCGGGACGGTTGGTTCGTCGATTAGCAAAACTGCTCCCGGAAGACGCCCGCGTATTTAATGTCGTGGAAGCGCCAGAGGGGTTTGACGCGCGTTTCTCGGCGTTGGCTCGCACCTACGTATATCGGGTGACTACGCATCCGGCAGGTGCGTTGCCAACACGGGCGCGCGATACGGCGGTGTGGCCAAAACCTATCAACCTTGAGACGACACAGGCGTGTGCCGATGCGCTTGTGGGTTTGAACAACTTTGCGGCGTTTTGCCGCCCGAAGGAGCATGCCACCACGATCCGCGACGTGCATTCTTTCGAGTGGTCGCAGGTCGAGGACACCGTGTACGAAGCGCGCATTGTTGCGGATGCGTTTTGCTGGAATATGGTTCGCGCGCTGACCGCGACGTGTTTAACCGTCGGGGAGGGCCGCCGGGGGAGTGACTGGCCAAAGGAGCTCTTGCTTCGCGACGAACGCGCGCCCGAAGTCCCACTCGCTCCCGCTCGTGGCCTGACGTTGGTCGGCGTCGAGTATCCCGCTGATTCTGAGTTAGCTGCCCGCGCCGAAGCTACCCGCGCGCGTCGCGAGATGTAGCATGCTTGGGTTACTGACAATCTGGGAGGTGCGATGACCACAGCAGCCGCAGCATGGTTTGCAGTTGTGTTTTTCCTGCTTCCCGGATTCCTGGTGGCGTGGGTTGCAGGCCTCCGAGTTCCTGCAGCGGTGACCACGGCGCTGCCGGTGACCTTCGGTGTTATCGGAGTGTCGTCGTGGATGTGGGGCGTGACTAGCGCGCCGTTTAACCTGTGGACGTTCGGGGTGAGCATGGTGCTTGCCCTCGCGGTGGCTGGCGGGTGGCGCTATGCGTTTGCACGCAAGGCCCGCCGCGGTGGTGATGTGCCGTGGCGCCGTGCGCTTTTTCCCGGCAAGGTGGAGTGGACGCACTGGGGCATTCCGTTTGTCGGGGTAGTGGTCGCGGCGTGGATGGCAGTTACGGACCGGCTGTCGTGGTTGGCTCAGATGCCCAACGGTGCGGACAATATCGTCCAGGGGTGGGATTCGCAGTGGCATGCGAATGCGGTGCGGTTTGTGATGGAGACGGGCGTGGCGTCGTCGACACGCATGGGCGAGCTGCAGAACTTCGAAACGCACGCGCGGCTGTTCTACCCGTCGGGATTCCACGCGGGTGTTGCTCTCTTTACGGAGGCTGCTGGTCTTGAGCCGATTCGGGCGGTCAACATCGCGTCGACGGTGCTGCCAGCGGTGGCACTGCCGCTGACCATGGTGTGTCTGGTGTTCGCGTTTATGCGCTCGACTGGGCTCACCGCGCAGATTGCCGCCGCGTTTGCCGCGATCATGGCGTACGCGGCCCCGCAGTTGCTGTGGGTGCCCGACTACGTGGGGATGTGGCCGTACCTGTTTGCGATGACCCTGACCGGCATCGTGGTTTGGCAGTTCCTTGAAGTTCCGGCACGGCATGCGGGTGCGCTGCCTGCTGCGATCGGGTTCCTTGGCGTGTTGTGCACACACCCGGCTGCGGTGACCGTGGTGGTGCTCGGCGTCATCTTTGCGTGGGCGACGTCGCTGCTGGTTCGCCCGGTGCGCTCGCGTCGCAGCGATACGGTGTGGATGGCACTCCCAGCAGCCGCGGCAACGCTCGTGTTTTTGCCCCAAGTGCTGGCGGGGTCGGACCAGGCGAGTGAGGTTGCCTCGTGGGCGCCGCAGGAGAAACTGGGCCGCGGCGGCGCGTGGGGGAGTGCGTTTCGGATGGACACCCGGCACGTCTCTCAGTTTTTCCCGGACTTCGACCCGACGGTGATGCTGTGGCTCGCCGGTGCAGGCGCGCTGGCGTTGGTGCTGTGGCGTGGCCAGGTGTGGCCTGTGCTGTTGTATGTGGTTTCGCTTGCGGTGACCGCAAATGCGCTCACACCATTCGATAACGCGTGGGGCGATGTACTGGCCATGGTGGGCAACCTGCACTACAGCACGGGGCACCGGCTGATCATGCCGGTGGTGATGTGCGTGTGGGCAGCGGCCGCCATCGGCATTGCTGTGATTATCCGCCTTGTCACCTTCGCTCCACTCGCAGCACGAACCGGTACGGGGCAGCGAGCCACGGTGCTGGCGTCGATCGCGGTGGCGGTGATCGCCGGGTCGGCGGCGGTGCCACAGGTACGCAACCACACTGAGGCTGGTGCACAGGACGCGTTTGCTACCCCGCGCCAAAGCGGACGGATGGTAAGCGCGGAGGACCTCCAGGTGTTTGACTGGTTGGCGACCCAGGACGCAGCGTGGGAAGGCACGATCATGGGTGATCCTGCGGATGGATATTCGTGGATGTATGCCTACAACGGGTTGCCGTCGGTTTCCCGCCATTACCTATGGCCGACCGGCGGGATTGGCTCAGCGCACGACACAATTTTCCAGCACGCGGACTTCATCGGAGAAGACAACGGCGAAGTGGTGGAGCAGGCGCTGAAGGACTTGAACGTACGGTTCTTTGTGCTCAGCCCGGGGTCGTTTTGGGCGGACCAGAAACCGCAGTATCCGATGCTGCGGGCGTTCTGGGCGTCAAACGGGGTGACGCCGGTGTATCGCAAGGGCACGACGTCGGTGTTTGCGGTCAACAGCGAGTTCTCCACCGCCCAGTTGCGGGCGATGCGCAAAGACGGACAGGACCACGGCTCGGATGAGCTATTCGAGCTTGAAGATGCCGGTGTAGCCGCCGGGTAGATGCGCGCGGGGTGCTAAGGCTGTAGCCTGTTGAGTACTTACTCGGGGGAGGGGGAATTATGGCGAAACTTTTGCCTACTACACGTGCCCAGGTTTCGGGCCACCAGTTCATGCGCCGTCGTATGGAGCATGGGTTGTTGTTCGGGGATATCCGGATGATCCATGACCCGTTGTCGGCGCGCCATCGCGCCACGGTGTTTGGTGTTGCTGCGGTGGTGATGATTGCCGGGGTGATGGGGTTGTTTGCGTGGATGCGTCCGAATGCAGATCCGGGGGATGCCCCGATTCTGCGGGCGTCGGACGGCACGCTGTATGTGCGTGTTGATGACACTGTTCATCCGGTGACCAATCTTTCTTCTGCACGCTTGATTGCTGGTGCGGCGGCTGATCCGTCGCGGGTGGGTGATGAGCATTTGGCGGCGATGCCACGTGGCGTTCAGGTGGGTATTGTGGCTGCGCCGGCGATGTTTGCGCCGGAGGGTGCGGTTGATGCTGCATGGTCGGTGTGTGCGGTGCCGGGCCGTGTGACGGTGGTTGCGGGGCAGCGTCCGGAGCCTTTGCTTGGCGACGATACCGTGCTGGCCACCGACGGCACCCGCCAATGGTTGGTGACTGGTGAGGGCAGACAGTTGCTGCCTGATGCGGCGTCCCCGCAGGGGCGTATCGTGCGCCGTGCGTTGGGGGTCGGGCACACCACTCCGATGTGGGAGCCACCGTTGCAGGTGATGACGGCGCTGAAGGAATTGCCACCGGTATCAGTACCTACGCCCGACCGGCTGCCAGAAGTATTGGTCGCTGAGAGCGGTGCGTGGGCGCTGTTCAACGGGAGAATCGAGCCGCTCAGTGAGGTGCAGCAGGCAGTGCTGTTGGATGCTGGCGCAAAGCAACGCAGCATCGGCCGCGAACAGTTAGCCACGTATCAGGACGGGGACTTAGGGCTGACGATTCCAGAGCGTCGCCCGCAGTGGGTTGACCCGGTGCAGCAGACGGTATGCGTGGACCAGGACCGTGGTGGCGCGGTGCAGTCCGGTATAAAACACGACGGTACAGAACACGCTGGTGCAGCACGGTACGGCGCAGTGCGATCCGGTGATGCTTCGGCGATTGCGCTGTCTGGGGCGTCGGTGGCGACACACTTTGCGGGGCTTGCGGATGGCTCGATCGGTGTGGATTCCGGCCATGGCTTCCACGTCGTGGCGAGCAACGGGTTGCGCCACCGTGCACCCGATGCGGAAACACTTGCCACGGTGGGTGCGGTGCATGTCGAGCGCGTGCCTTGGGAGATTGTCAGCCTCTTGCCGGAGGGCGAGGAGCTGACCCGGGCTGCGGCTTTGACCGCCACGTACTAGCAGCGCACAGCGCAAGGGCGCCCAGTAGAGCGAACACAACTGCGCCGAGGCCGACACTGCTGAACCGTTTCGCGGCCAAGGAGGCGGTGCGCTCTGTTGGGGCCACGGTGACGGTGTCCCGTGGCGCGATGTCGTCCGGGGTGAGTTGGCTGATCACGTTGTGCGGGGTGATGGCGCCGCCGCCGTGTTGTGCTGCGGCGGTGATGAGCGTGCGCACGTGGTCTGGCGTGATGCCGGGGTAGCGCTGCATGAGCAACGCGGCCGCACCACTGACTACCGGTGCGGCGAAGCTGGTTCCAACGTACGGGCGTGACCCGTCACGGGTGAGCGTGCCGTCGGCCCAGCCGTTGCCGCTGGATGCGAGCGCGTGTGGGACAAGACCGGCTGCGGAGATTTCCGCTGGCATGGAGTATGACGCGAGCGTGTGGGTGTCCTCGCGAGCCCCCACAGCAAGCACCGTGGGAAACAGAGCCGGGATCACGCTAAAGCCTGGTTCACAATCGGCGCTGGTGTTGCCGGATGCGGCGACGACGACTGCGCCGTCGGCCTCGGCACGGTGCAACGCGCCGCGCAGTCCATTGAGATCAATGCGTGAGGCAAGCCCCGGGTCCACACAGGACACGACAGAGACGTTGAGCACGCGCGCACCTTCGTCGAGCGCGTTGTTGATTGCAGAAGCGAGCGTCTCAAGGTCCCCCGCGACAGATTGGCCGCGGCCACCGCGGTAATGGGCTGACGTTTGACGCACCGCCAGGATCTCCGCATCTGGTGCGATGCCGAGCGTGCGCCCAGCGATGACGCCGGCGACGACGGTGCCGTGGCTGTCGCAGTCCGCAAGCGCGTTGTCGCCGACAAAGTCGGCTCCGGGGCGCAGGTGATTAAGTTCCGGGTGTGGAGCGACGCCAGTGTCGATGACGGCGACGCGCACGCCGGCTCCGGTGGCGAAGCGACGGAGCTCGTGGAGCTCCGCAGGTGTCTCACCTGGTGGTTGTGCTGCCGAAGGCACGGCGCAGGCGATGTCTTGGGCGGAGGCGTAGGTAAGCGAGCCCGGCGCGAGTGCTGCAGGTGCGCAGAGTACAGGCATGGCGAGCAACAGTGGCAACAGTGCGGAAGCAGGCAGGGAACGTGTGCGCATTGTTACAGCCCTCGAATCAGGTCGAAGACCCCGGTGAGGTGTACCGCGAGTGGGATGACGGCGATGAGGGCGGCGATTTCGGCACGTTCGAACCAGACAACGGTTGTCGGTTCTAGGTCGGGTACGCGCCGGGCCCACAGCACGGTGGTTGTAGCTGCCAGTGCGGTGAGGACGGCGATGGTGATGAGGGCGGGATGCGGGTCGTCGATACGCACAACGCTGATGGCGGAAGCAATGACTGCCGCGAGTGCTATCGCCATCAGCGCAATGCGGGTTGCAGCCCAGTGGTGGCGCGATGCGTAGACGACGAGTGCGCCGGCGATGCAGGTGCAGAACACGAAGTTCCATGCACCGCCGCTGCTGCCGATCTGGAGGAGCGCAGGGATGCTCACTGTGGCAATTCCGGCGGTGACTGCGCTGGCGATGGTGGTGGCGACTCGGCTGCGTGCGTCGACGTCTGGTTGGTATTCGTCGGCGCGATCGAATTCTTCGCCGGCGGTGGGCACGTGCGCCACGGCAAGGCCTGCAGCACGGGTGGCGATGCCGGGTGTGGCGGCAACCGTAAACAGGCCGGTGAGGACGGATAACGCAGCAGGCGAGTTTGCGGCGGGCAGCCAGGTGCCTAACGTGCCAATGCCGCTGAGCACCCCAACCGTGACAGCAAACGCCACCAATGCAGGGCCCGCAAGGCGCAGAGCCACTCCAATGCCGACGGTGATGAAGGCTGTGACGACGCCTGCGAGTGCGCCAAGAGCAACGTCTGTGCTGTGTAGATTCGGTTCTGTGCCACCGATGACCCATGTGGCGGCGGCCCAGCCGAGGCACAACGGCGCTGCAGCAAACACGGCGTGCGATTTCGCAACAGCAGCGAGGGTGAGCGCGCATAACCCGGTGACGGCGAAGGTCGCGGGAGGTGGGGTAAACATGCTGAGCAGCAACGCAATGCACGCTAACCCTACGAGGGTTGCGGCGGCGTCGAGGCCGCGCACGCTGCGGGCATTGCGGCCTGCGTGCGCGAGGGCGTCGGCGGCGTCGCGTACCACGGGAGGGGCGATGGGTTCTTTGGGGCGCAGGGCGATCACGGCGCCGTCGTGAAGCTTGAGCGCGTACAACGGCGTATGCATATCGAGTGGGCGCCCGCCTGCTGTGGAGATTTCCCACGGGCGGTGGATCTGCGGCAGTTCCACAAGACGCGCCAATTCGGGCAGCACCTCTGCAAACGTTGAGGATGTCGGCAGTGTGACATCGATATCGCGGTGAAACGCCGCAACAGAAACACGTACGGTTACGCGCACAATGTGGTGCGCCGAAGTAGCAACCAAAACTCTTCCCCCGGAAGTCTCAACGCGTGGCCCCCATTTGCCACGCAACTTGGGCCAGTATGGCGCACCGTTACGCTGCAGTCCAGCTTTTCGTACCCCTTTGGCGCGCAAATGGTCTACACTGCGCTCAACACTATGCCCAACACAGTTCGGGGGAACTGTGGCCACATGGGGTGAAAAGGGGGGGATCCACGAATGCTCGGGTTAGACCACGATGCTGTGCTCGCACCAACTGCGGGCACACCTGACGTGCCGGCACTGCCAACAGGACAACTGCGTGCAGAGCCAGTCCCAACAGCGCAAAAGCCGCAGACGCAGCCGGTGATCAAAATCTTGCTGCCAATTGTGATGGTGGTTGCCGTTGGTGCGGTGATGGCGCTGATGATGACATCTGGACGCACTGTGAGCCCAATGATGTTGATCTTCCCGCTGATGATGCTTTTCGGACTGTTGGGCATGATCAATCCGCAAGATCGGCAGGGAGATATCAACGAAACGCGCCGGGTGTACCTGCGCCACCTGGATGCGTTGACCCGGAAGGCGCGCGCGAACGCAGCGCAACAGCGCGCGCACGCGACAGGGTTGCACCCGGCTCCGGCAGATCTTGTTGCTGCGACACCGGTGGAGCGGGTTTGGGAGCGCACTGCGGCGTCACCGCTGGCGTTGACCGTCCGGTTGGGGACTGGCAGCGGTGCGCTGTGCACGCCTGTCGATGTAGAGGATCCGGGAAGCCCAGAGGACCTTGACCCGGTGTGCGCGGTGAGTCTTCGTCGCACTGTCGCTGCCGTAAGCACCGTGCCTGGCATGCCGATTGTTGTGCAGCTCGATGCATTTCCCGCGGTCACCCTGGCTGGTCCCGGCGCGCATGAGGTGGCGCGTTCCATCGTGTGCCAACTCGCGTTTTTTCATGGGCCCGAGTTGGTCAGCATCGACGCGCCATTCGCGTGGGCGAAGTGGCTGCCGCACGCTCGCGCGGAACATGCACGTTTTCGCGTGGTGCTTATCGACGCCACCGTGGAGCACCTCCACGCCCCCGACGCCGACTGTGTGATTGTCGTCCACCCGGACGAGCACTACTTTGTGGACCCGGATGCCTTCCACCTCGTGTGCACCGATACGCTCGCTGCGGTCACCGAACAGGGCATGGAGCAACTCGGCCTTCCGGACTCGTTCACTGACGCGCAGGCCGAGTTCATCGCTCGCCACCTCGGGTTCTACCGACGCCCAGAAGGCGCAAGTGAGGACACTGGCGATCTGCTTGCCATGCTGGGGATTACGGACCTGGACGCACTCGATGCCACCACCATGTGGCCGGGGATGCGCAACAAGCTTGTCGTGCCCATCGGCGCGACCCCCGATGGGCAGCCGGTGTACCTGGACTTCAAAGAATCAGCGCTCGGTGGCATGGGCCCACACGGGCTCTGCATCGGAGCTACCGGTAGTGGTAAGTCCGAACTGCTTAAGGAAATCGTTGTTGCGCTTGCCGCAACGCACTCGCCGGACGAGCTCAACTTGGTGCTTGTGGACTTCAAGGGCGGCGCAACCTTCCTCGGCTGCGAGGACCTGCCTCACACCAGTGCTGTGATTACCAACCTTGAAGACGAGGCCGTGCTGGTCGAGCGCATGTTTGATGCCATCTCCGGCGAGTTGAACCGCCGCCAGGAACTGCTGCGTGCCGCAGGCAACTTTGCCAACATCACCGACTACACCCGCGCCGGGCACACACTGCCGTCGCTGGTGATCATCGTCGACGAGTTTTCAGAACTGCTCTCGCAACACCCGCACTTCGCGGACCTTTTCGTCGCGGTGGGGCGCCTGGGCCGCTCACTTGGTGTGCACTTGTTGCTCGCCTCGCAGCGGCTCGAGGAAGGAAAGCTGCGCGGGCTCGATTCCCACTTGTCGTATCGCATCGGGTTGAAGACGTTTTCCGCAGGGGAGTCGCGCCAAGTCCTCGGCGTGCCGGATGCCTATGAACTGCCCAGTGAGCCGGGCTCGGGTTACCTCAAGTCAGGTATGGAACTCACCCGCTTCAGGGGGTCTTACGTGTCCGGTCCGCTGACCCGCCAGGTGTTGTCGCACCCAGCGGACGCGCCGACAGTGCGGTTGTTTACCGGCGACGAGATAGAAATCGCCCCGCAAACTGTTACCGATACCGACTATTCGACAACGCTGTTCGACGCCGTTGTGGAGAAAGCCCGCGACGTCGCCGCAACCCGGAGCATGCGCGCCCACCAGGTGTGGCTGCCACCGTTGCCGGATACGCTCGCGCTTTCTTCGCTTGTCGACGACACCATCGCCCTCGTCGACGAGCCCTATCGCCAACTCCAAGTCCCCTTCGCCGTGGACTTTTCCCGTGCCGGTGGGCATGTTGCCATTGCTGGTGCGCCGCAGACGGGGAAGTCGATGGCGGTGCGGTCGATCGTCGCCAAGCAAGCGCTGTGTCGCACAACCGATGAGGTGGCGATTTACATCATCAACGCTGGCGGCGGCGACTACAGCGACATCGAGTCCCTGCCTCACGTGGCGGGTGTGGCGAACGTGAAGGATGAAGAACGCACGCGTCGTGTTATCGACGAGGTCACCGGACTTCTGGATGTGCCTGCCTCGCGCGCGACACTGCTCGTTGTCGATGGTTGGCATGCGTTGCTGGCCAACGATTCCAAACTTGAGGACCTGCGCGATCCTTTGGCACGGATCGCCTCCGAAGGCCCTGCTGCACGCGTGCACCTGCTGGTTACCACACAGCGGTGGAACGCAGTGCGTGCGAATGTGCGCGACCTCATCGGCACCCGCATCGAGATGCGCCTGACCGAGCCGATGGATTCGCTGATCGACCGCAAGGCCCAAGAACGTCTCGCCGCCGTGCCGGGACGTGCGCTCACCCCGGACGGCAAAGTCATGCATGTCGCGCTGACCAGCGCCGAAGACATCGCACACATCGCAGCCCAGGCGGCGAGCCAGACGCCGGTGCCACGCCTGCGCGTGCTGCCAGCAAGAGTCGACGCGCAACCGCTTATCGACGGCACCCGCATCCCACTCGGCATTGGCGGAGCGGACCTTGCACCGCTGTACTCCACCGGCCACATCCTGGCCATCGGTGCAGGCGGCGCGGGCAAATCCGCCTTCATCGCCAGCACGATTGCGGCTATTTCAGCGATGCCACGCGAACAAGCCCGCATGGTGATCTGCGACCCGCGCCGGGCACACCTGGCTCATGCGGACAGCGACATGGTCGCGGCGTACGCAGCTTCCTCGAGTGCGCTCACCGATGCGGTGCGCTCGCTGGCCACCACGCTGACCTCGCGACTGCCGGGCAGCGACGTCACGCCCGCCCAACTGGCAGACAGGTCCTGGTGGGCAGGCCCAGAGCTCTACTTGCTTATCGACGATCTCGACCTGGTCGGCGACGAACCACTGCGCCCAATCATCGACTTGTTGCCCCACGCGCGTGACATCGGCTTGCACATCGTGGTGGCACGCAAGTTCGGCGGTGTTGGGCGTGCCATGTTTGGCCCGTTCCTCGCCGCTGTGAAAGACCTTCACCCAGACGTGCTGATTCTGGACGGCACCAAGGACGAAGGCGCACTCTTCGGCGTCCGACCGGCACCGCAGCCACCAGGGCGCGCAACGCTCGTACAGGGCGAGCCGAAGGGCATGATCCAACTGCCGATGCTGAATATGGAGGACTAAATGACAGACCTGCGCATTACCGCGACCGATGCGTCGACCGTGTTCACCGGTGCAGCCGACGTCCACCGCTTCGACGCGCCAAGCAGCCGTGAAATCGCGAACACGATCCGCACTGTGCTGGGGCCGAACCCAGACGGGGCACACGTGCACATCACCGCAGACGACACGCGCCTACGCGAGCTCGAGTACGCCCTGGCGGACTACGACATTGACTTAACCACCGAACTCCTTGGTCCCGATCCGGCAGACGTGCCACGTTCGCTCAACGCACCCTCCGCGCCACCTGCGCCGTGGGATCCGCCACGGGACCCGCCGACAGACACGTTCGCGGCAATTGCGGACAACCGCTCGTCAAACATCGGCGTCTGGATCATCGCCGCAGTCGTCGCGGTGGTCGCAGTCGTGTGTGCGGTGGTCATCTTCAACGTTGTCTGGAAAGGCAGCGTTGGCAGTGCCGGCAGCGCCAGCAGTGCAGCGAACACGGACAGTTCAATTGCGACACCGACGGCTACTGAAGCTGCGGCGGGGGCAACGCCGTCTGTGGCGGTGGAGTCGTCGATACGCGAAGAAGCACCGCAGACCGTCCTGCTTGAACAAGACGGCCTTCAAGTGGAACTGCCTGCCGGGTTCGCGCTTGAGGCCGACGATGGCACGTGGCGCGCAACCGGCGATGATCCGAATTTCCGCCTCCACATCGCCGTCGAGAGGCTGTACCAATTACCGGCCAAGACTATGGCCGAGCAACTCCTCGCCGATGTTGAGGCGGACCCGCAAACAGAACTTGTGGACACGGACGGCACCTCGGTGACCTACCTGGAGCGCGCCGCGGATGGATCGCAGGCGCTCTGGAAGACCTGGCCGCACGGCACCACCCAGCTTTTCGTGGGCTGCCACACGCGCCATGAACCCACCACAGTGCAACGCGCAACGTGTCGAATGGCCATGGAAACCGCTGAATTTAAGGGGGCTGACATGCGGACATGAAAAACTTTTGAATTCGATGGAACCGAAAGCACCAAATGTCAGTCAGATATATGAACGGCAAACACACACCGTTCATCCAACCTAAACACACAAGGGGGAAACCATGGAGCTGTTCGCCACTGAAGCGGAGGTTATGCGCGCCGCCGCAGACCGTACCGACGACACCAACGCAAACGTCAACCGTGAAATCGATCGCATCCAACAGGTAGTCGAATCCACTCGCAACTACTGGGTGGGCAACGCGCAGCGCAGTTTCGACGACCTGATGATGCGCTACGACGACGCTCAAAAGCGTTTGTCGGAGGCGTTGACCGCGATCTCCGCGAACATTCGCGACAACGCGAAGCACTACGAGTCCACCGACGCAACCAACACCGACAGCCTCCGTCAGCTCGCTGGCGGACTCGCACTCTAACCACAAGGGGGAACCACCATGCAGATCAAATACGACTTCGCTCAGATCGCCGGCGCATCCGAAGATATGCGCGCATCCGCATCCCGCATCAACGGCGACCTGGCCGAACTGAAGCAGATGCTCCAGCCCATGGTCCAGACCTGGGAAGGTACCGCCGCCACCGCCTACCAGGCACACCAAGCCAAGTGGGACCAGGCAGCAGAGGACCTCAACCAGATCCTCACCCAGATCGCGCAGACCGTTGAGGATGGCAACTCCACCATGTTGGCCGTCAACAACGCTGCAGCGAACAGCTGGGGCTAATCAACAGACTTGCGTCGGGGCGACAACGCCGACCATCGGGGGATAGGGCGCGGCAGACCCGTCTCCGGCGCATCCACAAAAGAAAAAGGGGGACTCGGGGGAAACGCCGTCGCAGGTGACTATGGGGAACACCTGCGGCGGCGTTTTTGTTTTGCGGCAAGATTGCCGTAGTGTTTAACCCCTGTGTGTCCCGCCTGACGCGCGTTTCGGGTCTCCACCGGCCGCCGGAACCGTCGAGGAACATGCGAAGTATGGCCGGCAGCAATCTAGACAGACTTTAAGGAGTCATGCATGTCTACTTACCACCCGAAGAGCGGTGACGTGACCCGTAACTGGTACGTCATCGACGCAACCGACGTGGTGCTGGGCAAGCTTGCTTCCACCGCAGCAGACCTGCTGCGCGGTAAGCACAAGCCGCAGTTCGCACCGAACGTTGACACCGGCGATCACGTCATCGTGATCAACGCCGACAAGATCCACATCTCCTCCAACAAGCGCGATCGCGAGATGCGTTACCGCCACTCCGGCTACCCGGGTGGTCTGAAGTCCATGACCCTGGGCCGCGCACTGGACGAGCGTCCGGACCGCGTGATCGAGGAAGCTGTGAAGGGCATGATGCCGCACAACAAGCTCTCCCGCCAGTCCATCAAGAAGCTGCACGTCTTCGTCGGCTCCGAGCACCCGTACGCTGCTCAGAAGCCGGAAACCTACGAGTTTAAGCAGGTGGCACAGTAATGACCGAGCCGAACAACTACGACAACCTCGCTGCCGACACCGACATCGATGCCGCAACCGCAGCAACCGAGGAGTTCAACTACACCATCGGTGACGCAATTGCGCCGGAGGCTGACGCTGCTGAGGAGACCGTTGAGGTCGCACCGCTGCACGAGGGCCCGATCCAGACTGTTGGTCGTCGTAAGCGCGCAATCGCTCGCGTGACCGTCGTCGAGGGCGAAGGCAAGATCACAGTCAACGGCCGTGAGTTCGAGGAGTACTTCCCGAACAAGCTGCACCAGCAGGACATCCTGACCCCGCTGACGCTGCTCGAGCGCGAGGGCCAGTTCGACATCAAGGCCAACATCTCCGGTGGTGGCCCGACCGGCCAGTCCGGTGCTCTGCGTCTGGCTATTGCCCGCGCACTGAACATCTACAACCCGGCTGAGCGCCCGACCCTGAAGAAGGCCGGCCTGCTCACCCGTGACGCTCGTGCCGTGGAGCGCAAGAAGGCTGGTCTGCACAAGGCCCGTCGCGCACCGCAGTACTCCAAGCGTTAATCGCTGGCTTACTCCACACGCCGTCGCCCGGTTTCGGGTGGCGGCGTTTGCCGTTTCTTCTGTCATTGTTGGTGAGCGGACCGGTTGTAAGGGTTCGTCGATAAGCAATTGCAGCAAGCATGCATAATTGTGGGCATGACTCGATTGTTTGGAACTGATGGTGTTCGCGGCTTGGCCAACGAGGCGTTGACGGCGCCGTTGGCGTTGAAGCTCGGCGCGGCTGCGGCAACGGTGCTGACGAAGGATCGTCGCTCCGGGAAGCGTCGCCCAGTAGCGCTCATTGGGCGCGACCCGCGCGTCTCCGGCGAGATGCTGGCGGCAGCGATGGCAGCCGGCATGGCGTCGAAGGGCGTGGACGTGCTGCGTGTCGGTGTGATTCCGACGCCTGGCCTGGCGTTTCTTACGGACGACTACGGCGCAGACATCGGTGTAATGATTTCCGCCTCCCACAACCCGATGCCGGATAACGGGATCAAGTTCTTCTCCGCTGGTGGTCACAAGCTGCCGGACGATATTGAAGACGAGATTGAGCGCGCCATGGACGAGCTGGAGGAAACCGGTCCGACCGGCACCAGCATCGGCCGTGTGATCGAGGAGGCCCCAGATGCGCAGAGCCGCTACCTGGCGCATCTGGCTGATGCGGTGAGCACCGACCTGTCGGGCATCAAGGTTGTGGTGGACTGCGCGAACGGTGCAGCGTTCGAGGTAGCCCCGAAGGCGTATGCGGCAGCGGGAGCTGACGTGACCGCGATCTTTAACAAGCCCGACGCCTACAACATCAACGACGGCGCAGGATCCACGCATATGGAGCAGATTCAGCGCGCAGTGGTTGAGCACGGCGCGGACCTTGGTTTGGCGCACGATGGTGACGCGGATCGTTGCTTGGCTGTGGACGCCGAGGGCAATGTTGTCGACGGCGACCAGATCATGGCTGTACTGGCAACCGCGATGCGCGATAACAACTCGCTGCGTTCCAACACGCTGGTGGCCACGGTGATGAGCAACCTGGGGCTGAAGCAGGCAATGAAGCGCGAGGGCATCGAGATGCGGGAGACCAAAGTGGGCGACCGTTATGTCCTCGAAGAGCTCAACCGTGGCGACTTCTCCTTGGGTGGCGAGCAGTCCGGCCACATTGTGGTTCCGGAGCATGCGACCACCGGCGATGGCGTGCTGTCCGGTCTGATGCTCATGGCACGCATGGCTGAAACCGGGAAGTCGCTCGCTGAGTTGGCGAGTGTGATGACCGTGCTGCCGCAGACGCTGATCAACGTTCCGGTCTCAGACAAGTCGCGCATTCTTGACGACGAATCCGTTACCGCCGCGATCCGCGAAGCCGAAGCGGAGCTGGGCGATACCGGCCGTGTCTTGCTGCGTCCGTCGGGTACCGAGGAGCTGTTCCGCGTGATGGTGGAAGCAGCTGAGGAAGAACAGGCACGAAAGGTTGCCGGACAGCTCGCGGCGGTCGTCGCAGCCGTGTAACTTCTGAGTAAGAAGTTTTTTGCCCCGGCAGGGAACCGCCGGGGCGTTGGGGGAGTCTAACTAAGTAGAAATAGTTGGACTGGAATCTTTTCAGGGGTGGGAAATGACACGACATGTCAGTGCTGTCGACGTTGACGTTGACAATGTTCGAACGCAGTACGGTGCCGCGATTAACGCGTACCGTGCTGCGGCGCACGACCTCGACGCGAGGCGCATCACGGTGGACCCGTCTGCTTTCGGCGATGGCTTCGCGGAGCAAGGCCAGCGTGTTGCTGAGGCACTTGAAGCGCTTCACAGTGCGTCGAAGCGGTTTTTAGAGGTCCGTAGCGAGAACTGGGAGCAGGTGCTCGCGCTTACCGACGACATCGTGGCCGCCGATGCACTCGCAGCCGAGGTACTTGAGGGGGTGGAGCAGCCATGATGCCGACAGTGCAAGATGATGTCCGCACCCTCGTCGAAGCGGTCGAGGTTGCACCTGAGGTGCCAGAACACCAGCGCAATGCCGTGCGAGGCCTTGCCGGTGAGTTGATGTCCGAGTCCTCCTGTATCAACGGGCTCGACCTTTCGGTGTTCGCACAGATCGGCCTGCAATTGGCGTTGAGTTGTGAGCGTCCGGATACGCCAGCGCGCACGTGCACGGCAGATAACAGCGGATGGTTTGAAGAGGTGGGCATCCGGGATCGGGAGTGCCGAAATGAAGCCCGCGAGACCGACCACTTTGAACACGTCAAGCAGGTAGGCCAGCGTATCGGAGAGTGCTCTTCGGCGATAGAAGCGATCGTGCGCTCAGCTGATATGGCGATTCGTGCGATCTTGGAACCTGCGCGCCGTGTGTTCGAAATCGCGCAGCGTTGCGGGATCACTCAGATTGTGGAGATCGCCGTCGAGGTGATCATCGAAGCGCTGCGGTGTGCAACAGCAACGACCACGGACCGAAATGGGGTGATCCGGGAGTGCCTCGACAGCATTGCCGAGTGCACCGGTGAGGCGGCGCAAACCCAGCCAGAGCCTGCGGTGGAGAAACCATGCGACACGGTTGCAAGCTCCTCGGTCGGCACTGTGGCCGCCGGCGTGAATATCTCGGTCGATGTGGGGCTGAAACTGGGCCTTGAGCTCGACCTGGCACAGGGCGAGGTGGAATGCCCGCCGGAGGAAGCACCGAAGCCGGAGCCTGAACCACCGGCGAAACCAGCACCGAAACCTGCTCCAGCACCGGCACCAGCGCCACCGCCACCACCACCGCCTGCACCTGCACCGACACCGACTAAGGATGGGGTTATCGCCCCACCGCCAGAACTGTCGCAGGTGCAAGAGCCGCCACCACCACCGAAGAAGGCACAGCACGTCGATACAACAGCTGCTTCCGTAGGTGGCGCAGACGGGGCACAATCAGGCGCTCAGGGCGGGCAGGATCCGTGGGCAATGAAGAAAACGGGGGAGTGGTAACCAATGGATTACGAGTTGTTTGTGCTCCAGTTCCAACGTAGGACGCAAAAACGCATGGCTGATTTTGAGGCCATGATGCGCGAGCACCAGAACAAGATGGAACAAACTGCGAAGCACTACGCCAGAGCGCGCGAGACGATGGAACGGCCGAAGCCGGTCGCGCCGCGTGGGGATTACACCTTGGAACGCTCGCGTGTGTCTGCGGCGCGTCGCGCAAGAAGGGCGCAGGTGCATGCGGTGCTGCAAAGCCAGGCCCGGGGGACTCCGCCGGAGCAGCCCGGCGTGGGCGAAGAGGCCTAGCCCCTGAGTGAGAACCTCGCGGAAGCGCGCCGCCCTAGAACAGGGAGAAACCGGCGTTGTCGCGGGCCAGCCCCGCGGCCTTGGCGAGCTTCTCGCCAGAAAGGGAGACCACGCCAGAGCCTTCGGCGTCGGCTTCCGCGTAGCCGGCGTAGGCCTTCTCGTCGTTTAGCACGTGAAGCAAGTAGCCCACGAGCAAGCCGCGCACGGTTTCTTGCAGTGCGCGGTCGGACTTACCCAGGCCGAGGATGCGCTTGATCATGCCGTCTTCGGAGAAGGACTGCTGATCGCCCTTCTTCGGTGCGCGGTAGACCACGTCGCCTGCCCAGTTGTAGGCAAGCTTTGCGGGGTTGCCCGGGTCGAACAAGGAATCGCCGTCCTCGCCGGGGCCGATGACCATGCCGGGGGCGAAGAGCGCACGGGCTGCTTCCACCGCGGACGGTGCGACGTTTGCCGGGTACACCGTCGCAACAGCCTTCACCTTCGGGTTGTCTACCGCTGCAAGCACTGCGGCGCCACCACCCATGCCGTGGCCGACGATGCCGAGTTTGCCTGGGGAGACAGAGATGTTGCCGTTGCCTAGTCGCACGCCGGCGAGGATCTGCAGGCTCGTCTCCAGGTCTGCAGCAAAGCCACGGTGATCTGGTCTAAACCCGGTTTCAGTGTTGGGTGCTGCGACTGCGATGCCCCAGCTGGCCAGGTGGCGCAGTGTGCCGTGGTAGTCGTCGACGTCTTTCGTCCAGTCGTGGCCGAACGCGACAGCGGGCAGGTTCTTACCCTCGGCAGGGGTGTACACCTTGCCGGGCAGGCCCGTGTAGCCCAAGTCGCCTTCAAGGACGCGGTGGGGGCCACGCTTGGACAGGTCAGAGAGTTTCTTTAGCTTCGCAGACACGCCGACGATCCTACTGCATCCTTGTCTGGACTAGGGTGAGTCCATCGTTGCAGGCGGGGTTACTCAGGAGGCAGGATGCTCGGCGCGTTACAGCTCGCATTCGTCGATTCGGTGAACCTTCTGCTCATCGGGGTCATCGTTGCAGTAGGTATTGCGGTGCCACGGGGAAACGGCCGCTACGCCAAGACGACATCGTTGCTGATTGCCGGTGACTGGCTGGGGGTGGCCGGGCTTGCGCTGCTGATGCTTGTCATTTTCGACGGGTTGGGCTCCGCCGTTGAACGTTTTGTCAACGGCCCTGTCTTCGGTGTGTTGCTGATCGCAACGGGTTTGCTGACGGCGGTGCTTGCCATGCGTGGCGGTGACAACCAGGCGCTGACGCAGAAGATCATGCAGCACCTGAACACGCCCGGTCCGCTGACGGTGCTGACGGGTTTTGTCTTGGGGCTGGTGCAGTCCGCAACCTCGGGACCGTTTTTCGGCGGGCTTGCGCTGCTGTCCGCCTCGGGTATTGACGCGCAGGTGCGTTACGCGGCGATTCCGCTGTACGCCTCGGTGGCGTTGTCGCTGCCAACGCTGTGTGCGCTGCTGGTCGGGTTGGTGCGCGCTCGTCCTGAAAGTCTCGCAGGCAGGGGGTTTGCGTGGGCGCGCAGCCACCCGCAGCAGGTGACGGCAGCCGCGACGTGGGCTGTGGCAGTAATGCTGACTGTGCTGGGTGTCGTGCACCTGCTGTAGGTGGTGCACAATGGGGCGTATGTTTCCGCTCCGTACAACGATTGATCTAGGTGCGATTGCGCACAACACTCGCCGTCTGAAAGAGCAGGCAGACGAGGCGAAACTCATGTGTGTGGTGAAGGCGGACGCCTATAACCATGGCGTCGAAAAGTGCGTTCCGGTGATGGATCGCAATGGCGCAGATGCGTTCGGCGTGGCCACGTTGGCTGAGGCTCGTCGTGTCCGTGAGGTCACACAGAAGCCTGTGCTCGCCTGGTTGTGGAGTATCCACGAGGAGTTGCCGGAGGGCATCGATCTTGGCGCGCCGAGTGTTGCCCATTTGCAGTTGCTTATCGACGAACCCACGCACCGCACCGTCTACCTCATGGTGGATACGGGCATGCACCGCTCCGGTATCGACGAACCGGAGTGGGAAGCGGCGTTCAAGATGGCGTTTGAGGCGGAGCAGGCCGGCAAGATTGAGGTTGCTGGTTTGATGACGCACCTGGCGTGCGCCGACAACCCGGTCGACCCCTACACGGATTTCCAGGCGGAGAACTTCCGCAAGGCGATCGAGGCGGCGCGTGCGGCCGGATTGCGTGTGGAGCGAAACCACATGGCGAACTCGCCAGCGACTTGGACGCGCAAAGATTTGCACTTTGACATGGTGCGCCCCGGCGTGAGCCTGTACGGGCTCGAACCAGTGGCGGGGCTTGACCACGACCTGAAACCGGCGATGACGTGGGTGGGACAGGTCATCGCGGTTAAGCCGATGAAGCAGGGCGAAGTAACCAGTTACGCACGCACCTGGGAAGCACCCGAGGACGGCTACACCGCAGTGATTCCGGCCGGTTATGCAGACGGCGTGCACCGTAGCTGGCAGGGTGCGTTGGAGATCGCCATCAATGGCCAGACCTACACCCAGGTTGGGCGTGTGAGCATGGACCAGATTGTGGTGTGGCTCGGCGCAAACGAGGACAACGTCCAGGCAGGCGACGAGGCAATCATCTTCGGTGCGGGTGGTCGCAGCGCAACTGATCTGGCTAAGGCCGCCGGCACGATCAACTATGAGGTTGTGTGCGCGCCGGAGGGCCGAACGCTTCGCACCTATGTAGGGGAGGAGTAAGTGAAGGACACGTTTGCGTGTGAAGGAAAGCGGGTGTGTGAGGGGGTCGTCGATACGCAACAGCTTGGTGAGGAGCTCGGCGCAGCACTTGAGGCGGGGGATCTAGTGATCCTGGATGGCCCGCTCGGCGCCGGCAAGACCACGTTCACACAAGGTATTGCGCGTGGCATGCAGGTGAAGGGACGCGTGACCAGCCCGACGTTTGTCATCGCGCGCCAACACGCTTCCACTGTGGGCGGGCCCACGTTGGTGCATGTGGATGCCTACCGTCTCGGCGACGATCCGCTGGGTGAGCTTGATGCGCTCGACCTGGATACCGAGTTGGAAGATGCCGTGGTGGTCGCAGAATGGGGCGGCGGTTTGATGGAGCAGTTGGGGGCGCGCCACATTCTCGTGCAGTTGGATCGGGAGACTCTCGCGGAGACTGAGGGCAGGATAGTTTCCTGGCGTGTCGTGGAGGGGATGTAGGCTTACACCCATGCTGAAAACGAGTAGCAAAGCCCGTGGTTGGATCATTCTCGCGGCGGTGCTGTGGTTGGTGATCCTGATCGGGATCATCTTCATTCCGCAGTCCCGTGGCTCGAACGCTGTGGATGAGGTGAAGCCGACGAACTCGCTGACGCGTGCGCTGGCGCAGACTCGTCCGGGCGGCGACATGGTTGCCGCGCAGCTCGTTGACCCGTCCAGGGTGTACGACGCAAACGAGTACATGGGGTACACCACGCTGTGCCCAGGCGAGCCGGAGGAGCTGGTGAAGGCGAAGAAGGAAGCCTTCGCGCTGACGGATGAGGATGTGGACCTCAACGGCGAGATGGGTTACGTGCTGCTGATCCCAGCGGAGGGTGAGACTGCCCTGATCGACCCGGTTGAGTTGAAGAAGGTCGACATCTGCACTGTTCCGCAGTCGGAGACTTTCCCGCTGAACACCGCAATGCCGTTCTACAACACGAAGGGCCAGTGGGCTCTGGGGATGGGCCAGTAATGCTGGTGCTCGCCCTCGACACGGCGACTACGGATTTGGTCGCAGGTGTCGTGGATACCGAGGCGGCGAAAACGCTTGCTGAGGCAACCGTTGCTACGCGTGCGCACAACGAGCAGCTTGTGCCGACAGTGCAGGTGCTTCTCGACGAAGCCTCGCTCACCTTCGCCGACCTCGACGCCATCGTTGTCGGTTGCGGGCCGGGCCCGTTTACCGGTTTGCGTGTCGGGATGGCCACCGCCTCTGCGCTTGGCCAGGCGCTTGGCATTCCGGTGCAGGGGGTATGCACCCACGATGCGGTAGCGGTAGACCGCCAAGGCGATGTGCTTGTGGTGACCGACGCCCGCCGCCGCGAGGTGTACTGGGCCCGGTACAACGACGGTGCCCGTGTTGCAGGCCCCGAGGTATGTAAGCCGGCGGATCTGCCAGTGGAGCAGGTGGACGTGCTGAGCGTGCCCGACAACCTTGCAGAGCAGGTCACGGTCGTAGCAGGCACTATTGCGTACCATGCGCCGACCCCGGCTGGGTTGGTTGCCGTGGCGGATCTGAGCGCCACCCCGGAGCCTCTCGTCCCGCTGTATTTGCGTCGGCCGGATGCGGTGCCACCGAAGCAAGCTCCGAAGTCGCCCGCGCTGCCGTGATGGAGTTCCGTGAACTGACAGTCGGCGATGCGGCCGCGGCGGCAGCGATAGAGGCTGTCCTGTTCGCCGGGGATAACCCGTGGTCGGAGGCAGCATTTCGTTCAGAGATTGCTGCGCCCCACACGTTTTACCTCGGCGCGTTTGAAGCAGACCGGATGCTTGGTTACGCGGGGCTTGCAATGCTGGGCCCGCGCGACGACCCAGAGTTTGAAATCCACACCATCGGGGTGGACCCCGAACAGCAGGGCCGCGGCCTGGGCCGGGCGTTGATGGACCAGATGATGCACACCGCTGACCTCATGGATGGTCCGGTCTATCTTGAGGTGCGGGTGGATAACGAGCCCGCGATCGCGCTGTATAAACGTTTCGAGTTTTTCACCGCCGGCGTGCGGAAGAACTACTATCAGGCCTCCGGCATGGACGCGTACACCATGACGCGCCCGCGCAAGAGCGAAAGGGTGTAAGCAATGATTGTCCTCGGTATCGAGTCCTCCTGCGACGAGACTGGCGTAGGCATCATCAACCTTCATGACGACGGCACGATGGAAATCCTTGCCGACGTCGTCGCGTCCTCGATGGAACAGCACGCCCGCTTTGGTGGTGTGGTGCCGGAGATCGCCTCCCGTGCACACCTTGAGGCGATGCCGCAGGTGATGGAAAAGGCGCTGGCGGACGCTGGCATCGACAAGCCAGATGCCGTAGCAGCCACGATCGGGCCCGGTCTTGCGGGTGCACTGCTGGTTGGCGCTTCCGCCGCGAAGGCATACGCCGCCGCCTGGGGCGTGCCCTTTTACGGCGTGAACCACCTTGGCGGCCACGTCGCTGTGGCCAACCTCGAGGGGGAAAGCTTGCCGCACTCGATTGCGCTGTTGGTCTCTGGCGGGCACACGCAGCTGCTCGAGGTTGACGCGGTGGGCAAGCCGATGAAGGAACTCGGCACCACACTCGACGACGCTGCTGGTGAGGCCTACGACAAGGTGGCCCGGCTTCTGGGGTTGGGCTACCCGGGTGGCCCGGTCGTCGACAAGTTAGCTGCGCAGGGGGATCCGAATGCGGTGCGTTTTCCGCGGGCGCTGTCGCGTGCGGAGGATCTGCGTGGCGAACACCGTTACAACTTCTCGTTTTCTGGGCTGAAGACCGCGGTCGCGCGCCACGTTGAGGCCGCCGAGCGTGAGGGCCGCGTGATCTCGCTGGAGGACGTGTGCGCGTCCTTCCAGGAGGCAGTCTGCGACGTGCTTACCGCCAAGGCGATCATGGCCTGCGAGGACACCGGCGCGAACACCCTGCTGCTCGGCGGGGGTGTGGCGGCCAACAGTCGTCTGCGTGAACTCGCGCAGCAGCGTTGCGACGACCACGGCATCGAACTGCGTGTGCCACGGTTCAAACTCTGCACCGACAACGGTGTGATGATCGCAGCGCTTGCGGGTCAGCTCATCCACGAAGGGGCCACGCCGTCTGATTTGGGCGTAGGCACGGACACGTCGCTCGAGGTAGAGGTTCCGCTCGTGTAATCGCTCGCCGAGCGAGGTCACCAGGGAGGGGCTACATTGAGCACCTGAACTGTATCCCGTGAAAGGAAATCCTCCGTGACCACCGAGCAATTTAGCCAAGAGCAGGCCGAACGCGAACGTTTCGGGCTGCTCGTCAACCCAGATCTGACGTACCGTCGCATCGTGTTCGATGAGGACTCTGCGCGCGAGATGCTCGGTGGCGGAACCGATGGAGTTGTGGAAGTGGCGTTTGACCGCGACGGCAACCGGTTCCACGCGATTTACCGGGTTGACGCTGGAATTGTCGGAGCGGAGCCGAACCCTGTTGCGTCCCTTGCGCGTAACACTGCAGAGACGGACACCCCGGAGTTTCTTACGGATCCCACCCGGTCGATCTGCGGGCCAGTGATCTTCGCGGCGCGCGGGGGCGGCAGCATCAGCGAAGGCACGGTCGAAGAGGTTGTCAACGCGATCCGTGCGGTGGAAAACTTCCGCAACGACAATCCCGAAGAGTTCGAGCTGTGGCGTAACGCGGTGAAAAACCGCTAAACGCCACCAGTGTTGTTGGCTGGCACTCTCACGGGTAGAGTGCCAAAGCAGGTTGTGTGAAGCACAGTTGTTCACCCGCGACGACGGCTGCGCCTCGTGAGACCTGAACTCTTAAATCATTCACCAATGAAAGGTTTTTGATCATGGCAAACGTCAACATCAAGCCGCTGGAGGACAAGGTCCTCGTCCAGATCGCTGAGGCTGAAACCACCACCGCCTCCGGCCTGGTTATTCCGGATTCCGCTGCGGAAAAGCCGCAGGAAGCCGTCGTCATCGCAGTTGGCCCGGGTCGTCTCGACGACAACGGCAACCGCATCACCGTGGACGTGAAGGAAGGCGACACGGTTATCTTCTCCAAGTACGGCGGCACCGAGCTGAAGTACGGCGGCGAGGAGTTCCTCCTGCTGTCCGCTCGTGACCTGCTGGCCGTCGTCGAGAAGTAAGTAAAACGCTATGGCAAAACTCATCGCATTTGATCAGGAAGCTCGCGAGGGCATCCAGCGCGGCGTGAACACGCTCGCCGACGCGGTGAAGGTCACCCTCGGTCCCCGTGGCCGCAACGTTGTGCTTGCAAAGTCCTGGGGCGGCCCGACCGTCACCAACGACGGCGTGACCATCGCCCGCGACATTGACCTTGAGGATCCGTTTGAGAACCTCGGTGCGCAGCTGGTGAAGTCCGTCGCAGTCAAGACCAACGACATTGCAGGTGACGGCACCACCACCGCAACGCTGCTCGCCCAGGCGCTCGTCGCCGAAGGGCTGCGCAACGTGGCTGCTGGTGCGAACCCGATCGAGCTGAATAAGGGCATCAAGGCGGCAGCCGACAAGGTCGTCGAGGAGCTCAAGGCTCGCGCGACCGACGTGAAGTCGTCTGCTGAGATCGCCAACGTGGCCACCGTGTCCTCTCGCGACCCTGAGGTTGGTGAGATGGTCGCAGGTGCCATGGAGAAGGTGGGCAAGGACGGTGTGCTTACCGTCGAGGAGTCTCAGTCCATCGATTCCTACGTGGATCTGACTGAGGGTATTTCCTTTGACAAGGGCTTCCTCTCCCCGTACTTCATGACCGATCCGGATGCCGGCCAGGCCGTGCTTGAGGACGCCCGCGTGCTGCTCGTACGCGGCAAGATCTCCTCTCTGCCGGATTTCCTCCCGCTGCTTGAGCAGGTTGCATCGGAGTCGGTGCCGCTGTTCGTCGTGGCCGAGGACATCGAAGGCGAGGCGCTGCAGGCGCTCGTTGTCAACGCGATCCGCAAGGTGATCAAGGTCGTTGCTGTGAAGTCGCCGTACTTCGGCGAGCGCCGCAAGGCGTTCATGGATGACCTTGCTGTTGTCACCGACGCGACCGTCATCGACCCAGAGGTTGGCATCAACCTCAAGGACGCCACCCTGGACCACCTTGGCTCCGCACGCCGCGTAACCACGACGAAGGACGACACGGTCATCGTCGACGGTGCCGGCACGGCAGAGGCTGTCGAGGAGCGCCGCGAGCAGATCCGCCGCGAGATCGAAACCACGGATTCCACCTGGGACAAGGAAAAGGCCGAGGAGCGCTTGGCCAAGCTTTCCGGTGGTGTCGCGGTGCTGCGCGTCGGTGCAGCGACCGAGACCGAACAGAACGAGCGCAAGCTCCGCGTCGAGGACGCCATCAACGCTGCCCGCGCGGCAGCAGAGGAAGGCATCATCGCCGGCGGCGGCTCCGCACTGGTGCAGATTGCCAAGCAGCTTGAGGAGTTTGCTGAAGGCTTCGAAGGCGAGCAGAAGACCGGTGTGCTGGCAGTGGCACGTGCACTGTCCAAGCCGGCATTCTGGATCGCTGACAACGCGGGCCTCGACGGCGCTGTCGTCGTGTCCAAGGTTGCCGAGATGAACAACGGCGAGGGCTTCAACGCCGCCACGCTCGAGTACGGCAACCTCATCGACCAGGGCATCATCGACCCGGTGAAGGTGACCCACAACGCTGTGGTCAACGCCGCATCCGTGGCTCGCATGGTGCTGACCACGGAGGTATCCGTGGTGACCAAGCCGGCCGAAGAAGGCGAGGAAGGTCACGCACACGCCCACTAGGGTGTCGTCGATACGCTAAAACAGTGCCCCACTTCGGTAGGGCACTGTTTTTCTTTTGGCGTGATTCTTCGGTCGTGCGCTTACTTGACGGCGGCGACGTACTTCACGCTGCCAAGGCCGCGGCGCAGGGCAGTGGAGCGCTCAGATTCACTCATGCCGCCCCAGATGCCATAGGGCTCGGCCACGCGCAGGGCATGCTCGCGGCACTGGGTAAGCACCGGGCAGTTGAAGCAAATAGCCTTCGCTCGATTCTCACGCTGCGTGCGGGCGCGGCCCCGCTCACCCTCGGGGTGGTAGAAGATTTCCGAGGCTTCGCCTCGGCAGGCGCCGTGAAGCTGCCAATCCCAAAAGTCTGCATTGGGGCCGGGGAGTTGCTGTGGCAACGTCATGGTGTGAGATCTCCTTTGCCGTGGAAAACGTGATGTACACAACCAGCAGTGCAGTGTTCCGGCGGTGGGTGAACAAAGGGTTGCCGCGCGGTTACGGCACGGGCGTTTCTCGGAGGCTCTTGTGAATAAAAGCGCAATTCGCAGGGAAAATGGCAAGAGTTAAAGGTTGGTGAATTCTTGGATACGCGTCGGTAACTCATATGGCGGGGGAATGAGTGTTTATAGTGTTTGCTTGTGATTGGCAATACCGGCGCGACAGCGGGTGACGAGGAAGATGAACTTGTCACCCTCGTTCCACGTGCCGCCGAAGGGGATGCGCGTGCTCTCCAGCGTGTGATTGCCATCGTCCATCCACGGGTGCTGCGCTACGCCAGGGCGCGCATTGGAGGCGGGCGCATGCCGACTGCGGAGGACGTCGCTCAGGAGATCTGCTTGGCGGTAGCGACGTCCATTGACCGCTACGTGGATACCGGGCGGCCGTTCATGGCGTTTGTGTACGGCATTGCGTTTAACAAGGTCGCCGATGCGCACCGCAGCCTGGTGCGTGACAAGACAACGCCTACTGAAGATGTCCCTGACCAGGAGGTTGTTGCGTTCACGCCGGAGGATGCAGCCGTTGTTGCAGACGGAAGTAACGAAGTTCGCGCATTACTCGATTCATTAAGTGATAAGGCTCGCGACATTGTGATTCTGAGAGTGTTTGTGGGCCTCTCGGCGGAAGAAACGGCAGAGGTAGTGGGCAGTACTCCAGGTGCGGTGCGTGTCGCGCAGCATAGGGCGCTGTCCAAGTTGCGTGAGCAGTTGGAAGGAGACCATTCAGGCCATGACGCGTGATTTTGGTGGCGGCGACTTTGGAGAAGAGTACGTTCGCGACGATGCGTTTCTTGATGCGCTTTCGAGTGGTGTAGACCCCAGTGACGGCAGTGACCCACTGGCTGCGGCGCTGCTTGGACTAAAGCAGGACGTCGATCGCCCGATGCCAGCGGCTCCTACGGTGATCCCGGTTGCAGCCCCGGTTGCGCCGGTTGCATCGCTTGACGACGCCCGCGCGCGCCGCCGGATCGCCAACCCATGGGTCGCAGGTGTGGTCGGTGCTGCAGCTGCGTCTGTGGCTATCGTCGGCACTGGCGCTGCGGTGTATGGCACGCAGAGCTCGGCGAACGAAACCACGATGGTGGAGTTGGCAACCACGCTCGACGAGCTGGAGGCAGCGAACCAAAGCGGGGATATGGAGGCCGCCCGAAGCCTGCTTGAGCAGGCTAGGGGGCTTATGGCAGGTATCAAGATGCGTGAGGCGCGCAACGGTGAAGACGTAGTGCAGCCAGCGCCACGCACGGTTACTGAAACCACGACTGTGGTGGAGGTCCATGAAGTTGAAGTTCCGCCGAGCGTGCAGCAGCCTGCGCCGGCGCCGGAGCAGAACCCTGTGCCTGCTCCGGAAAATGCGCAGCCGACGGCTGGGGCACCGGCGCCGGGGTCGGATGCCGTGGCGCCTTCGAACGGGAGCTTGCCGCCGCGCCAGCCGCAGGAGCAACCGCGACCGACGGTGGTGGAGCCGTCCGATTCGCGCGAGCAAACTCCGATCCCAGGAGATCAGCCGCCAGCACGGCCGACGGTCCGCGATAATGTCCCGTCGAACCCAGTCGATTCTGCATCGCGGTACGCAGCAACGCCCGCGCCGGTAGTGCCGGGCGGGGCGGGCTCGTCGGAAAATTTCTAGCTAGCGTGCCTCGAGACCATCGAGGTAGCCCATCGCGTAATCCCACGGAACGTACGCAGTGACGTTCGGTTGCGCGCTGGGCTCATGCACCGGGGGAAGTTCCCCGTTGAGGGTGGCGATCATGTTTTGCTCCATGATCTCCCAGTCGTAGTAGTGCATTTGGTCGCAGTCCTCGCACAGGAAATGGATGCCCAAAATTCCGCGCGGCTTTAGCATGCGTTGTGCGTCGCGTACGTGTGCAAGGTCCTGGATGACGGCGACGCGCTCCTCAGGGGAGAGGGGCTCCACGATCTCATCGTCTTCGATGAACGACGCCGGATCGTTTGGGTCGTCCGCGAACGGGTCCAGCGGCATCATGTCGTCGTAATTCACGGTGCCCAGCCTATTAAGTGGCCGCTTGCTAGGCCAATCAGGGCGTCATCCCCGCATAGCCCCAGAGCTTGCGCGGCGTTATATCATTGCTGAAAACAATCGCGCGGGAGAGGAGAACATGTCGATGTCTGAGGCACGAGTATGGACGGGTGGCGACGATCCGAACAAGGTGGCGCTGAGGGGGCTGACGTTTGATGACGTGCTGCTGCTTCCGGCGGAGTCCCACATTGTTCCATCTGAGGTGAGCACCGAAGCCCAGTTCACCCGCAATATCCGTCTCGGCATGCCGATTATTTCGGCGGCGATGGACACAGTGACCGAATCCCGTATGGCGATCGCGATGGCGCGCCAGGGCGGTATCGGTGTGCTGCACCGTAACTTGAGCGCTCAGGACCAGGCGGAGCACGTCGATGTGGTCAAGCGCTCGGAATCCGGCATGGTGACTAACCCTGTTACCGCCACCCCCGATATGACCATCGCCGACGTCGATGCACTGTGCGCCCGTTTCCGCATCTCGGGCCTTCCTGTAGTTGACGGTTCTGACCGTCTTGTTGGCATCATCACCAACCGCGACATGCGCTTCGAGCCGGATGCTCAGCGCAAGGTTGCAGAGGTCATGACCCCGATGCCGCTGGTTGTAGCGCAGGAGGGTGTGGACAAGAAGGAAGCGCTCGATCTGCTATCCGCCAACAAGGTGGAGAAACTTCCGATTGTGACCTCCGAAGGCAAGCTTGCCGGTCTGATCACGGTGAAGGACTTTGTCAAGAGCGAGCAGTACCCGAACGCCTCGAAGGATGAGAACGGCCGTCTACTTGTCGCTGCTGGCGTCGGTACCGGTGAGGACGCATTTGAGCGCGCTGGTCTGCTCGTTGAGGCGGGCGTAGACGCGCTCGTTGTCGACTCCGCGCACGCACACAACAACCGTGTACTTGAGATGGTCTCTCGTGTGAAGAAGGAATTCGGCGACCGCGTCGACGTTGTCGGTGGCAACTTGGCTACCCGTAGCGCTGCGAAGGCCATGATCGACGCTGGCGCAGACGCCATCAAGGTCGGTATCGGTCCGGGCTCTATCTGCACCACCCGCGTGGTTGCAGGTGTTGGTGCACCGCAGATTACCTCCATCCTCGAGGCGGCCGTGCCGGCGAAGGCTGCAGGTGTGCCGATCATTGCCGACGGTGGCATGCAGTTCTCTGGCGACGTGGCTAAGGCATTGGCTGCCGGCGCATCCACCGTCATGCTCGGCTCCATGTTGGCGGGCACGGCGGAAGCGCCAGGCGACATTGTTGTTGTCGGCGGCAAGCAGTACAAGCGTTACCGCGGCATGGGCTCCATGGGTGCAATGCAGGGCCGTGGACTGACTGGTGAGAAGCGTTCCTTCTCCAAGGACCGTTACTTCCAGGCGGATGTGGCAAGCGAGGACAAGCTCGTGCCGGAAGGCATTGAGGGGCGCGTGCCGTTCCGCGGTGACCTGGATTCCATCACCCACCAGATCGTTGGCGGTCTGCGCGCCGCGATGGGCTACACAGGCGCATCCACTATCGAGGAGCTGCAGACCAAGCAGTTCGTCCAGATCACCACCGCGGGCCTGCGTGAGTCCCACCCGCACGACATCACGCAGACCGTCGAGGCACCGAACTACCGCCAGTAGGAGAACCAGCACAACATGCGTGACTACGTGGAAATCGGCATTGGGCGCGAAGCCCGCAAGGCTTACGGCTTGAGTGATTTGTCGATCGTTCCGAAACGACGCACCCGCTCCTCGCAGGATGTGGACACCTCCTGGCATATTGATGCCTACACGTTCGATATCCCGCTTGCGTCCCATCCGACGGACGCGTTGGCAAGCCCTGAGTTTGTTATCGAGATGGGCAAGCAGGGTGGCCTCGGTGTGATTGACGCGGAAGGCCTGTGGGGCCGACACGCTGATCTGGAGGCTGCGGTGAAGAAGGTGGTGGAATCATGCGAGGACCCCTTTAACGTCGATACGGCCGAGAAGTACCAGGAGTTTGTCGAGGCAGGTGAGCGTGCCGTGCGCACCTTGCAGGAGTTGCACGCCGCAGAACTTGATCACGACTTGCTTTCGGAACGTATCGCCCAGGTGCGTGACTCTGGCGTGACTGTTGCGGTGCGCGTGAGCCCGCAGAACGTGCGCGAATTGGCGCCTGTAGTTATCGCCGCAGGTGCAGAAATCCTCTTCATTCAGGGGTCGATCGTGTCTGCAGAGCACGTGCAAAAAGGTGGGGAACCGTTGAACTTGAAAGAGTTCGTCGGTTCGCTCGACGTGCCGGTCATTGCCGGTGGTGTGTATGACTACACGACCGCGACCCACCTGATGCGCGCTGGCGTTGCTGGTGTCATTGTCGGTTCGGGCGATGCCGACACGGTGGTGAATGTCCCGATGGCTACCGCTATCGCAGATGTCGCGGCAGCACGTCGGGATTACCTCGATGAGACTGGTGGACGTTATGTCCACATTCTTGCGGATACCACTATTTGGGGGGCAGGCGAGATTGCTGCAGCCATCGCTTGTGGTGCAGATGCTGTCATGCTTGGCAACCCATTGACGAAGGCAACTGAGGCTGCTGCCGGTGGCGTGTATTGGGAAGCTCAGACAGCTCACCCACGTTTTCCGCGAGGTAGCGTGCGGAAGGAACCTGACTTCACTTCTTCGGCGCCACTGGAGGTCGTGCTCTTCGGTCCATCGAGCGATCCGTGGGGTGCGATGAATCTCATTGGTGGACTGAAAAGAATTATGGCGAAATGTGGCTATACTGGGATCAAAGCTTTCCAGAAAGCCGATTTGGCAATCCGTAACTAAGAACTGGATGAAATCGACCTATGTCTAGCCGTGTAACGATTCTTCGCGACGCCCCTGAGGGCCCATTCCACGAAGTTGATGTGAACGACATCTTCTTTTCGGTGACTGACGCCAAAGGTGTGATGACGCATGTGAACGATGTGTTCATCAAGTACGCGCAGTACTCCGCCGAAGAGATGATCGGTAAGCCGCACAACCTCATCCGTCATGAGGAGATGCCTGGTGCGGCGTTCAAACTCATGTGGGACACCATCGAGGAGGGCCGTCCTTTCGCCGCGTATGTGCGTAATAAGGCGAAGAGCGGCTCCGCGTACGACGTGTTTGCCACTGTTACGCCGCTGCCAAACGGCGGTTACCTCTCGGTGCGTACCCGTCCGATGACGGAGAACTTCGAAGCAGCCGCTGGTATTTACCAAGAAGCAAACATCGTTGAGCACGAGGCGAAGGCCAACGGTGTTGGCCGCCGCGAGCGTGCAGTGATGGGCGCGGAGAAGGTTACGGAGCTGCTGCCGGACTACGACGCATTCCTGCGCGAAGTCCTTCCTGCTGAGGTCCAGGCACGTGAGGATGCAGGCTTTACGCTTCCGGAAGGCTCCGGTGACATCTACGAGGCTGCCGTGACGCTCTACCGTGAACTCGACGAGTTCATGACGGTGCAGACCGCCATTAAGGACGCTGCTGAGGAGCTGCGCAAGGCCAGTGCGACGCTGGTCGAGGAAAACGCAGTGACCAACAACGTGAAGGCCGAGATGGAAAACGTGGTCACCGAGGGTGCATCGCGTACGCTGCTGCTCGCACCGCTGCAGGTGTGGGCGACGATGCGTGGCATTATCGACGAGAACGCGAGGACCCTCGAGGAGACCGCTCAGGAGCTCTACGCCAAGACGTCCAACGCACGTATGGCTATTGCTCTGGCTCGTCTGCACACCGCACAGACCGCACAGTTCTCCACGGAGGCTAACGTGCAGGAGTCGATGCAGCTTCTCGTCGACGCACTCGAGGCTGACGTCAAGCACATGGATGACGCCGTGTTCTTGCACTCGTCGTTCCGTCGCCGCGTGGAGCTGAAGGTTAACTCCATCACGGAGCTGACCAAGATTCCGCTCGAGATGATTCGTCGTTGGTCTGAGAACACCAACGACATGGGCGAAGAGGTCGCACCGCTGGTGGAGCAGGTGAACAAGGCAATGGCTGCTGCTGATGCCTCGATTAACCAGCTGCACCGCTCAGCTGAGCGCCTCGCACAGGCACCTTCGACGGAGAAGGTGCGCGAGGCTCTGGACAGCCTCAGCGCTGCGGTCCGTTAAACCTGACGTCGGAGTCGCTTGCCGGCGAGTGTCTGGTTGACGGAAGCACCGATAACCAAGGCAATCGCCGCAAGCTTCAGCGGGGAGGGGCCCTGGCTGAGCACAAGCCATCCGACGAGTGCTGCAAATGCAGGCTCGAACGAGATGAGGATGGAAAATACCTGGGGGCGGAGTCGTCGCATAGCAATCAGTTCCAGTGATGTTGGGAGCAGCGACGCCAAGATTGCGGTACCAATTGCGAGGAGCAGCAGATTGGTATCGGAAACGATAACGAGTGCGCCTTCGAAACCGAAGGGCAACGTCACCAAACCACCAACTGCAAGGGCAACCGCGAGCCCACCTTGGCCGGCGATGAGGCGGCCAGTGCGCTTGTTGGCAAGGATGTACACCGCCCAGGCAGCGCCTGCGATCAGGATGTAGAACACGCCGAGGCGGTCGAGCGGCTCACCGGAGAGCGAATCAACGCCAAGCAGCGCCATACCTGTAAGCGCAAGCCCGACGGAGATGCCGTCGCGTACCGAACGGGACAACACCGCGGCGAGCAGCAGCGGGCCGAGGAATTGGATGGTTACCGCGGATGCGAGTGGCACAGTTGCAATACCGGCGTAGTAGAAGCCGTTCATGCAGCCTAGCGACACTCCGAGCACGATCGCTGCACCCCATTGTTCGGGAGTCCAGCGCCAAAACGCTGGCCGTGAGATTGCAAGCAGGATGACGGAGGCGATGAGTAGTCGGAATGAACTCGTCGCCCAGGTTCCGGCATGGGGGAAAAGCTGCGTGGCAAGAGCTGCGCCAAGCTGCAGAAACAGGCAGGACCCAAGGATGCACAACACGGCGGTGCGGTCGGCATTGGGTTCAACCGGGGAGGGGGCACGCAATGTCATGCAGATCATTCTGGGGCGAAACGTCGAAGAATGGACAATATATTCGGATTTATATGCCATCAGCTAGTATTTGGGCCGTGACTACCGCTCAGAAACGCCCTGTTCTTGTCGTTGATTTTGGTGCGCAATACGCGCAGTTGATCGCCCGCCGTGTGCGCGAGGCGCATGTGTTCTCGGAGGTTGTGCCGTCGACTATTACGGCTGCGGAGGTTCGTGAGAAGAACCCGCAGGCGTTGGTGCTCTCCGGTGGGCCGTCGTCGGTGTACGCGGAGGGTGCCCCGCAGCTCGATCCGGAGATCTTTGAGCTGGGGCTGCCGATCTTTGGTATTTGCTATGGCTTCCAGGTGATGACGCAGGCGCTTGGTGGCAAGGTCGAGGAGACCGGTGCCCGCGAGTACGGCCGCACGGCGATGGCTGTCAAGGGTGGCGTGCTGCACGCTGGCCTGGATGAGCACCCGGTGTGGATGTCCCACGGCGATTCTGTGACGCAGGCGCCGGAGGGCTTTGAGGTCACTGCCTCGACCCCGGGTGCGCCGGTTGCTGCGTTTGAGAACGTCGAGCGCAAGTTTGCCGGTGTGCAGTACCACCCGGAGGTGATGCACTCGCCGCACGGCCAGGAGGTGCTGACTCGCTTCCTCACGGAGATTGCTGGTCTGGAGCAGAACTGGACGGCATCGAATATTGCGCAGCAGCTTATCGACGATGTCCGTAACCAAGTCGGCGACGGCTACGCCATCTGCGGCCTGTCTGGTGGCGTGGATTCCGCCGTGGCGGCAGCGCTTGTACAGCGTGCCATCGGTGACCGTTTGACCTGTGTGTTCGTGGATCACGGTCTGCTACGTCAGGGTGAGCGCGAGCAGGTGGAGAAGGACTTCGTCGCCGCGACCGGCGCGAAGCTGGTCACTGTGGATGAGCGCAAGGCCTTCCTGGACAAGCTTGCCGGCGTGACCGAGCCGGAGGCCAAGCGTAAGGCGATCGGTGCGGAGTTCATCCGTTCCTTCGAGCGCGCCGTGGCTGATGTGCTGTCGGATCACAAGGTGGACTACCTGGTGCAGGGCACCTTGTACCCGGACGTGGTGGAGTCCGGCGGCGGCACCGGTACTGCGAACATCAAGAGCCACCACAACGTGGGCGGCCTGCCGGACGACGTGGAGTTCGAACTCGTCGAGCCACTGCGTCTGCTGTTTAAGGACGAGGTGCGCGCGGTTGGCCGCGAGCTTGGCCTGCCTGAGGTGATTGTGAACCGCCAGCCGTTCCCGGGTCCGGGCCTGGGTATCCGCATCATCGGTGAGGTCACCGAGGAGCGCCTGGAAACCCTGCGCGCTGCTGATGCGATTGCTCGTGAGGAGCTGACCAAGGCTGGCCTGGATGACCAGATCTGGCAGTGCCCGGTCGTGCTGTTGGCCGATGTGCGTTCGGTTGGTGTGCAGGGCGATGGCCGCACTTACGGCCACCCGATCGTGCTTCGCCCGGTGGCTTCCGAGGACGCGATGACCGCGGACTGGGTGCGCATCCCGTACGAGACGCTTGAGGTGATCTCTACCCGCATCACCAACGAGGTGGCCGACGTCAACCGCGTGGTGCTGGACGTGACATCCAAGCCGCCGGCCACCATCGAGTGGGAGTAAGTCAGTTTCCTTCGCCCGCGTCCTCGCGGGCGTAGTACGCGGACACGGATCCGACGCGCTGCGACACGTTAATCGTCAGTAGTGCGCTGTCTGTGTCCGCGTTTTGCCGTTCTTCGGGGCATGCGGCTTCGCCGATGTTGACCTTGCAGTTGACGTCGACGGGGATGTGATTGGGAAGCTTGAGGTCGATCTTGCCGACGCCGTTGCTGATGTTGATTGTCTTCGGCTCGCTCAGTGGCTCGAGCTTGGTAAGGTCGATCCGAGCTTCGCCGATGTTGTGTTTAAATTCCGGTATAGCCTCCGCGGAGTAGGCGGAGACATTTGCAACGCCGTAGTTGCCGATTGAGCCGATGCGAAGTTGGCTAACCACGGACATTGTCCAGAATGTTGCCGTTGTCAGCACCAGCGTAACGGGGATCCACAGCCAGTAGCGCTTCTTTGGTTGCGCACGCTCCGGAGCTGGCTCGACTGGGTCCGGCAGGTGCCACAGCCCAGGTGCCGCGCCGAGTGGGTCCCATGCCGGTGGTTTCTGCCCGGGGTGTTCGTAGCCCTCCGGCACGGTCAGGTGGGAGGTGTCTACGACAGGGCCTTTGCTCGTCTGCGACTCCAAGCCCACCACGAGTCCCTCCGGTGCCTCCGGCTGGCGCTGGTAGGCAAGGTACCAGCCGAGCGCGAAGAGCGCGAAGGTAACCAAAACACCGCGCAGGTCGCTGGCAACAGCAACGGACGGGAAGAAGATGACAAGACCGAGAAGCAGCAGCCAGCCGGTGTCGCGCTCTTTCTGCTCTACCTTGGTCAGCTGCTCTTTCGGGGTGGCGATCGAAGTTGCTGGGGTGCGGGTCAGCCCGAAGCGGGGCATGTTGATCCAGCACAACAGGTAAAGGAACAGGCCACCGCCGAAGGCGATTGACAATACGACGAACAGGACGCGGATGAGCGTTGGGTCGATTTGGTAGCGGGCGCCGATGCCTTCGCAGACACCACCGACGACGGCCTTGCCGCCCTGGTCTTGTGGGATGCGGGGCGGGCGGGTCTCCCACATGCGCTTGAGTGTGTTGGTTTCCATGGCTTCTATTGTTGCGAGGCAACGCCAAGCGCGGTATCGGGAACGACCCTGATTTTTCATCTCAGGGTTTACCCCGATGTGCCTGAGGGGGTTGCCGTGCAACGATAGGGGACATGTCTGCGTTGTATCCCCGGTTGACCCGTGATCGTTCCCGCCGCGTCATTGCTGGCGTGGCGTCCGGGGCGGCTGACCTGCTCGGGGTGGACGTGAAATGGGTGCGTCTGTTTTTGGTTGCGGCGAGCTTCGCCGGTGGCTTCGGCGTGCTGCTGTACGCAGGTCTGTGGGTGTTTACCCCGGTTGCTGAAGGTGCCGCGCCGCGGCAGCGCCCGAGTGCGCTCGACATCTTCCTGGTGCTTGCAGGTTTCGCTGGTGCGTTGACGTCGCTGCAGATTTCCTCCGGCGCGGGTTCCACGGTGGTGTTCATCATCGGCGTGCTCATCGTCGGTGCGGTCATTGCGTTGCAGGCGTACGACCGCGGTACGGATTCGTGGGGCAACATCGCCGCGTTGACTTTAGGCGCGCTGCTGATCATGAGCGGGGTGCTCGCTGTGGCATTGCTTGGGGAGAGCGCCGGGGTTGCAGGCGTGGTTGTTTCCGTGCTGGTGACGGTGTTGGGTGTGGGGGTGCTTGTGGTGCCGCTGATTGCCAAGCTGACCAACTCGCTTGTCGCGGAGCGTGAGGCGAAGGCGGTGGCGGATCAGCGCGCGGAGATCGCCTCGCGCCTGCACGATTCGGTGCTGCAGACTCTGGCGCTGATCCAGCGCCAGGCGGATGATCCGGACGAGGTGGTGCGCCTTGCCCGTGGTCAGGAGCGCGAACTTCGGGCATGGCTTTTCGACGACACCGTGTCCAACCACACCACCACCTTCGCCGCGTTGCAGAAAGCTGCGGGCGAGGTGGAGGACGCCTATGGGGTCGTGATTCAACCGGTCACGGTGGGCGAGGACATTCCTTTCGATGAGCGCACCGAAGCAGTCGTGCTTGCCGCCCGAGAAGCGATGGTCAACGCCGCAAAGCATGCGGGGGTGGACACGATCGACGTCTACGCGGAGCACCTCGCGGGCAGGCTCGAAGTGTTTGTGCGCGATCGGGGTGCCGGCTTCGACCCGGATGCGGTGCCGGCGGACCGGCACGGGCTGCGCGATTCCATCGTGGGCCGGGTTGAGCGGGTTGGGGGAGAGGTTAACGTGGTGTCGTCGATAGGCAATGGCTCCGAGATCGAACTAGCGTTAGACCTATGACGCGCGTGTTTTTAGTAGACGACCACTCGGTGTTTCGGGCCGGAGTGAAGGCCGAACTGGCTGCCGCAGGCGACGGTCAGCTGGACATCGTTGGGGAGGCGGGCACGGTTGCGGAGGCGGTGCGCGGGATCGAAAAGGAGCGCCCGGATGTGGTGTTGCTGGACGTGCACATGCCCGACGGCGGCGGGTTGGCTGTGCTCAAGCGCGCGCCGGGACCTTCGTATTTGGCGCTGAGCGTCTCCGACGCTGCTGAGGATGTTATTGCGCTGATCCGTGCCGGGGCGCGCGGGTACGTGACCAAGAACATCGCAGGTGAGGAGCTTGCGGAGGCGATTGAACGGGTGCGTGGCGGGGACGCGTACTTCTCGCCGCGGCTTGCCGGGTTTGTGCTCGACGCGTTTGCGTCCGGGCCGGTCGTGGAGGAGGACGACCCGGCAGTCGATTCGCTCACTCGGCGCGAATTGGAGGTGTTGCGGCTGCTTGCGCGTGGTTACACCTACAAGGAGATCGCCGAGCGGCTGTTCATTTCGGTGAAGACGGTGGAGACGCACGCCTCCAACATCCTGCGCAAGACGCAGACGTCGAACCGCCACCAGTTAACCCGGTGGGCGGTTGCGCGCGACTTAGGGTAGCGCTCCAGGAAATTTGGCAATCAACTAATTGTGGCTGCCTTTTCTTCATCCGGCCACACCGTCACTGCTTTGTATGTGTAGTAGACACACGCTACGAAGACAACAATATTTCCAAAGATGAGCCACTGCGGTGCATCGTTCGGCAGAACTATCTGGAGAACAGCACTCACTAAACAAAGCATGGCAATGTTCGTACTCAACGCAATGATCAGCATTCTGCGTCCAAGGCTCATTTCGTTCCTTACTGTTCGTGGTACTTATATTTATCCGCACTGATCAGCAGCGGTTACGATAGAACCAGATGCGGTTGCCATGGTAGCTGCAGCCATCATAGGGCCAATAGGACCTGTGAGCGGCGCAGTGGCGACTCCGACTGCAGATGCTGTAGTCCCTCCGATCCCTACGAGGATGGCCCCCACACACCCAGCAGTAGACCGAGGTTGAATGAGGGCGGCATCGACTAACTCTGGATCAACGTTCGTTGAATACTTTGCAGTGATCTGGTCACCTTCAACCGAGTATTCGATGTTTACTTTCTCTCCAGTAGTGAGAGTCTTTGAAGTGGGCAGAGCTTCTTCTTCGCCCTTCGGGCTTTCTACAAATACTGTGTCCGCTTCTTTGCGAACGTTACCGTTTACTACTTCAGCGGAATATCCGCTCTCATCAGCGTCATTGATTACGAGAAGCGCTTGTCGCTCCTCTTGTGCCTTAGCAATCCTTTCCTCAAGGACATCATTTCCCGCCCCGGTGCTAGTTGGCTGCTGAACCTCGTTCTGAGAAATCTCTGCGGACGTAGCGACTGGCATTGGTACGAGCACAGAAGCTAGAGCGATAGAAGTAGCAAGCTTAGTTCCAAACTTCAAGGAAAAACCTCTTTCTGAATTCTCGAAAACGAATGAATGTAGGTAGACGATAACACGTTCGCTTAATCTAGTGCCGGCCTAGAACAGGCCTAGAGCACGCGCGCCTGGGTGAGCAGCGACAGGGCGGTCTTGTCGGTTTCTTGCAGCATGAGCGGGTTCGTGCCCGGCATCGGCGAGATCGTCGTGTCCGCCCACTGCTTACCGGTGGGGATGCCCACGATGTGCAGGCGGGGATCCAGGGCGCCGCCGGGGTGGACGGCGCGGCGGGTGTCCGCGTCGGTTTCGGGTGAGGCGGTGTGGGCGAAGGGGCGGACGCGGTTGGCGTCGACAAGCGAGCGCACCAGCGGGTCCTTGGTGTTGCGGATGTCCGGGCCAGGCAGGAACGCGTCGGCGAGTGCAGTCGCGGTGGTGGTGCGCCCGTGGCTTGCGGCGGTGAATGCGCCTTCTTGCGTATCGACGACCGGCTGCGGGCCCAGGAACGTCACCAGGCCGGCGTCTGCAAGTGCAAGCAGTTCGCGGGTGCGGAACAGCGGCGGGCCGGAGCCGACCATCTGACCGAACGCCATGTACTGCGAGCGGGCCACCTCGGGGGCGCCCTTGCCGTTCTCGGTGGCGATGGCGCTGGGTTTACGGCCAGCGGAAATCGCCCACAGCCCGGCCTTGAGCGGGGAGTCCCAGGCGGCGACGGCCTCGGCGATGTCGCGCGCCATGGCGTCGGGAACGACCTGCTGGAGTTCGTCCAGGCTGAGATCTTCCGTGCCGGCCAGTGGGTCGACCCAGGCGGCCATGTCGAACGGCTCGGTGCTCGTGCCCTCGAGTGCTTCGGCCAGGGCGCGGGCGACCGGCAGGATGTCCTCGGGGGAGGCGTGGACGGCCAGGTCGGTGTCGTCGATACGCGTGATGATCTCCTCGAGCGGCACCTTCAGCGCCTCGGGGCGCACGCGCGCGAGGGTGCGGTAGTACTCGGCGAAGGCATCGCGGGCGAGCGCTGGCCACAGGGTGCGGCCGAACGACAAAGTGCCTGTGCCGGGTTCGGCGGGGTTGGCGTCGATGGCGGCGCGCAGACGCGACAGATCGGCCTTTGGCGGAAGCGAGTTGTACTCGGACTTGGGCAGGTAGGGGTAGCCGCGACCGGAGGTGACAACGAAGTGGGGTTCCTCGCCGGTGGCGTCGTAACGCAAACCGGAGCGGGCCGTGTCGTCTTCGAAGAAGCGGCCGCCGCGGTTGATGGTGGTCAGCGCCATGAGGTCGAAAAAGCCCATGCCCATACCGCGCACGAGCAGGCGCTCGCCCTCGCCGATGCGGTCCACCTCCTGCTCAACCGGGTTGCCGGGCGGGATGTAGGTCAGGCCAGATTTGGCAAAGGCCTGCTGTGCCGGGGTCGGGGCGGGCAACACCCAGCCGGAGGCGACCACGGTGGCGTCGGCGTGGATCAGCGTGCCATCTGCAAGCAAGATCGCGTCGCGGCCTCCGTCGCTGTACAGCGACATCGCGCGGGACTGGTGCTCAACCACGGTGACAGAGTCCGGCAGCTCGGCCAGCGCAACCTGCCACACCCAGCGCAAGTACTCGCCATACAACGCACGCGAAGGATTAGATTCAGGTCGCGTCACACGGATTTCAGCGTCGAAGGTGCTGGGGACGGCCGGCGGGTGGTCGCTGATAAGCGGATGCGCGAATTCGCCGCGAAGCGCCTGGATCCACTCAAACATGGTGGGGCCTTCGAGCACAGGTGCGGTGACGGTCGCGCCGGGCTCAGTGAACAGGGTTACCGCGCCAGCCAGGGTGTTCATGCACAGTGTGCGGGTTTGTTCGGTGTCCCAGATGCGGCCGGCACCGAGCTGGGCGTCGTCGATGATGTGCAACGTCAGTGGTGTAGCGCCACGGTCGTTGAGGAAGGCTGCGATGCGCTCGGTGATGGAGATGCCTCGCGGTCCTGCTCCGACGATGGCGATGTCTGCTTCCACAGCGATGTACCTCCACGATTTCGATGAATCTTTATAACGTGTATAGACTGCGCAGTCTATTAAGAAAGAACCGAATTGTCTAAAAGTGGTATGGTGCCGAAAACCACAAGGGAAAAGAGGACGATAACGTGCCGAAGAAAACGGTCGCGGCCCCAGTTGTACTTGTAGGTGCAGTTGCCCTGCTGAGCGGCTGCACCGCAGGGGGTGGCGCTGAATCTCACGCAGAGGGTGACAATGTGCTCACCTACCTGGAATCCAACTGGTTTAACAGCCTCTACCCGCCGGCTGCCGGGTTTTACCCCAACGGCGGTGTGATCAATCAGCTAACAGACAGGTTGCTCTACCAAGACCCTGAAACGCTCGAACTCCAGCCGTGGATTGCCACCGACCTGCCGGAGATCAACGAGGACGCCACCGTGTTCACCTTCGATATCCGCACGGATGTGACCTACTCCGACGGCACACCGATGACGGCGCAGAACATCGTGGACAACTTCGACCTCTACGGCCAGGGCGACAAGGATCGCCTGCTCAACGTCTCGGAGCAGATCTCCAACTACGACTACGGCGAAGTCGTCGACGAGGACACGGTTCGCTTCCACTTCACCGCACCTTCTCCGGGCTTCGCGCAGGCTACGTCCTCGTACAACGCGGGCCTGCTGGCGGATTCCTCCCTGCAGCTGCGCAACGAGGACTTCGGCCCAGGCGGGGCGGCGAATGTGATCGGTTCGGGCCCCTTTGTCGTGGATAGTGAAACGCTGGGCACTGACCTCGTGCTGAAAACGCGCGAGG
This sequence comes from Corynebacterium sp. HMSC08F01, assembly GCF_001807545.1. NCBI lineage: Bacteria > Bacillati > Actinomycetota > Actinomycetes > Mycobacteriales > Corynebacteriaceae > Corynebacterium > Corynebacterium sp. HMSC08F01. The sequence goes on along the minus strand of NZ_KV789284.1, from coordinate 125,624 downwards.
ATTACAACTGGGCGCCACCGTCGCTCGAGCACCAGGGCCGGGCGCGCATTGACGGCATCCACTACACCCTCGCCGCCGAAGAAGCCGTCCGCTCCGGCGCGTTGCTGTCCGGCCAAGCGGACGCCGCGCGCACGATCTCTCCGCCAGTGGAGCGGCACCTGAAAGACCAGGGTGTGCAGGTGGTTGCCTCTGCCACCAACGGCATGAACAACCAATTGGCCATGCGGTTTAACCACCCGTTGCTGCAGGACATCCGCGTACGGCAGGCGATTATCCACGGCATCAACCGTGAAGAGATCATCCGCATTCTGCTGTCGGATTCCTACCCGCTGGCCACGTCGTCGATGACCTCGACGGCACTTGGCTACGCGGAGCAGCCCGACGCGTACACGTTTGATCCGGATCGTGCGCGTGCGCTTCTCGACGACGCCGGCTGGACCCCCGGCCCCGACGGCATCCGCGTGAAAGACGGGCAGCGGTTGAGCCTGTCGGTCAACCACGCGCTGCCGCAGCCGCGCTCGAAGGAGATTGTCACGATGGTGCAGTCGGACCTGCGTGACCTGGGTATTGAGCTGAACATGGTGGCCGGGGATCGTGCCACGCAAAACGCAGCGCAGAAGGACATCAACCGCGTGCAGTTGATGCACACGATGGTGGGGCGTGCGGATTATGACGTGATTGAGTCGCACTTGTCGGTGAACCGCCGCGACTCGCTGCTGAACAACGCAGGAGATGGCACCCCAGTGGATGCCAAGCTCGAGGAGTTGCTGCAAAAGGTGGTTTCCACACCGGACGATGCGGGCCGTGCGGCCGCGTCGAAGGCGGTGCAGGACTACCTCACAGAACAGGCCTACGTGCTGCCGTTGTTTGAGGAGCCGCAGGTGTACGCACTTGCGCCACACGTGAAGGGCTTTGTTACCGAATCGGTGGCCCGCCCGAGTTTCTACTCGGTGTACTTCGACCGTGATGGGGAGGACAACTAAATGAGTACCACTGTGCTGAAACGCGTTGGGCAGGCGCTGCTCGTGCTGCTGCTTGCCTACACGCTTGCGTTCTTCCTGCTTTCCGCCCTGCCGTCGGACGGCGTGGCTGCGCGCTATGCGGACCCCGCGCTTGGGCTGTCCCAGGCAGAGATCGAGGAGATCCGCGAGCAGATGGGCGTGGATAAACCGCTCGTCGAGCAGTACCTGGCCACCCTTGCCGGGCTGTTTACCGGCAACCTGGGGTTTTCGGTTGCCTCGGGCACGCCGGTGTTCGACCTCATCGTCGACGCCGCACCACACACGTTTGCGCTGGCCGCGACCTCGATCGGTCTTGCCATCATCGTCGCGCTGCTGACCGCCTACGTGGCCACCCTGCCCGGCGGTGGCGCGCTGCGAAGCTTCTTCCGCGCACTGCCGTCGTTCATGGTGTCGCTGCCAGGTTTCTGGATCGCGATCCTGCTACTGCAGTTCTTCTCCTTCCAACTCGGCTGGGTCAACGTGGTCGACCCGACCCCGCTCGAGGGGCTCATCCTGCCGTCGCTCACCCTGGCCGTGCCCATGGCAGCACCGCTGATGCAGGTGCTCATCCGGTCTATCGACGAAGTCCGTGCCCAACCATTCGTCCAAGTCATCCGCGCCCGCGGTGCCAGCGAGGCCCGCATCTTCTGGCGCGACGTGCTGCGCAACTCGTTGCTGCCCGCCATCACCATGGCCGGCCTGCTGTTCGGCGAACTTGTCGGCGGAGCAGTGGTGACCGAAACCGTCTTCGGCCGCGCCGGGTTGGGGTCGCTGACCGTCAACGCGGTATCTAGCCGCGACATGCCGGTCCTGCTCGGTGTGGTGCTCATCGCCGCGACCGCGTACGTGCTGATCAACCTCATCGTCGACCTGCTCTACCCGGTGCTTGATGTGCGCCTGCGCGATGCGGGGCCACAGAGCAACAAGGCTAAGAAGAGCACCGCTCAGGCTGCCGTGAAGGAGGGCGCCCGATGACAACACAAACAACACAAGCAGCAACGAATCCTGTTGCGCGGGCGAATACGCGCGCTGGCGTGCGGGCGAAGTCGCGCAAGAACCGCCGGTGGCGCTCGCCGGCGACGTTCCTGTCGCTGATCGTCCTGGTCATCGCTGCCCTGTGGGCGCTGCTGCCGGGTGTGTTTGCCACCTACGACCCATACAAGGGCGTGGATGTGGCGCTGCTCGCGCCGAATGGCGAGCACATCTTCGGTACCGACGCCGTGGGCCGCGACGTGTACTCCCGCGTGGTTTACGGCGCACGCCAGTCGCTGCTCGGCGCACTGATCGCCGTGGTGGTCGGCCTGGTCCTGGGCACCTTGATTGGCCTTGTTGCAGGTACGCAGCGTGGCTGGGTAGAGACCGTGCTTATGCGGTTCGTGGACGTGCTGCTGGCCATCCCGGGCATTTTGCTGTCGCTGTCCATCATCATCGTCACCGGTTTCGGTTCGCTGCAGGCGGCGTTTGCGGTCGGTATGACATCGGTGGCCACGTTCGCTCGTCTGGCTCGTTCGCAGGTGATCCAGATTGCCGGTGCAGACTTCGTCGAGGCTGCCTACGGCTCTGGCGCAACCCAGACCCAGGTGTTGTTCCGCCACGTGCTGCCCAACTCGCTGACCCCAGTGTTGGCGCTGGCTGCGCTGCAGTTCGGCACCGCAATCCTGCAGTTGTCCATCCTCGGCTTCCTGGGTTACGGCGCACCGCCACCAGTGCCGGAGTGGGGCCTGCTGATCGCGGAAGGCCGCGACTTCATGTCCACCGCCTGGTGGCTGATCCTGCTGCCGGGTCTGGCCATTGTGGCCACCGTGATGTCCACCAACCACATCTCCCAGGTCATCCAGACAGAAGGTGATGCGAAGTGAGTACCGAAACCACACCGCTGCTTGAGGTCGAAGGCCTCACCGTCGCGTACGGCGATGCCGAGCCGACCGTGGAAAACATCGCGTTTGCTGTCGATGCCGGCAAGATGACTGCGATCGTCGGCGAGTCCGGCTCCGGCAAGACCACTTCCGCCATGGCGGCGCTCGACTTGTTGGGTCCCACCGGCAACGTGCGCGCGGGTTCCATCCGGTTCAAGGGCCAAGACCTTGCCAGCCTGAGCGCCGCCGAGTGGCGTCAGCTGCGCGGCGCAAAGATTGGTCTGGTCCCGCAGGATCCGAACAACTCGCTCAACCCGCTGAAAACCATCGGCGCATCCGTGGAGGATGGGTTGGAGATTCATAGGGTGGGGGACGCGGCGTCGCGTCGTCGTCAAGCAATTGCCCTGCTTGAGCGCGTCGGCATCGATGATCCTGAAAAGCGCTACAACCAGTACCCGCACGAGTTGTCCGGCGGCATGAAGCAGCGCGTGCTCATCGCTGCTGCGGTAGCACTCGAGCCCGAGGTGCTCATTGCGGACGAGCCCACGTCCGCACTCGACGTGACCGTGCAAAAAACCATCCTTGACCTGCTCGACGAGATGCGTGCCGAGTTGGGCCTGGGCGTCATTTTCATCACCCACGACCTTGCCGTGGCGGGCGATCGCGCCGATGACGTGGTGATCATGGAGCGCGGACGCGTCGTCGAGCACGGTCCTGTGAGCACGGTGCTGACCAACCCCACACAGGACTACTCCAAACGCCTGCTGGCAAACGTGCCGTCGCTGTCCGTGGCAAATGCGTATCGACGACCCCCTGTCACCACCGACACCCTCCTGCGCGTAGACAACCTTGCCGTGCGCTACGGCGATTTCACCGCCGTATCCGATATCTCCTTCGAGGTCGCGCGCGGCTCCACGCACGCGCTGGTAGGCGGGTCGGGCTCCGGCAAAACCACCACAGGCCGCACGATCGCCATGTTTAACCAGCCTGCTGAGGGCAGCATCACCCTCGACGGTGAGGAGCTGACCACGCTGAGCCCGAAGCAGAAGCGGCAGTTCCGCAACCGCATCCAGATGGTGTACCAAAACCCGTTTTCCTCGCTGGATCCGAAGATGCGGGGCGGCGAGATTGTGGCGGAGCCGCTGCGCAACCTCGCGGGGGCGTCGAAACGCGAAAGCCTTGCGCGCGCCAACGAGTACTTGGAGCGCGTGGCGCTTGATCCGGAGCGGTTCGCCACGCGCACCCCGGCGCAACTGTCCGGCGGGCAGCGCCAACGCGTCGCTATCGCCCGCGCGCTGATCGTTGAGCCGGAACTCGTGGTGCTCGACGAGGCCGTTTCCGCGCTCGATGTGACCGTGCAGGCACAGATCCTGGAACTGCTGGAAAACCTGCAGCGCGAACTGGGGCTGACCTACGTGTTCATCTCCCACGATCTGGCGGTGGTGCGCCAGATTTCGGATACGGTGAGCGTGTTCAGTCGCGGCCAACAAGTGGAATATGGCCCCACCGACGAGGTGTTCTCACACCCGCACGACGATGTCACTCGTGAACTTATCGACGCCATCCCCGGCACCGTCTTCCGTGCCCGACAGTTAGGAGAGTTTGTTGTCTAACGACATTATCGACCTGCTCGCAGAAACCCCGGCCGACCTTGCCGACCTGCGCCGCCGCCGACCCGAAGCGGTTGAAAACGCCCAGCGCAGCTTCGAGGCCCTGTTTGAGCCCACCAACCCGGCGCTGATCGAGGCCCTGCCGGTATCCACCCGCTACGCCGTCGCCGCTTTCGTCTCCGGCATTTCCGGTGCACAGCGCGCCGCGGAGTTCTACGCGGACTTGCTTGCCGACGAAGACGAGGCGCTCGTTGCCGTGGTCGAAGACGCGGTGCGCGCAGGTGTATCCGCCGGCCCCTACGCGGGCGGGGACTTTGTCACCTTCGGCGAGGGGCAGCTCGCCGCCGCCTTCGACTTCGCCCACCTGCTGACCTTCCATCCGAAGGATGCTTCGCCGGCGGCGATCGGGCACCTGCAGACCGCTGGCTACACCGAGGACGCGATCGTCTCGCTCGGCCAACTCATCTCCTTTGTGGCGTTCCAGCTGCGCGTCGTGCACGGTGTGCAGGTGCTGGCTGGGGGAGCGGCTGCGGGTGGTTCGGGTGCTGCTGTTGCGGATGCTGCTGTTGAGCGCACCGCCGGCGTCGCCGATCCCGGCTGGACGCCCGCTGCGGTGACCCTGCAACCCGAGGTCGTCGCACCCGAGAAGTTTGTCAACCACTCCCTGGGGTGGAAGCCGTGGGTGGCACCACTTGAAGATTCCGAGTTCACCGACGAGCAACGCGACGCCCTGATCAAGCCGGAACGCATCGGCATGGAGTACTTCCGTCTGCTCGCCCGCGACCCGCAGGCGCTCAAAGCGCGCACCCTGACCGACCTGGACATCTTCTACAACACCGAAGGTGGCCTGGGCCGTGCCGAGCGCGAACTTGCCGCTACCGTCGCGTCCCGTTTGAACGGCTGCGAGTACTGCGCATCCGTGCACCAGGCACGTTCGAAGGAGGAAGGCGGCGACGCGGAGGCGATCGACCGTCTCCTGGACGAAGGCGTGGAGGCGGACCTTGGCTCTGACGAATGGGACGCGATCCGCCAGGCTGCGGTTGCGCTGACCCGCACCCCGTTTGAATTCGGTGCCGAGCACGTCGAGGTATTGCGCGAGGTCGGGTTGGATGATCTGGCGATCATCGACGTGATCAACTCGTCAGCCTTCTTCAACTGGGCCAACCGCCTCATGCTCACGCTCGGCGCGCCGGATGTGCCGAAGCGCTACCGCTAGCGCTTAAACCTGCGGCGGCGTTTCTGATCGCGCCACACGAGGTCGTCGGCACGCCATTGCTCGGGTGGCGTCGGGTTTTCGGCGTAGGCGAACAACCAAATGAACAGCAACATGACGAACACGCCGTAGGTCACGCGGCTGTCGCCCGCGTCATCCGCCGCCGGGATGAAAATGATCAGCCCGAGCAGAAGCAGCCAGCCGGTGCGGCACTCCTTCTGCTCGATGGGGCTGCGCTGATCCTTGCGGGTAAAGATTGCCCGGCCCGGGCTCATGTCCTCCCCAAGACGCGGCATGAGCAACCAGCACAACAGATAGGCGAAGATGCCACCGCCGAAAATAAACCCGGTGAGCACAAACGCGATACGCACCGCCACCGGGTCGTAGCCGTAGCGGGCACCGAAACCGGTGCACACACCGCCGAATACGGCCCGACCACCTTGGTCTTTCGTGATGCGCCGCGGGCGGGTTTCCCACATGTGCTTGAGCGATGTCGATGAGGTTTGAGCCATGCGTGCCATTATCCGTATCTACGGCGGACTTCGCAGCAGGGGTTTCGAGAATGGCGGAGCCTGCGCGAGGGCCTTTGCGGTAGCTCGAAAGCTACTAGAAAGCTACTCGAAAGGGAATGTTTCTAGGTTGAGCTGCGAAAACTCGTCTACTAGAAAGCCTTTCGAGTAGAATTCCTTCTGTGCGTCCAGAGAGAAACTACCGAGATGACCCGAGCCTCCTTCTGCGTCTGCCGGAAGATCAATGGTTCGAGCGAAAGTCTTTCCGTATCAAGCCGAAGGATCTCGCCAAGACCATCGTCGGCATGGCAAATGCGGAGGGCGGCATTATTGCTGTCGGAATTACTGACCGGGAGTTTGATGGGGCACCGACGCCTAAGCAGGACAATGATCTGAGACAAACATCGCTCGACCACACGGATCCAACCGTGCGCGTTCGAATCGAGCCGTTCGATGTCGGCGACGGTGCGCAGGTTTACCTGTTTCATGTAGACCCGAGTGAGCATGTGCATTATTTGCGGTCGGGGGACTGCTTCCTGCGTGTCGGCGACGAATCTCGGTTGCTGAATGCAGACGGCATTCTCGAACTGCGTTACACCAAGGGTGAGCAACAGTTCGACGCGACGGTGCTGCCCCGTGTCGGTATGGGTGATCTCGATATGGAGGCCGTTGGTGAATATGCCAACGTTATTGGTTCTTCTTCCGCTGAAGACGCTCTCAAAGCAAGAAATCTCATCGACCGCGAAGGTAGGCCCCGCACAGCAGCACTCTTGCTCTTCGGTAAAGACCCGCAAGAGTTCTTCCCTAATGCGCATGTCCGTGTTCTGCGGTTCGGTGAGGATGAGCGGCTCGCGGGGCATCAGCAACAGCTTTTGGCCGACGACCGGTTTGAGGGGCCGTTGCCGCAACAAATTGGGGCTGCTCAGCGGGCGATTGAGGGGATGCTGCCGCAAGTCCGGCGCCTGGGTGCTTCGGGGTTGTTCGAGGATGAAAATCTCATCCCGAACGACGTTTGGCTTGAGGGATTAGTAAATGCTGTTATTCACCGGTCATACAGCATGGCTGGTGACCATGTGCGGTTCGAGATCTATCCATCTCGCATCGAAGTTTCGAGTCCGGGGCGCTTTCCCGGTTTGGCGGACCCCACACGACCAGAATCTATTGCTCGATTTGCGCGCAATCCTCTCATTGCGCGGGTGACGGCAGAGCTTCGGATTGGTCAAGAACTCGGCGAGGGTATCCGTCGTATGTTCGCAGGTATGCGGCGAGTGGGTTTTGCTGACCCGATTTACCAGCAGACGAGCGGAAGTGTTCTGCTCACGTTGAAGGCGGTTCAACGGCTTGATCCGAAGACCGCGGACTCCCTCCCGCCTCACGCCGGCAGCGTCCTGTCAGTCATGCAAGCGAAAGGCAGGCCAATGTCTACGGGGGAGGTTGCAGATGCTTTGGGGATTTCGAACCCGCCTGCCCGCCGCGCGTTGAAAGCGCTGCGGGAGGAGGGCCTTATTCAATGGCGCGGTAAAGGTCCGCGGGACCCTCGGGCGGTATGGCTTTTGGAAGGGCCTTTGCGGTAGCTCGAAAGCTACTAGAAAGCTACTAGAAAGCTACTCGAAAGGGAATGTTTCTAGGTTGAGCTGCGAAAACTCGTCTACTAGAAAGCCTTTCGAGTAGATTCTTTCTAGTAGTTCTATGCGTACGCGAGGCGCCGCGTGCCGTCCACGTGCGGGTACAGCAACCACGCCGCCACTGCCGCAAGGATGCCAACCAGCAGCCCCGCCACCGCGGACCAGTGCACCAGCGGGCCCATCATGAGCACCAGCCACCACACCATGAGCGGCACAACCATGCTTATCGACGGCACCCTGCTGACATTTTTCTCCTCCGCAAACGCCGCAATCTGCTTCCGGTAGGGGTGCAGCCACGTCACCGCGATAGCAACAACGACGCAGACCAGTGCTGTGATCGCCTTGATGCCTAGTGGTGCTTCGGACATCATCACGCCGACGGAACCGCCCACAGCCAGCGAACCCACCACACGCACGACGGCGGGTGTGGGGATCGGGGTGACGCGGCTACGGACCTCGTTGGCGCTGATCGGGATCATGAAGGGCGACGTTACCAGGGTGCTCCACCGCCTTCTTATGCCTCTCAACTCTTCTGCATTGCACGTTTGAACCTCTCGCATCACAGCACATTCGCTTGCTTGCCAAAACTCTGGCTCATGGCGACGGATGGTGAGGCGATCGCCGTGCCCGTCGTGGGGTGCTTGGCGAGGGGATCTGAGGCGAGTTTCTCGTTAAGTTGACGCAGACATAAACGAATAGGCTTTGAGATGATTTAAAGTTCAAACAGGAGGTTCTGGATCTTCTTCGCAAAGCAAAGTCCTGTACCGCATCAGTGCGGTACAGGACTTTCACGAAGTAATGCGATGAAATTGGAACTTTACTCGCGCACTTTGTCGTCATCCTTCGCTCGATGGAAGAAGAAAGCGGAGACAGGAAAGGCTACAGCAGCGATACCCCAACCAGCAATGGCAGCTCCTGTTACAGGGGTTGTTACTCCAAGAAGAGGTGCTACCGCGCCGATCGCGAGTGCAACGAACCCACGCGACTGATTTTCACTCGATCTCATAATTAACTCCAATTCTGGCCTGCGCAGTACCCGATTGTGCCGCCTGTAGCGCCGGAAGCTGCGACTAGGCAAGCCACGCAACCAGTCCCCAGCGTCGCCGCGCAAGCTGTGCCACACACAACGCTCAGTGCCGCAATTGCCCATGATGCAATTCCAGCGTTGCTGAGGCAATCGTTCAGCCCGCCCCAATCCATGCCCATTGGCGAGGTTTGACCATCAGGGGCCGAGGTATCCTGAGAAACAACATATTCATGCAGTTCCTGCTCGCCATCGGCATAGGTCGTGACCCAACCTGAGTTTGGAGACTCTTCCTCCAGTGTGATTTGGTACGTGGACTTCAGGGTGTTTTCAGGAGTGAGAAAGACTCCAAGCACGCTACCGTTCGACGCTCCGTCGATTCGGATGGATACAAATGCGCTTCCATCATCCAGACGCTTTGCCACATGTGGTTCGTTTGCGAGGGTTTGTCCATCTTTTAGGACAGCCGTCTTGACAGACGCGTCGAGCGCAGCATTGCGCACGACATCGAGGGCCTCACCTTCAATGTCGGGGTAGTTGGCGATCTTATCGACGTTCCCAGCTACCTGACTGACAGCGTTTGTTTGGCCTGTTTCTGCAATCGTACTTGCCTGAGCAATGGGGCTGTAGAGGCTAAAAACGATCCCTACAGCTGTCCCCGCGGACAGCAAGGCTTTTTTGCCGGTGATTTTCATGGTTTCTCCTTGTGTTGCTTGGGGCGTGTAGCTGAGCCTTATCAGTTGGCCCACTCTTCGCGCCGCTTGGTTCCGGGGAGGTCACCCTGATGGGCGACTCACATATGGAGTATACACAGACACCGCAAGGAATGTGTTCTGTATCACGCTAAATTTAAGTATTGCCACCATCTGGAGTGCTTTACGCCCTATTAACGTAACCGTTGTTATGTCAGCTATCTGGCAAAATTAGTTTGCCAGCTCGCCTTCTTTTTAATCGTCAGCAGTGGACGGTCCCATAGAGAGTCCCATGTTCAACGCAACCAGATTTGCCCCTGAACGTGCACGTGTCACCACGGTTCGTGGTCAAGTCCCGTGTAGTGGTGTGGCAGTGTGTTCTTTCGGCTCGGTATGAAGCGCGGCCTCTGTTCAAGCGGAAGGCCGATGGGGCGTACGCGATGACGGAGTTCAAGGGGGCTCGGAACGTTGTGACGAGAGCTTTCTTTGTGCTCCAGGGTCTGTTGGCGTTCGTTGCCGCATCATGAACGGGGAGATCATGGATTATTCGTATGGCCCCATAAGTCAGGTTCTCATGAAGATGGTGTAGAAAACATGTTCGACCAGGGACGTTGCCCGTGTCGTGGCATAGGTGCATACTAACTGACGTGAGTGGAACACCTATTCGAGCGTCATCTGCAGCAGCGCACCTGCATGAAGCGGGTGAAGCGCCTGCTCAGGAGACGCGTGCTGAGCAGATCGCAGAGCTGCGTGCGCGCATGGCTGCGCTCGGCGGGGAGGTCCCTCAGGAGGTTGCTGCTGATACTGAGGTGCTCACGGTCGACGGTGGTCTTTCGACTGTGTTGCCGAATGGTGGCTTGGCGCGAAGGACGGTCACGCACGTCAGTGACACACCCGCGCTGATCGTGGAGCTCATCGGCCAGGTGGTGGAAGCCGGTGGGCGCGCAGGCGTGGTGGGGTGGCCGGAGCTGTCGTACGCCGCCATCGGTGCAGATGCGCTTGAGCGGGTCGTCGCGGTGCCGGAGCCGGGTATTGACGACCTCTCGGTGGCGGGCGTGCTCGCCGAAGGGCTTGACCTGGTGGTGCTGCGCACTCGCAGTGCGCTGGAATTGTCTCCGGTGCGCGCCCGGCCACTGCTGGCCAGGATCCGGAAAGGGCAAGCGGCGCTTGTGTGCGTCAACATTGCGGTGCCGTCGCCGGCGCTCACGCTGACGGGCACGCTCGCACAATTCCACGGCATCGGAAGAGGTACAGGGCGCATTACCGGGATCGATTTCGATGTCCGCGCAGAAGGCAAGGGATACCGTCCGGCGAGTGCACGGGTGACGTTGGGTGCTGGTGGTGAGCGGGGCGTCGATAGGCGAAAGCTGCGGCTGGTCACATGAGGGTTGCAGCGTTGTGGTTTCCGGACTGGCCCGTGCAGGCTGCGAAGTTGGAGTCCGGCGACGAGTTGGCAGAACCCATTGCGATTGCTGCGCACCACAGGGTGAAGGCGTGCTCGCAGGCAGCCCGCCAAGTGGGCATCCGGCGTGGGATGCGGGTGCGAAACGCACAGGCGGCAGCGCCGGAGCTGACGGTGGTGGAGGACAACGCCGACCGCGACGGCCGGATGTTCGCAGCACTTGCAGCGGGTCTCGACGATGTCGCGGCGAGCGTAGAAGTGCTGCGCCCAGGCCTTGTCGTTGCGGACCTTGAGGCCGCGGGCAAGTTCCACGGCAGTGAGGACCGTGCGCTCGAGATGCTTATCGACGCCGCCTCGCGCCGCGGCATCGACGCCCTTGCCGGTGCCGCCGACGAGATCGCCACCGCAGTGATCGCCTCGCGCTCATCTGACGTGGTGGCGCAGGGGCAATCGGCGACGTTCCTGGCAGACCAGCCACTCGGTGTGCTCGTCGCCGAAGAAGCGCTCGGCGCGGACATGGACACGGTGCGGGCGTTGGGGCAGTTGGGGATTTCCACGCTCGGGCAGTTGGCGGCGCTGCCTCCGGCGGCTGTCACCACGCGATTCGGCCAGTCCGGGATGCTCATCTACCGGATCGCCGCAGCCACGCCGGACCGCCGCGTCGCGCCCGAAATTCCCGTGGAGGACCTCGCGGTGGCGATCACTCCGGAGGACCCGATCGACCGAGTTGATGCTGCCGCGTTCGCCGCCCGTGCACTGGCCGCTAGCCTGCACGAACGGCTGAAAGAAACGGGGCGGAACTGCCTGCGGCTGAAAGTGACGGCCGAACTTGGCGACGGCACCCGCGTCGAACGCGTCTGGCGCACCCGCGAGGCACTCACCGAGGCCGCGACCGCCGACCGGGTGCGCTGGCAACTCGACGGCTGGCTGACCGGCGGCGGTGCCGGTGAAATTACAAGTCTCATCCTGGAACCGCTCGAACTCGCCGCCCCAGAACCCGTCGGCGAACTGTGGGCCGACGGCGCCTCCACCGACACCGCCCGCCGCGTCGTGGAACGCGTGCAATCCCAACTCGGCATCGACGCGGTGCTCCAACCCCGGCTCGTCGGCGGCCGTGGCGTGGCAGAACGGGTGCAGATGGTGCCGTACGGGGAGGCGGGGCCGGTCGTCGACAAGCTGTCCTGGCCCGGAGCAATCCCAGCACCGCTGCCTGCGCGCCTCGGTGGCGGCATCGAGCACCCCGCCTCGCGCATCGCGCTTATCGACGACACCGCAACCCCCGTCATCGTCACCGCCGAAGTGCTGCTCTCAACCACGCCGTACGCCCTGGCCTGGGGCGATCGCCGGTTTCTGGTTACCGGCTGGGCCGGGCCGTGGCCCGTGGACGAAGGATGGTGGGCCCAAACCGAAGGGGCCACAGGACGGCTTGCGCGCATGCAGGTGGTCGGGCGCGAAGGCGGGCCAGACGGCGCGGTGACAGGGTGGCTCCTTGTGTGGAGCAGACGCAGCTGGCGCGTCGAGGCGGTGTACTAACGGTGGGGTGAGCGGTGCGATTAGTTCTGGACGATGTCGACGACCACGCGCTTCGGGTCCTCCAACACCTGCACCGAATACGGCAAAGCAGAGCGCAGACCCACCACGACCTGGCTACGGCCCTCATAGGTGCCAGCGCTGATCACGTCGATGACGTTGCCAGTATCGCCCGCCATCTTCACCTCAACATCGGAATCCTTACCCATCTCAAACGGATAAACGGTGCCGTCGACGTTGATGTTCAAAAACGCGTTACCCGCAACCTTCAACGGCTGGCCGGTGGTCTCCTGCATCGGGGTGGAGGTGTAATCCACAAACCAACCCGGATCCCCGTCGCCCCCAAGATCCACCACGACGCGGTCGAATCCCTCATGTGCGCCAACACGGACCGCGGTGACCACAAGCTGTGACGGTGCCGACGGGCGCTGCGTCTTCGGAGACGGGTCAGCGTTGCCCAACGGTTTCAGACGCGGAGAGCTGGCGGACAAGCTGCTGGCCACCGTTTCGCCGGCCCCGAAGCTGGGTGTGGTGCAGGCGGTGCAGGCAGCGATCGTCGCTACGCAAGCGCCCACGACCGCAGCGCGGAAGGAACCGGAATTTTTTTGCATTAAGCCACCGTAACCAGCAGGAGGAATCAGAACAAAAGCCTCAGAGCGAAATACCCAAAAGGTTATCTAACTGTTACAGAAGTGAATGTTGTTCAAATGGGTCATCTAATAAGTTAGGCCAAGCTTGGCTATGGTGGTGACATGCGACAATTGCCTTGCTCAGATGTTGAGGTTGAACCGCTGCCCGGCACCGCCAAGCCCGGCGCTACCTACGTCATCTTTGAGTGGCCTGACCCGTGGCCGCGCGACGTGCTCGGTGACGCCGCGCTCGGCGAAGAAATCACTCCCCGCATTGCGAAGCACCTCGACGAATACGACGCGTCCTTGCTGCTCATCCGCCACCCAACGCGCGAAGGCCGACACATTAAGGACCACCACCTCTACCTCGTCTTTGCCGACGAAGGTATCACCGAGGTCCTCCACGTCGACGGTCCGGAAGCAATCCTGGATCTCGACCTGTCGGGGCCTGGCAAAAACGGTGGGAAGCGACGGGAACGTCCGCTGCTGCTGATCTGTACCCACGCCAAGCGCGATGTCTGCTGTGCCGTAAAGGGGCGCCCGCTGGTCAACGCGCTGCACGAGCGCTACCCATTCGGCCCGGGCAACGACGTTGCGTGGGAGGTCTCCCACATCAAGGGACACCGTTTTGCCGCAACCATGCTGCTCATGCCGTGGGCGTATAGTTTCGGCCGCATGAACGTGGAAGCCACCGACGCGATGCTCACAGCCGCGAAGCGGGGCGAATACTTCGTACCCGGCAATCGCGGGCGCGGCACGCTCAGTCCGGTGGAACAGGTGGCCGAGATTGCTGTTGCCAGCGAGGTCGCTGAGCCTCGTTACGGGGAGTTCGACGTTGCGCCTGTGCGTATCGACGACACCACTGCCACCGTCAACGTCACCACCGCCGGTGGGGAGTACGTCGTCGAACTGGAAAAGCGTCCGGTCAGCGGGATTGTCGATTCCTGCGGCAAGGCCCCCAAGGAAGGCTCCGCCTGGGGCGCGGTGAGCGTGAAAGAGCGTTAGGTGGTGCCGGGCGGGGGCGAAACCATGCCCTAGATGTACTCGTCGAGCACCTCAGCCACTGACCCGATGACCCGGTCGGTGGCTGCTTTCACGTCGGCGGGGGAGTGGTGGAAACTGTGCGAGTGATCGGCGAGGGTATGCATGGTCAGGTCGTTCCAGGAATCGCCGAACGTGTAGAGCTCCACGTCGTCGCGGTTGATGCCGAGTACCTCGAACAGCTCGAGGATGCCTGAACCCTTGGAGCGGCCTGGTGCCATCAGATCGATGTAGTCCTGGTTTTGGGCAACTTCTACGTCGCCGAGTTTGGTGGCCCAGGCGATGACTTCGGCGCGCAGCGCGTCGTTGTCAGGAATCCAGAACGGAATGACAGCGAACTGGTGGTCCGGGATGTCGCGAATCCTCATCGGCGTGAAGTGAGCCGTGAAGTCGTGGGTACGGCCGGTGTTGTTGGCAAACACGCCGTCGACACGTCCGATGGTGGTGCCGAAAATAGCCAGTCCCTCGCGCTCCCCGAACTGTTCCACGGCGGCGCGCAAGACGGCTCCGTCGAGTTCGTGGCTGAAGATCAGGTGGCGGTTGGCGCCGTCGGTAGCTGATGCTCCGTTGGAAAGCACCTGGTAGTCGAACGCTAGCGTGCTGTCGGCCATGCCGTGGGCGAGTGCTGTGCGGGAGCGCCCAGTGGCTGAAATGGCAAGATGCCCGGCGTTACGCCAGGCATCTATCGCGGCGATGTCCTCCTGGTCAAAACCGTGGGGAGGGTGGTGGAGTGTGCCATCGAAGTCGAACGCCGCTACCTTCATGGCACTTCAATCTACCGGCGCATGACCTTCTTGGACAGCCAGTTGCCCAGGAACTGAGCGAGCTGGACGATGACCACGATGACCAGGACTGCAGCCCAGGTGACTTGCGGTTCGAAGGCGCGGTAACCGTAGACAATGGCAAAGTCACCAACGCCGCCACCGCCGATGTAGCCGGCCATTGCGGACATATCGATGACCGCGATGAAGATGAAGGTGTAGCCCAGGATCAACGGGCCGAGTGCCTCCGGCAGGATCACCGAGGTGATGATCTTCCAGGGGCCGGCACCCATGGAGCGGGCGGCCTCGATAACACCGGGGTCGATGGCGACGAGATTTTGCTCCACAATGCGCGCCACGGTGAACGTGGCAGAGAAACACATCACGAACGTTGCGGCAGCGCGGCCGATGGTAGTGCCCACGACCTCCAGGGTCAGTGGGTACAGCATCGCGATCATGATGATGAACGGGATTGGCCTGAAGAAGTTCACCGCAACGTTGATCAGGGTGTAGACCACGTTGTTGCGCAGGATGCCGCCCGGGCGGGTGGTGTAGAGCAACATGCCCAACACCAGGCCGAAGAAGCCACCAACAATCATGGTGATGGCGACCATCCACAGGGTGTCGCCGATGGCGTCGAGGAAGGTGGGGCCGAGGTTGTCCCAGTTCGGTTCAGCGAGCAGGTATTCGGTCATCGGGTGATCTCCTCAATCTCGGTGCTGCGCTGCAGTGTGGCCAGGAATTCGTTGATGGCGGCGTCGTCGCCGTTGAGGCGGACGGTCATCTTGCCAAAGGAACGTTCCTGCAGGGTGGTGATGCCAGCGTGGACTGGCTCGATGACAACACCGCGCGTGCGGGCGGTCTCGGCGGCGCCGAAGAACCCGGAGTCCTCGGAAAGATCCACGGTGAACAAGCGGCCAGGCTTGGTCAGCAGTTCGGCGCGCTCAACATCATCGGGGGTGTTGCGCAGGCTCGTCGCTGCGAAACGCTGCGCGACGGGGGTCTGCGGGTTGGCGAAGACGTCGTAGACACCGCCGTACTCCACAACACGGCCGTTCTCCATTACGGCAACCTTGTCGGCGATGGCTCGGATGACATCCATTTCGTGGGTGATCACCACGATGGTGATACCGAGTTCTTCGTTGACGCGACGCAGCACTCCGAGCACCTCGTGGGTGGTTTCGGGGTCGAGAGCGGACGTGGCTTCGTCGGCAAGCAACAGCGACGGGTTGGTCGCAAGTGCTCGCGCGATGCCGACGCGCTGCTTCTGGCCGCCGGAGAGCTGCTCCGGGTAGTTTTCGCCACGGTCAGACAGACCGACGAAGTCGAGCAGTTCAGCGACGCGACGCTTACGTTCCTTCTTGTCCACACCGGCCAGTTTCAGCGGGTATTCGATGTTGCCCGCTGCGGTACGGGAGGAAAAGAGATTGAACTGCTGGAAGATCATGCCGACGTTGCGGCGGATCTCCCGGAGTTTGCGCTCGGGCATACCGGCGACGTTGGTGTCGTCGAGAAGCAATTCGCCCGAGGTTGGCATGTCAAGGCCGTTAATGAGGCGGACAAGCGTGGACTTGCCGGCACCCGAGTAGCCGATCACTCCGAGGATTTCGCCTGGCTCGACGGTCAAGGTGACGTCATCGACGGCCTTGACCTCGCGCTCTTTGGTTTTGAAAACCTTGGATACGTTCCGGAACTCAATCCGGGTGCCGGTTGTTGTCATTTACTTGTACTCCTCCACAAGTCGGTCGAGGATCTCGTTGAGCTCCTCCTTGCTGCGCTGGACCTGCACGGCGGTGCCGTTGGAATCCTCGTCAAGCGCTGCGGTGACCTCCGGCGACTGCCAGACGTCGACCAACTTGGCGTACGTCTCGTTGTCCAGGTCATCGCCTGAGACAGTGAATACGTTGATGTACGGCTCCGCAAGCTCGGAGTTCGGATCGTCGGCCGCGACCGAGGAAGCCGGGTCGATACCTGCGCGTGCCAGCCAGTTGTTGTTGATCACAGCCGGGCGGCCTTCGTTGTAGGCGTTCGGCGTCTGGGACGCATCCACAGCGACAACCTTGACCTTGGAGGCATCCTTATCGATGTCCGCCGGGGTCGGGGTGAGCTTCGGCGCGCCTTCGCGCAGCTTCAGCAGACCAGCCTGAACCAGCACGTTGATCGCGCGACCCTGGTTGGACGGGTCGTTCGGGACAGCGATTTCGGTGCCCTCGATGCCGTCGAGCGAGTCGTGGTCCTTCCAGTACAGGCCAAGCACGTTGATCTCGCCAGAACCAATGATGCGCAGGTCCTTGCCGGCGGTGGCGTTGTACTGGGCCTGGTAGTTGATGGTCTGGAACTTCGAAATCTCGATCTGTCCCTCGGTCTGCGCCGGGTTGACCTGTGGGTACTCAGAGAAACGCACGATATCGAGCTCGATGCCGGCCTTCTGGGCTTCGTCCGCGAAGACACTCCAGGCCTTCTGGTCTGCGTCGGTGGTGCCGATCTTGACGGTCACAGCGTCGCCATCAGCACTGCTTGTCGACGACTCCGTTTCCGACGAGCACGCCACCAAAGAGGTTGCGGCGATGACAGAGGCTGCCGCCGCTGCGAGAAAACGCTTGGTACGCATGAACTACGCGCTCCTTATTACTTCTTGTGCTTACTTGTTCTGCAGACGGTCAAGGATGTCGTTGAGTTCCTTCTGGTCGCGGTAAACCGGAACCGAGGTGCCCTTGGAATCCTTGGCGGTAGCTTCAGCAACCTCCGGGGTCTGCCACAGTTCAACCAGCTTGTTCAGGGTCTCGTCGGAAATGTCCTCGGAACGAGCGGCGAACACGTTGATGTACGGCTCTGCTTCCTTGGACTCCGGGTCGTCCTCGAACACGGCCAGGCTCGGCTCGATGCCTGCGCGGTCCAGCCAGGTGTTGTTGATGATGGCCGGCTTGCCCTCGTTGTAAGCGTTCGGGGTCTGGGACGCGTCAACCGGGGTGACGGTGACCTTGGACTCGTCCTTGTTGATCTCGGCCGGGGTCGGGGTCAGCGGGTCAGCGACGTTGTCGTTGAGGGTAAGCAGACCGGCCTGGACCAGCACGTTGATGGCGCGGCCCTGGTTGGACGGGTCGTTCGGGATGGCGACGGACTGGCCCTCAATGCCGTCGAGCGAGTCGTGGTCCTTCCAGAACAGTGCGAGCGGGACGATCTCGGTGGAGCCGACAACCTTGAGGTCGTTGCCGGAAGCAGCGTTGTACTCGGCGAGGTACTTAATGTGCTGGAACTTGTTCACGTCCAGCTCTCCCTGTGCGAGCGCCTCGTTGACCGGGGAGTAGTCGGAGAACTGCACGATGTCGAGCTCGATGCCGTTGTCAGCTGCGAGCTGCTTGAATACAGTCCAGGCCTCCTGGTCGGCCTCGGTGGTACCGATCTTGACGGTGACGTTCTCGCCGTTTGCGGCGGTGGTCTCGGTGGCGTCGTTGGACTCGTTGGAGCAAGCGACCAGGCCGGTGGTGGCGAGCGCTGCAGCAGCAACGGTTGCGAGGGTGCGCTTGATACGCATGATGTCTCCTTGTTTATTGGGAAAGTTTGACGGGTGAGAATCTAGCACCCTATGTACCGCTTAGTCTATTTTTTAGAACAAAGCAGTTTGCGCTTCTATGCCTGGGCCAATAAAAGTGCAGCTTGTCCGATGTTGTGCAACGCCGTTCGAAGGTGGTCTGACTCTGCGTTCGCGTCCAACTTCATCGTGCAGTCCAGGTCGCGGCATACCCAAAGAAGGTGCCATGCAAGATCGTCCCAATCTGGTGCGCCGGTGACGAAAGTACATCCATTTTTGGTTACCTCTAGGTCGGTGCGATAGGGAGGGGGGGATCCGTTCGGCCACCAGATCGGGTGAGCTTTCCAGCTCCACACGGATGACGCAGGGATAGCGTTTTGCGATATCGCTGCTGAAGTCCGGGGGTGGTGGAATCTTCGGGGTGAAACCCCAGCATGTTGTCTGTGCGTTGCTTATTCGGTCGAGGCGAAAAGTGCGCCAGTCGTCTCTGCTTTTGTCAAATGCTTGGAGGTACCAGAGCTCGCCTTGGGTCATGAGCCGGGCTGGTTCAACTTCCCTCGTGGATGATGTGCCGTTGGGCTTGCTGTAGGTGAAACGTACGAGCGTGTGGTCCCGCTGTGAAGTGGCGAGTTGGGTGAGTAGTTGTAGTTCGACGGTCGGGCGCTCATGGGGGAGCGCCGTAGTTGCGTTATCAACCGCTGATGCTAGGGCTCGCAGGTGGGGCGGCAAGATGTGATCAATTTTGGCCAAGGCACGAAGTGCGGCGGTTCCAGCGTTGTCGGTGCCGTTCAGGGCCATCATGCGCAGACTCGCGACGAGCGCGACGGCCTCGGTGTCGTCGAGGAGTAGGGGCGGTAAATGGCGACCAGTGCCCAATTGGTAGCCTCCCTCGATCCCGCTGCTGGAATTGACCGGGTAGCCCATATCGCGCAACCGCGCGATATCGCGGCGCACTGTGCGCTCTGTGACGCCGAGCTCAGAGGCGAGGGCGCTTGCTTGCCACGTGGTTCGCGCTTGCAATAGTCCCAAAAGCTGGAGCACGCGCTGCGTCGTATTTGCCATGCAGTCATTCTTCTCCATACTGCGGACAAAAGCTGTCCTCAACGGGGCTTAGGGTTCCGGTTGGAAAGTGATCAACAGGAAGGAATATCGATGTATTTTCCGCGCAAAGACAATGAGCTAGACACGCTTTGTAACTATCTTGACGTGCAGTTAGATGCGCTGCGGGCTAGCGCGTTTGGGCTTGACGACGATGCTGCGAGGCGCACTCCACTCCGCAGTGCGCTGAGCATTAGCGGACTGCTCAAACACGTCACGTTTGTCATGGTGAGGTCGCTTTCCGGTGCCGGTGTTGCCGGGTATGAACACTCACAGGCCGACTTTGCAGCCAGCTTTACGCCGACTGCCGAAGAGACGCTGGATCGCATCTTGGAACGCTTCGATAGCGTGCGAGCTGACTATATGGAGATGTGTCGCGGCGGTGACCTTGAGGCGGAACTGCCGGTGGGGCCGTTCCCGTGGTTCGGCATGGATGAGCCGCAGGTAGCTAAGTTGCGCTACATCTATGTGCATGCGGTGGAGGAGTTCGCCCGCCATGCCGGGCATGCGGACATCATTCGGGAGCAGATTGACGGTGCGCAGGCTGCAGAGTTGCTTGCGGCGATCGAGGGGTGGGAACCGAACGAATACATCACCCCTTGGAGTAACTAGCACACAGTTTCGAACGGTGGTAGCGTTCCCGCTATGAGGTTCAACGGGGGAGCGCCACTGTCGTGGTCGCGGCTCGAACGCATCCTCTCCGGCCGCCCCGGCCCGGAGCCGGTGCCGGTCGGTCACACCGGCACGCCCGCAGGCGCCGCGTACGGCAAGGCGGAGCCAGCGCCCCCGCCGCAAAAACAATGCCTATCGACGACACCGTTCGCCGAGCTGCACACCGTCAGCTCGTATAGCTTCCTCGGCGGGGCGAGCGAACCGGAGGACTTGGTGGCCCGGGCCGTTGAGCTGGGACTGAGCGCGGTGGGGCTGCTGGACCGGGACGGATTCTACGGCGCGGTGAAGTTCGCGGAGGCGGCCGCCGCGGCCGGGCTGGACACCGTCTTCGGGGCGGAGCTGACGTTGGGTGACACCGTCCTGCCCGTGATCGCCCGCGGGCCGGACGGGTACAAGCGACTCTCCCACCTGATGGCGGACGCGCACATGGCCACCCGGGAAAAGGACAAGGTGGCCTATCCGCCGCTGGAGCTCATCGGCGACCAGCTGGGCGGCACCTGCGTCGTGCTCGCCGGCTGGCAGTGGGTAGGGGAAATCGACCACCTGGTCGAAACATTTGGCCAGGACAATGTGGTGCGAGAATATGAAGTTTCGATGACTCCTGAAGACGCTGACCGGCACGCAATGCTCGATCGTTTTGATCACCTCCCCGCCATCGTCACCGCGATACCGGCGGCAGCCACGCGTGAGCAGGCGAGGTTGGCTGCGGCGAAGCGTGCGTTGGCTCGCAGAGAAGCACTTGCACAAGCACACGGGGACTTGCATCCGATGGGGGCGAACTGGCTGCGCTCTGGCGAGCAGCTCGAACGGATGCTGCCGGGATGCAAACACATGCTGGATTACAGCGTTGAGTTGGCAAAGCAGTGCGCGTTCACGCTGAATCTTGTCGCGCCTGAACTGCCGCGCTACCCAACGCCAAGCGGGCGAGGCGAGATGGATCATCTGCGGGATCTGACGTTGGCGAGCGCGCAGTTCCGGTACGCGACGCGAAGTGCGGATGTGCGCAACCAGGCGATGAAGCAGATCCGCTACGAACTGAGCGTGATTGAAGAGCTGAACTTTCCCGGCTACTTCCTGATCATTTACGACCTCGTGGATTTCTGCGCGAAGCAGAACATTTTGTGCCAAGGACGTGGTTCGGCGGCGAACTCGGCGGTGTGTTTCGCCCTCGGGATCACGAATGTCGAGCCGATCGAGGCAGGCCTCCTGTTCGAGCGTTTCCTATCTCCCGACCGTGACGGACCACCAGATATTGACCTAGACATTGAGTCAGGCCGGCGAGAGGAGGTCATTCAGTACGTCTACGACACATATGGGCGCGACAATGCGGCGCAGGTAGCTAACGTGATTACGTACCGCACGAAAGGGGCGGTCCGTGATGCCGCGCGTGCGCTCGGATACGCACAGGGCGCTGCGGATAGTTGGTCGAAGGGGCTTTCAGATCCGCCCGAGGCTGTGGAGCAACTTGCAGCGCAGTTCAAGGGGCAGCCGCGTCACCTGGGCATTCACTCTGGTGGCATGGTGATTTGTGACCGTCCCATCGCCGACGTCGTCCCCGTCGAATGGGCGCGCATGGCAGATCGCTCGGTGGTGCAATGGGATAAAGATGACTGTGCCTCCGCTGGTCTGGTCAAGTTCGACCTGCTGGGGCTCGGCATGCTCGAAGCGCTGCACCACATGGTGGATCTCGTGGAGGAAACCACAGGCCGCAAGGTGCATTTGTGGGAGCTTTCGCTTGACGACGACGCCGTGTACGACATGCTTTGCCGCGCCGATTCCGTCGGCGTGTTCCAGGTTGAATCGCGCGCACAGATGGGCACGCTGCCTAGGTTGAAGCCGCGCAGGTTTTTCGACCTGGTCGTGCAGGTGGCCTTGATCCGCCCTGGTCCAATCCAGGGTGGTTCGGTGCATCCGTACCTGCGGCGTCGCGACGGGCTAGAGCCGGTCGTGTACGACCATCCGGTGCTCGAGCGATCCCTTGGCAAAACACTGGGGATCCCGCTGTTCCAAGAGCAACTTATGCAGATCTGCGTCGACGCGGCTGGTTTTTCCGGACGTGAGGCGGATGCGCTTCGGCGCGCGATGGGATCGAAACGCTCACCGGCCAAGATGGCCGCGTTGCGCGCGAGGTTTTTCGAAGGCTGCTGGGCCACCAACCAAATCAGCGAAGAAGTCGCAGAACGGCTGTGGCAGAAGATCGTGGCGTTCGCCGCATACGGGTTCCCGGAATCGCACTCCCAGTCGTTCGCCTCTTTGGTGTACTTCTCCGCCTGGTTTAAATGCCACTACCCGGCGCAGTTCTGCGTGGGGTTGCTGCGGGCGCAACCGATGGGGTTCTACTCACCACAATCGCTGGTACAGGATGCGCGCCGGCACGGGGTAGAGGTACTGCCAGTGTCGGTCAACGCGTCGGGGCGCGAGGCGCGCTGCATTGATTCTTCAACGATCCGGATGGGGCTCGGGCTCGTCCGTGGCTTAGGTGCGGATGCCGCTGACCGGATCGAAGCGGCGGCACCGTTTACCGATATTGCGGATCTATCGCGCCGGGCTGACCTGAGCGTCGACCACGTCGAGGCGCTCGCGCGGGCGGGGGCGTTGGACTGCTTTGAGGTGTCTCGTCGACAAGCATTGTGGCAAGCGGGTATCGCTGCCACGGAACGCCACGGCATGCTGCCCGGATTATCGGCGATCTCGGCGCCGGCGCTGCCTGGCATGAACTCGTTCGAACTCATGGTGGCTGACATCGCAGCCACAGGGGTGACCCCGGGGCTCATGCCGGTGGAGATGGTGCGCGAATCGCTGGAGGAGCGAGGCGTTGTTCCGGTTTCACAACTGCTGCATGGCGTGGAGGACGGCACTCGCGTGCGCATCGCCGGAGTGGTGACGCACCGCCAACATCCGGTCACTGCAGGTGGTGTGACATTTTTGGGAATGGAGGATGAAACCGGGCTGGTCAACGTGGTTATCTCAGTCGGGTTGTGGAAGAAGCAACGCGTCCTTGCCCGCACTGCGAAAGCGCTCGTCGTACGCGGGATTGTGCAAAATGCTTCCGGGGCAGTGTCCGTGGTGGCGGACCGGTTCGAACCGTTGGAGGTAGGGGAGCTGCTCTCCCGGGGATCGAGGGACTTCCGATGAATGCTTCGATGAGCCCTGTCATGAGCAAGGCCGTGTCTGGGGCTGCTGGTAGCGTGATCGCCATGTCTGAAGCGCTCAGCGGAAGCCCTGAACATCACCCCGGACCAAACACTGCAGGCCCGAACACTGCAGGCCAGCCCACTACCGGCGTGCATAGCCCGGTGCAGCCTTTGCCGTCCTCGGTCGAGGAGATGCACAAAGTGTCGCCGAAGTTGATGTGGCCGATGCTGGTGTCGAATGCCCTGTGGACCATCGGTGTGTGCGGTGGCCTGTATTTGGCCTACCGCGAGTGGGGCTGGGGATTCCTGATCCCGCTGGGGATTTTCACGGTGATCTTCATCTGGCGCTTCTTCCTTATCCCGTACCAGGTCCGCAACATGGGCTGGCTGGAGACCGAGGACGAACTGGTGCTGAGCACCGGCAAGATGTTCCACACGATCACGGTGATTCCGTACGGGCGCATTCAGTTCGTGGATGTGCAGTCGGGGCCGATCACACGTGCCCTGGGGCTGAAGGAGCTGACGGTGCATACGGCGTCGAATTCGTCCAACTCGGATCTGCCGGGACTGCTTGCGGCGGATGCAGATGCGTTGCGGGATCGCCTTGCGCTGAAGGCTCGTGAGCGGATGAGTGGGCTGTGACAAGCGGACGCGTATCGACGATTCCCGGCATGGAGGGCTACCGCCACGTCCATAGGCTCACGCCACTGTTGCGTGTGTGGACGTTCATGCTGGCCCTAGCGACACTCGCCCTGTTCAACTTCACCATGCCGATTTATCGGTGGATGCAGCGCGAAAACGTCGGCCCCACCGACATCGCATGGGCGGTCGCAGGTCTTGTGGCTGCGCTCGTGGTGATTTTCGCGGTGTCCCAGGTGTGGTGGCGCCGCAGCGGATTTAAGGTAGGCGACGAAGAAGTGGAGACCCGCCGCGGTGTGCTGACCAACCAAATCCGCACCGCGCGCTACGACCGTGTTCAGGCAGTTGACGTAGTCGAATCCTTTGCACCGCGACTGTTCGGGCTTGCCTCCGTGCGTATCGAGGCCGCAGGCAGCGCCAGTTCAGGTTTGGACATCACATACCTTCCGCGCGAGGAAGCAGAAGAGGTCCGCGCGCAGATCCTGGCCCGCATTGACGGGCCAGTAAAGCGTTCGCTTGAGAGCGCCGCCGCTGCCGGGGCCGAATACGCACCGAACATGTTGGTGCCGCCGATCCCGATTCGCCGCTCGCTGATCGGCACCACATTGCAAATGTCGACCGTATTCACACTGGCGTGGTCGACGATTCCACTGTGGACGGATGTGACCGCCGCGGCGATCATCCCGGTTGTGGTGGGTTTCATGCCGCGCATTTGGCGCACGATCGACCAGTCGTGGCGCTTCAACGCGACGAAGGACGGGGAGGTGTTCCACTTGACGTATGGGTTGGCGAATCGTCGTCGGCAAGCAATGCCTCGCTCGCGTATCCACGCGGTGCAGTTGCGCCAGCCAATGTTCTGGCGCCCGTTCGGATGGTGGACGGTCTCTGTCGTGGCGGCGGGTTATGGCTCGGAACGTAACAAGCAAACCGGCACGTCGAAGATTCTGCCAGTGGGGACGTGGGAACAGGCGATGGCCGTGATCGATGCAGTCGGTCCGCTAACCGGCGCTGAACTGACCGATCTGGACAACGTAGATTTCCGCTCCCCGCGCAGCGCCCGGTGGATCTCGCCGTTCGACTGGAAACGTCAAACGGTCAAGGTCCGCGCCGACGCGGTCACGACAACGGCAGGGCGGATCGGGCGCTGGTTCCAGATGGTGGACGTTCCACACATTCAGGAACTGACCTTCAACCAGGATCCGCTGCAGCGAAAACTTGGCCTGGCCAGCATTGACCTGGACCTGGTGCCCGGCGCCTTCAGCGTGACGTGTCGGGATTTGGAGGAGGACCAGGCGCGTGGGCTCGTCGATAAGCTGCGCGCCCGCGAGTTGCCGCCGCTGTCACAAAGCGCCGGGGAACCCGAGCTGGCGCCAGGCCTCGTAGATGGCGACTGACGCCGAGTTCGTCAGGTTCATACTGCGCCGCGACGGCAGCATCGGAATCCGCACCTGACACGTAATCCGCGGGTGGGCGAGGTGCTCCTCCGGGATGCCGTTGGCCTCGTTGCCGAACAGCAACGCGTCGCCGTCCTGGTATTGCACCTCGTGGTAGTGGTGGTCGGTGTGCGCGGTGAACGCGAAAATGCGTGAGCCTTCCAACGCGTCGAAGCAGGCGTCGATGTTGGGGTGGATGACCACGTCTGCAAGATCGTGGTAGTCCAGGCCTGCGCGTTTGAGGTGTTTGTCGTCAAAATTGAAGCCGAGCGGCTCGACGAAATGCAGCTGCGCGCCGGTATTTGCCGCAAGGCGGATCGCCGCGCCAGCGTTGCCGCCAATGGCCGGATTGTCATAGATGATGTGGAGCACGCACAAGAGTCTAGGATTGGGGCCGTGACTGCGATCAAACTGGACGGAAAACTCTACCGCGAGGAGATTTTCGCGGACCTGCGCGAGCGCGTGGCGCGACTGAAGGAACAGGGGGTGACCCCGGGCTTGGCGACGGTGCTTGTTGGCGAAGATCCCGCTAGCCAGAACTACGTGCGTATGAAGCACAAGGACTGCGAAGAGCTCGGCATCGCCTCGATTCAGAAGCATCTGCCTTCGGAGACCACCCAAGAGGAGCTCGAGGCGGTTATCGACGAGCTCAACCGCGACGATTCCGTCACCGGCTACATCGTCCAGTTGCCGCTGCCGAAGCACCTGGATGAGAACCGGATCCTGGAGTTGATCGACCCGGACAAGGACGCCGACGGCCTCCACCCGGTCAACCTGGGCAAACTCGTCCTCAACGAGCCGGCGCCACTGCCGTGCACCCCGAACGGCTCCATCAAGCTGCTCGAGCGCTTCGGCGTGGACCTCAACGGCGCGATCGTGTGCGTCATCGGCCGCGGCGTGACCGTGGGGCGCCCGATTTCCCTGATGCTGACCTCTCGCGATGTCAACGCCACCACCGTGCTGTGCCACACCGGCACCAAGGATCTCGCTGCGGAGACTCGCCGCGCGGACGTGATCATCGCTGCCGCTGGCAAGCCACACATGATCACCGCCGACATGATCAAGGAAGGCGCGGCGCTTCTCGACGTCGGCGTCTCCCGCGTCGACGGCAAAACCGTCGGCGACCTGCACCCCGACGTGTGGGAGAAGGCCGGTTGGGTCTCCCCGAACCCGGGCGGTGTCGGCCCGATGACGCGCACGTTCCTGGTGCGCAACATCGTCGAAAGCGCCGAGCGCCAAGCCGGCGTGAACCAGCAAGCAAACCAGGACGCGTAACAACGTGGGAAGCACCCGCTTCCAGCTCCCCGGCACCTCGCTACCACCGGGGTTGACGCTGGATAACCCTCACGACCGCGGCAACGCCCCGTCACGCCTGCCACTTTGGCTGCAGCGCGTCGGGGTTGCCCTGTTTGTTGTCGGGTTCGTCATTTCCGGCATCTTCGCCGCCACCGAGCACTGGCGTCGCGCCACGTTCACCCTTGGCGCGGCGCTGCTGTGGCTCACGCTGGTGCGCTTGACCTGCGACTCCAAGGTTATTGGTCTGGTCGCGGTGCGCTCCAAGCGTTTCGACGCCATGTTCACCACTGCCCTTGGCGCCACCATGATGTGGCTGTCCTGGTCGGTGGACGCGCTGGGGTCTTAACCCCTAGATCGCGTAGTCGCCGTAGCGTGACGCGATCTCGCGGGCGGGCGGGATTTCGTGGGTGAGTTTGATGAAGTTGCGCAGAATCCGGTCCATCTGACGTGCCTCCACGAGGAAGGCGTCGTGGCCGACGGGGGAGGACAACTTCGACATGGCTAGCAGGTTGCCCAAGTTTCGGGAGATGTGTTCCTGCTGGTGGTAGGGGTACAAAATGTCGGTGTCGACGCCGACGATCATCGTCGGCACGGTTGAGGATGCCAACGCCTTGTTCAGCCCGCCGCGGCCCCGGCCGATGTCGTGGCGGTTGAGGGCTTCGGTGAGGGTGACGTAGCAGGCGGCATCGAAACGCTCGGTGAGTTTCTTGCCCTGGTGCTCCAGATAGGACTGGACGGCGAAGCGCTGGTCGTCTTGGCGGAATGGTCCGAGTGGGTTTTCGCCGGTTTGGGCGGAGGTGCCGAAGCGCTCGTCGATTTCCAGCTCGCCACGGTAGGTCAGGTGGGCGATCCTGCGCGCGGCGGCGAGCCCGGCATCCGGCGACTGGCCGGTGCCGTGGTAGTCGCCACCCTGCCAGGCTGGGTCCTGGGTGATCGAGGTGATCTGCGCGGTTTGGATACCGATTTGCCAGGCGCTTGCCCGGGCAGACACCGCCAGCACCAGCGCGTAATCGGCCTGCTCGGGGTAGAGCAGCGTCCACTCCAGAGTGCGTGCACCGCCCATGGATCCACCGATGACCGCGTGGACGCGCCCAATGCCGAGACGGTCAAGGAAGGCGTGCTCGGCGTGCACCATGTCGCGGATCGTGATGGCGGGGAAGCGCGATCCCCACACGCCGCCGTCCGGGTGCTCGCTCGCGGGGCCGGTGGAGCCGTAACACGACCCGAGTGCGTTCGTGCAGATCACGCACCACTCGTCGGTGTCTAGCGCCTTGCCTGGGCCGATGGCTTCGGACCACCAGTCGGCGGCGTCACTGTCGCCGGTCAATGCGTGTTCGACGAGGATCACGTTGTTGACGCCGTTGGGGTCGCCTTGCAGTGCGCCCCATCGTCGATAAGCAATGCGCGTATCCGCGATCACCTCGCCGGCTTCAGTGACAACATCGCCGATGGCGACCGTGGCGAGCTGCCCTTCGGAAGCCAGCATTTAGACCGCCGTGAAACCGCGCTCGAGGTCCGCGATAATGTCCTCGACATCCTCGATGCCGACAGACAAACGCACCGTGGCCTGCGTAATACCAGCGCGAGCGAGGCCGGCAGCGTCCGACTGGGAGTGCGTTGTCGACGCCGGGTGCACCACCAGCGAGCGCACGTCGCCGATGTTGGCCAGGTTGGAGTGCAGCTTCAGCGCGTCGATGAACTTCCACGCGTTCGTCTTGTCATCCTGATCGCCCGCGATGTCGAACGACAGCACCGAACCGGTGTACTTCAGACCCAACTTGTCCTTCGTCGCCTTGTACGGCGAATCGTCCAGGCCTGCGTAGTTGACCTTGGCCACCTTGTCATGGCCCGCGAGGAACTCCGCCACCTTCAGCGCGTTCGCATTGTGCTTTTCCACGCGAAGCGCCAACGTATCAATACCCTGCAGCGCAACCCACGCGTTGAACGGCGAAATCGCCGCACCCGTGTCGCGCAGCAAACCGGCGCGGGCACGCAGCGCGAACGCCGGGGCGCCCAGGTCCGCGTACTTCAGGCCGTGGTACGCCGGATCCGGGGTGGTAAACAGTGGGAAGACGTCCTTGCCGTCGCGCTGGACGGTCCAGTCGAACTTGCCGCCGTCGATAATCGCGCCGCCAATCGCAGCACCGTTGCCGGTATAGAACTTCGTCGTGGACACGACCACGATGTCCGCACCCAACTCCAGCGGCTTGACCAGAGCGGCAGTCGCCATCGTGTTATCGACGATCAACGGCACCTGATTGTTATGGGCCACCTCTGCAATGGCCGGGATGTCCAGCACGTCCGCGATCGGGTTGCCGAACGTCTCGCCATAAAACGCCCGCGTGTTCGGCTGGACGGCAGCCTGCCAGCTTGCCGGGTCGTCCGGGTTTTCCACGAAGGTGAACTCAATGCCCAACTTCGGCAACGTGTGCTGGAACAGCGTTTCAGTGCCGCCGTAGAGGCGCGGGGAAGTAACAACGTGGTCGCCCGCCTGCGCCAGAGTAAGAATCGCAGCGGTCTCCGCAGCCATGCCGGACGCGAACGCCGTGGCAGCCACGCCGCCCTCCAGCGACGCCAGGCGATCCTCTAGTGCCTGCTGCGTCGGGTTGGTCAGGCGGGTGTAAATCGGGCCTGCATCCGAGAGGTTAAAGCGGTTCGCCGCGTGCTGGGCATCGTCGAACACGTAGCTGGTGGTCATGTAAATCGGCTGGTTACGCGCGCCGTAGTCCTGGTCGACCTGCTGGCCAGCATGGATCGAGCGCGTACCAAAGGACCATTCTTGTGCGTTGGAGTTGTCGTAGTTTCCCATGCGTCGCAATGTAGCCCGCTTGGTCTGTAGTTGTGTACCAAGCGGTCTATTTTCCGAGTTGAAAGGCTGAATAAAAATAGTGCAAATACCCAGCCCGCGATCACGTCCGTGAAGACATCCGACTCTTAGGCCGGGCACTCGGCCGTGTGCTCGCCGAGCGCCGGCGACGAGGCCTTCCTCGTCTCCAAGACGATCCAGGTCACCATGAACGGGCTGGCCACCGCACTGCGCAACGCCGGGTAGGTTTTCGGCCGCGGGAGGGAACCGGTGCCGGGTTTTCACCGTCAGAACTGGTATGGGGATTGACAGAGAAAACAAGGCACACTTGCAACGGTGGGATGAACGGAAGGAAGAGCTGCGGCGGGGGATTGTGGACAAGCGGGTTCTCTCCCACAAGCAACTCGACAAACTCCGAGGGCCGCATCGGGTACTCGACACAAGCATTGTGTATCCGGAGAAGAGTTGGAGAGAGCTGAAGTTCCACGAACGCCAATGGCTACGCGTCGAAGCTGCTGCGATGATGAGCCGGGAAGCGGTGTTGGTCGGGAGATCGGCCGCGCGCATGCATGGCATCTGGGTGATCAGTACGACGGAGGAGCCTGTCGAACTGTGTCTGCCTTCCAGGGGGAGCTCGCCCACCCGTCGAAACGTAGAGGGGCTTTTGTTTCGGCGCATGGTGCTGCGTAGCAACGAAATCTCGTTGCGCGACGGCCACCGGGTGACCAACGGTTTTCGAACGTTCGCTGACATCGCCCGTCACCACGGCTTCGTCGAGGGACTCGTCGCAGCGGACTACCTTCGGCGCAGTGGGTTTACGCTTGAACTCCTTGAACGAGAGGCGGGGCAACTTGGCAGGTTGAAGGGCGTTGCCGTGGTCCGGGAATGCATCCGACACTGTGTTCCGGACTCCGGGTCGCCCTACGAGTCTTTCGCGCGCGCCCTGCTGATCCAGGCGGGGATCGGCCCGTTGTTTACGCAGTACGAAGTGGCTGGGCGCTTCGCAGATCTTTGCATCGATGGCTGGTTACTCATCGAAATCGACGGCAATGTGAAGTACCAGGGCCCCAATGCTGAACGCGCGCGACAGGAAGAGTTCGAGCGCCAGAAAATGATCGCCAACAGGGGTTATGTTTTCCTCCGCTACTCGCCGGATTTCCTACGCCGGCATCCTGAGAAGTTCGTTCGAGAGGTTCTCGCCACCATCGCTGGCCGTCGAGCAGCCCTCGCGTGAGCCGCTGCTTCTCGACGCCGCACCTGCCCCGGCCCATTCTTCACCGAGGATGGTAACCGGAGGATGGTAATCAGCCGAGTAGGAATGAGCACCGCGGTCCAGGTACTCGGCTGATTACCATCCTTGGGTTACCACCTAGGGGGAAAGCACCGAGGCATATCCGCAAACGGCAAAAGCCCCGGCCACTGTGTGGAAACAGTGACCGGGGCCGATCAAACCGAGCGCTTACTTCTCCAGTGCGTCGATGATCTTGTTAAAAGTTGCGGACGGACGCATGACCGCGGAGGTCTTGGCGTCGTCCGGCCAGTAGTAGCCGCCGAGGTCGGCAGCGTTGCCCTGGGCGTTCAGCAGCTCAGAGTCAATCGTCTCGGCGTTGTCGCGCAGGTCCTTCGCAATCGGGCCGAAGACCTCAGCCAGTTCGGCGTCGTCGGTCTGGGCTGCCAGTGCCTCTGCCCAGTACAGGGAGAGCCAGAAGTGGGAGCCGCGGTCGTCGATTTCGTTGACCTTGCGGGACGGGGACTTGCCTTCATCCAGCAGCTTCTCGGTTGCCTTGTCCAGAGCGGCGGCAAGGACGCCCGCCTTCTCGTTGCCGTTGGTGTTCTTCTCGTGGCGGAAGGACTCGGCCAGTGCGAGGTACTCACCGAGGGAGTCCCAACGCAGGTGGTTTTCTTCCTCAACCTGCTGGACGTGCTTCGGGGCGGAGCCGCCGGCACCGGTCTCGAACAGGCCGCCGCCAGCCATCAGCGGGACGACGGAGAGCATCTTCGCGGAGGTACCCAGTTCGAGGATCGGGAACAGGTCCGTGTTGTAGTCACGCAGCACGTTGCCGGTCACGGAGATGGTGTCCTCGCCGCGGCGGATGCGCTCGACGGAGATCTTGGTGGCCTCGACCGGGGAGGCGATGGAGATGTCCAGGCCCTCGGTGTCGTGATCCTTCAGGTACTTCTTCACCAGTTCGATGAGGTTGCGGTCGTGTGCGCGCTCCTCGTCCAGCCAGAAGATGGTCTTCATGCCGGACAGGCGTGCGCGGTTGACGGCCAGCTTGACCCAGTCTTGGATCGGGGCGTCCTTGGTCTGGCATGCGCGCCAGATGTCGCCAGCTTCGACGTCGTGCTCGATCAGCACGTCGCCAGCAGCGTTGACTACCTGGACCTTGCCGTCGGCCGGGATCTTGAAGGTCTTGTCGTGGGAGCCGTACTCCTCAGCCTTCTTCGCCATGAGGCCGACGTTCGGGACGGTGCCCATGGTGGTCGGGTCGTATGCGCCGTTTTCGCGGCAGTCGTCGATAACCGTCTGGTACACGCCGGCGTAGGAGGAATCCGGGATGACGGCCAGGGTGTCCTGCTCCTGGTCGTCGGCGTTCCACATGTGGCCGGAGGTGCGGATCATGGCCGGCATGGAGGCGTCGATGATCACGTCGGACGGGACGTGGAGGTTGGTGATGCCCTTTGCGGAGTTCACCTGTGCCAGTGCCGGGCCGTCCTGCAGGGCCTGGTCGAAGGCTGCGCGGATCTCTTCGCCGTTCGGCAGATCAGCAAGGCCCTCGTAGATTGCGCCGAGGCCGTTTTCGCCGTTGAGGCCGGCGTCGAGAAGCTCGGCGCCGTACTTGTCGTAGACATCCTTGAAGAATGCGCGCACGACGTGGCCGAAGATGATCGGGTCGGAGACCTTCATCATGGTGGCCTTGAGGTGCGCGGAGAAGAGCACGCCCTCTTCCTTGGCCTTCTTCACGGACTCGAGCAGGAACTCATCCAGAGCCTTCGCGGACATGAAGGTGCCGTCGATGACCTCGCCCTTTTCAACCTTCAGGCCGTCCTTGAGCACCTGCTCGCCGTCTGCGGTGACGAGCTTGATGGCCAGGGTGTCCTCGGCCGGCATGATGACGGACTTCTCGTTGTGGCGGAAGTCTCCTGCGTCCATGGTGGCAACGTTGGTCTTGGAGTCCTTCGACCAAGCGCCCATGGAGTGCGGGTGCTTCTTGGTGTAGTTCTTCACGGCCTCCGGGGCGCGGCGGTCGGAGTTGCCCTCACGCAGGACCGGGTTCACAGCGGAGCCCTTGACTGCGTCGTACTTGTCCTGCGCGTCCTCGTAGTCCGGGATGTCGAAGCCTGCGGCCTGCAGTTCGGCGATGGCCTTCTTCAGCTGGACGAGGGAAGCGGAAATGTTCGGAAGCTTGATGATGTTGGCTTCCGGGGTCTTTGCCAGCTCACCGAGCTGTGCGAGTGCGTCGTCGACCTTCTTGTCGCCGAGGCGATCTGGGAACTGTGCGAGGATGCGGCCTGCCAGCGAGATGTCTGCGGTGTCGACCTCGATGCCTGCACGGGAAGCGAATGCCTCCACGATTGGCTTGAGGGAGTACGTCGCCAGCAGCGGTGCTTCGTCGGTACGAGTCCAAATGATCTTCGCCATAATGCTCCTTTGTTGTAAGGTTCCTGACTTCAACCCACCAGAGTACCGTCCCAGCGCAGCCCTGTCTGGCGATAGGGCCGGGAGAGGTTCGGGATAGGTAAGGTCTTGGCCCATGAGCCTTACCATTGCATCCGTCAACGTCAACGGCATCCGTGCCGCCACGAAGGTCCGCAACGAGAACAATCCGGGCATGTTGGCCTGGTTGAACGAGAATCCGGCTGATGTGGTGCTGATGCAGGAGGTGCGCGCCACTGCTGATCAGACGCGTGCTGCGCTTGCCCCGGCGCTGGAAAATGGGTGGCACTTGGAGGTGGCACCGGCCGAAACACCTGGTGCGAAGGGTCGTGCGGGTGTGGGCATCCTGTCGCGCACGCCGCTGCGTGATGTGGAGGTCGGGATTCCTGAGTTTGAGGATGCGGGTCGCTTTATTGCAGCATCGCTTGACGACGACACCCGTGTCGCATCCCTCTACCTCCCCTCAGGAGCAGCCGAGACGGCCAAGCAGGACGAGAAGTATCGTTTCCTGGATCAGTTCGAGCCGCTGCTGGAACAGTGGGCGGGCGAATACCCGGACATGGTGATCGGCGGGGATTGGAACATCTGCCACCGCCGCGAAGACCTGAAGAATTGGAAGGCGAACCGGAAGAAGTCCGGTTTCTTGCCGCACGAGCGCGCGTTCATGGACGCGGTGTTTGGTAGCTTCCCGGACGCGGAGGCCCAGGATGTAGAGGACAAGGCTGCGGTGGAATGGGCTGGGGCGGTGGAGTACCGGTCGGGGGGTCGTCGTCAAGCAAATGGTGCTCCGAAGTGGTTCGATGTCGCGCGCAGGCTGCACCCGGAGGACGCGCCGTACACCTGGTGGACGTTCCGCGGCCAGGCGTTTAACAACGACGCGGGTTGGCGCATCGACGTCCAGGCTGCCACCGCGAACATGCTGGAACGCGCGCAGCGCACCTGGGTGGAGAAGGCGCCGACGGTGGAAGAGCGCTGGTCGGACCACTCGCCGCTTGTGGTTGAGTATCGCTAATCTGGGTTTTCCTGAACGCCGTTCAATTGCGCGCTAAACTGTTGCGCAACCATCACGTGAACGACGCGAACGGAGCCCACAGATGACCGACATCCTTGACATCGCCCGTGAAAAAGCCCTGGAAAACGGCGAAGGTCTAAACAAGGAGGAACTCGTCCAGATCCTCAACATTGAGGACGAGCGCCTGCCGGAACTGCTCGACCTCGCCCACCAGGTGCGCATCAAACATTGCGGTGTCGATGTCTCGTTGGAAGGCATCATCTCCCTGAAGACCGGTGGCTGCCCCGAGGACTGCCACTTCTGCTCCCAGTCCGGCCTGTTCGAATCACCTGTGCGCGCCGTGACGCTGGACATCGCCGAACTTGTCGAGGCCGCCAAGCAGTCCGAGAAGATGGGCGCTTCCGAGTTCTGCATCGTCGCCGCCGTGAAGGGCCCGACCCAGCAGCTGCTCGACCAGGTCGCCGAGGCCGTCACTGCGATCCAGGAAGAGGTGGACATTTCCATCTCCGCATCACTTGGCATCCTCACCCGCGACCAGGCCCGCCAACTGGCCAAGATGGGTGTGTCGCGCTACAACCACAACTTCGAAACCGCCGAGTCGTTCTTCCCCAACGTGGTCACCACCCACACCTGGCAGGAGCGCAAGGACACGCTGGAGAACGTGCTGGCAGAGGGCATGGAAACCTGCTGCGGCGGCATCATCGGGCTCGGCGAAACCATCGAGCAGCGCGCCGAGTTCGCCACCCAGCTGGCCGAAATCCAGCCGCATGAAGTGCCGATGAACTTCCTCGACCCGCGCCCAGGCACCCCGTTCGCCGACCGCCCCTTGGTGCCGCAAGGTGAGGCGCTGCGTGCCGTCGCCGCGTTCCGCCTGGCCATGCCGTCCACCCAGCTCCGTTTCGCGGGTGGCACGGAGCTCGCGCTTGGCGACGACGGCACCGAAGCCGGCCTCATGGGCGGCGCGAATGCAATTATCGGCGGCAACTACCTGACCACCTTCGGCCGTCCGATGGAGAAGGACCGCGACGCCGTCGACCGGGTGATGGAAGGCGGGGCGAAGCCAGGCTTGAGCCTGAACATCACCCCGGTGGGGCAGAAGCAGAACTCCGGCCACGGCGTGCTCTACGACACCATCAAGTCGCTGTAGTCAGCCGGGCCCTGATGAAAATCCCGGATTCAACGGAACTTGCCGACGCAGTCCTCTCCGGCGAGATCGCCTGGCCGCTCGACCCGGCAAGGCCTTACGACGCGCCGCGCATCTGCCCGCTGTGCCAGCGGCGCATGGTGGTAAAAATCAGCCCGATGGCGTGGGAGGCAGCTTGCTCCCGCCATGGGCTGCTGCGCTCCGAGTGGTTGGAGCGTTAGTGCACGAAACGGCGGGTTCTAGCGAACACAATTGCGCTGGCTGCTAAAACTACTGGCCCCGCCGCCGCTACGAAGATGGCGTAGAGGTAGGGGTCGGAGGGGTTCACATCCGCCTTGTAGATACCCACTAGAAGCCCGGTGAAACCACCCACGAACATGCTGCCGAGCATGAACCACTGCATGGCGGTGCCCCGCGCAAGGCCGATTGCTACACCGGTCAGCGCCATGGTGAGGAAGATGACGAAGTGGAGTAGCACAGTTGCCACGACGGATGTCAGGTCCTGCGCGGCGCCTTCAACGAAATACGGTTCGCCGCTGCCGTTGATCCAGGGCATCGGTTGTCCGTTCGTAACAATGAACGGGTCGTACCGCTTGTAGTACGGGCTATGTGCTTGGTGGTACACCGCCGACGCGGCGGTAAGTGGCGTGAGTATGACCGCTGCCACGAGAGCCGTTAGCGTTGCCGAATTCATCCATCGGTTGAAGCTCGCGCCTAGCTGGTTCATTGCTGGCCAGTTCGATCCTCCGATTGCGAAGAGTATCCACAGTGTGGCAGCGCCCGCCATGGTCCAAAGGCCGCCGTCGCCAAACTCCAATCGTCCAAAGGGTACGGCAATGCAGAGGACGAGAAAGATGCCCAAATACATCGCTGGTTTGAAGGGGCTGAGGAAGAGTTTCATCGTTCGGGCCTTTCCGTCGCGAGGAGGTCAATGAGTTCGGCATCGTCCGGGTACTCGATGGGCAAGTGGACATCGGCCACGCCGATAGGTTCGGCGAACGTCGCGCGTGTCATCGGTCCGAGGCTCGCTGTCTCAGCGACGGGGAAGCGGGCGGTAAGGTCTTTGATCTCGGCGGTGGGGCCGGTGACCGTTGGAAAGCATAGGCGGGCGTCGTCGAGTGGGACTGGGCGCGAAACCACCCGATCAAACACCTGGATGACATGGGTGGCGAGACCCACGAAGTCCTCGGGGCGATGCGATGCCATCACCACGCTGCGCTGCGGGTTCTCCGCGATGTAGTCGATCAGTCTCTGGCGGACCTGTTTGCGGGTGGTGGTGTCGATGCCATCAAACGGTTCGTCGAGAAGTAACAGGTCTTTGCCAATGGCTAGGGCCACCTCAATGGTGAGTAGGCGGCGCTGCCCAACGGAGAGATCTTTGATGCGGGCGTTGGGAAAGTCGAGCCTCACGTGCGGGTAGATCGCTGCGACTGCACGTAAGTGATCGTCCACGGTCGTGCCTGCAAACTTGGCATCCGCACCAGCCGGAACGAACGCGGTGTGAGGGCTCATGAGCGTGTGGAGGTAGTGGGTTTTGCCGGCGGCGTTCGGGCCGACCAGCGCGTAGAAGCCGGGGTTCATTGAGCACGCTCCTTTTCGATCATTGCGGTCAGCTCCTCGGTGGTGATGCCGATTTGGTTGGCCTCGTGGACAAACGGTTGGACAAAATCGCGGGCAAATGCTTCGCGACGAGTACGTAGCACCTGCTCACGTGCACTCTCCAGGACGAACATGCCGAGCCCGCGGCGTTTCTCCAGCAGACCCTCGTTGAACAGTTCGGTGAGTGCTTTGGCGGAGGTGGTGGGATTGACAGAGTGGTAGGCGGAGAGCTCGTTGGTAGACGGCACCCGGTCGCCGGGAGCGAGGGTGCCTGCCCCGATGAGGTCACGTAACTCATCTGCTATCTGTAGGTATATGGGTTTACCACTCATGTGGGTAACCATAGAACCGGAAAGCCCGGCGCGTCAACCCCCAATTTTGACGCGCCGGGTGAGATTCGGGTATGTCGCGGAAACCGCAGGCTAGCGGCTACTCGTCGGTGATGTCGAGCAGTGCCGCGCCCTTATCCACGTGGCTGCCGGCCTCCACGGCGAGGTTTTTCACCACACCGCTCTTGTGGGCCTTGACCGGATTTTCCATCTTCATGGCCTCGAGGATGACCACGATGTCGCCGGCTTCCACCCGGGCGCCCTCGGCGACCTCGGACTTGACCACGGTGCCCTGCATCGGAGCGGTCAGGGTGTCTGCGCTGGCAGCGCCCTTGCCGGACCCCTTGCCGCCGGATCCGCCATTACGGGAGCGGCGCTTGCGGTCGCGGCGGCGCTGCGCCACTGCGCCGAGAAGCAACGGCTCCGGCAGCGTGATCTCGATCGATCGGCCGTTGACCCCGACGGAGACGGTGCGGCGGCGCGCTTCGTCCTGCTCACCGTCTTCGCCAGCGCCGTCGGACTCGTAGGGCGCGACGTCCGGGTCCCATTCCTCTTCGATCCAGCGGGTGTAAACGGCGAATTGGGTGGCGTCGCCGGTGAAGGCGTCGTCGTTAAGCATGCGCTGGTGGAAGGGGATGATGGTCGGCATGCCTTCGACCCGGAATTCGGCGAGGGCGCGCTTGGCGCGGGCGATGGCCTGGTCGCGTGTTTCGCCGCGGACGATGAGTTTGGCCAACATCGAGTCGAACTGGCCGCCGATGGTGGAGCCGGCGCGGATGCCGGAGTCGACGCGAACGCCGGGGCCTGCCGGTTCGATGTAGGTGGTGGCGGTGCCGGGCATGGGCATGAAGTTGGTGCCGGCGTCTTCTGCGGTGATGCGGAATTCGATGGCGTGGCCGGTGGGTTCCAGGTCGGCGTCGAAACGCAGTGGCTCGCCGGCGGCGATGCGGAACTGCTCGATGACGAGGTCCACGCCGGTGGTTTCTTCGGTGACGGGGTGCTCAACCTGGAGGCGGGTGTTGACCTCGAGGAAGGAGATCAGCCCGTCGGAGCCGACGAGGTATTCGACGGTGCCAACACCGACGTAACCTGCCCGCTTTGCAATCGCTTTGGCGGAAGAGTGGATGCGTTCGCGCTGCTCATCGGTGAGGTACGGGGCGGGGGCTTCCTCGATGAGCTTTTGGAACCTGCGCTGCACGGAGCAGTCACGGGTACCGGCGACGATGACGTTGCCGTGAGTATCCGCCAGCACCTGCGCCTCCACGTGGCGGGCGCGGTCGAGGTAGCGCTCCACGAAGCACTCACCGCGGCCGAACGCTGCCTTGGCTTCGCGGGTGGCGGACTCGAACAGTTCGCGG
Source organism: Corynebacterium sp. HMSC08F01 (assembly GCF_001807545.1). Lineage (NCBI taxonomy): Bacteria > Bacillati > Actinomycetota > Actinomycetes > Mycobacteriales > Corynebacteriaceae > Corynebacterium > Corynebacterium sp. HMSC08F01. The sequence continues at coordinate 87,021 of NZ_KV789284.1, read as the reverse complement.
ATCTCGCCGCGGGTGCGGGCGACCTTCATGCCGCGGCCGCCACCGCCGTACGCCGCCTTGATAGCCACGGGCAGACCGTGGGTGTCGGCGAAAGCGACCACATCGTCGGCGCTGTCCACCGGGTCTTTCGTGCCCGGCACGAGCGGTGCGTCGACCTCCTCAGCGATGCGCCGGGCGGTGACCTTGTCGCCAAGCGCGTCGATCGCCCTTGGCGGCGGGCCGATCCAGGTCAGGCCCTCGTCGATGACGCGCCGGGCAAATTCGGCGTTCTCTGCCAAGAAGCCGTAGCCGGGGTGGACGGCGTCTGCGCCGCTGTCGCGGCAGGCCTTGAGCACTTTGTCGATATCCAGATAGCTTTGCGACGACGTCTCGCCACCGATCCCAATCGCCTCGTCCGCCATTTCGGTGTACGGCGCGTCTTTGTCGGGGTCGGCGTAGATCGCCACGGAGGCAAGGCCGGCGTCGCGGGCTGCGCGGATGATGCGGACCGCGATCTCGCCGCGGTTGGCGACGAGGACCTTGCGGAACGGAAAGTCATGCATGTGTGCGGTCCTTTCTAGAAGTAGGTGACGTTGCCGATGGTTTGCTGGGTGCCGTACGGCTGGCCGAACGCATCGCCGAACACGTTGTCTTCGTAGGCAGTGCCGGTGCCGCCTGCCGCGCCAGCAACGCCAGGTGTGCCGGCAACGGCCTGCCAGGAATGGGCCTCGGCGAGGACGGTGGTCAGTGCTGCCAGTTCGTCGTGGGACAGCGACGTGTCGTCGGTACGAAACAGTGGTGTCATGGTGTCTCTCCTTAAACGGTCGGGGTCGCGGTCGGGTACGTGCCGTCGGCGTTGAGACGGGCATCGGGGTTGAGCAGGAGTGCGATCTCGTCGGCGTGGTCGTCGATACCGGCGAAGCGGCGGTTCTCCACCTGGGTGAAGAGGTCGGCGCGGCCGATCATTCCGGCTTCGAGTCGGCTTGCGCCCTGGGCGAGGCGTTCGGTTGCGCGCTCACGCCAGGCGTCGGCGTCGCGGCCGTCGCGTGTCAGTGCGGCTTCGAACACACCCGGGTGGCCCAGCACGACGAGCGCGCCGACGTGGCCGAAACCGAGCGAGGTCAGCGCCGCGGCCTTCACGTTGCCGGCACCGAGGGCGAGCGGGGAGCGCAGCCACACCAGGTTGGTTGCCTTCGGCTCGATGAGCGGGTCGACGCAGTCCAGGGAGGCGTTCGGCGGGAGGTCGCCGGTGGCCAGCACGTCGAGGAGTCCGCCGGTCTGCAGCAGTGCTGCACCTGCCTTGGAGTGGCCGGTGAGGGTCTTTTGCGAGATGACGTACATCGGCGCGTCCGGGTCGCGGCCAACGGCCGGCCACAGCACCGAGTGCAGTTCGGACTCGTTCGGGTCGTTGGCGTTGGTGGAGGTGTCGTGCTTGGACAGGACGGTGACGTCGTCAGGGGTCAGCCCCAGCGAGGACAGGGAGCGGGCCAGGCGCGAGTCGGTTCCGCCGCAGGCTGCAGCGAGCACGCCGAGGCCTGGTGCCGGGATGGAGGTGTGCGCGCCGTCGCCGAAGCTGGAGGCGTACGCGACCACTGCCAGCACCGGCAGGCCGAGTTCGGCAGCGAGGGTGCCGCGGGCGAGCAGGACCGTGCCGCCGCCTTCGGCTTCGAGGAAGCCACCGCGTCGGCGGTCGTTGGCGCGCGAGATAAAGCGGCCGTCGATCCCTTGTGCCGTCATCTTGGCGGTTTCGGCGGTGGCGTTCATGTCGCCGAAGCCCTGGAGGGATTCGACCTGGACGTCGTCGATACCGCCGGCGACTACGAAATCAGCCTTGCCCAGCGCGATCTTGTCCACCGCTTCTTCGATGCTGACGGCGGCGGTGGCGCAGGCGCCGACCGGGTGGATCATGGAGCCGTAGCCGCCGACAAGTGCCTGCATGGTGTGGGCAGCCACCACGTTGGGCAGTGCTTCCTGCAGGATGTCGGTCTGGCGTTCCTCGCCGATGAAGCGGGAGACGAACACCTTGTGCAGCGATTCCATGCCGCCAATACCGGTGCCTTGGGTGGTGGCGATGAAGGACGGGTGGACCTTCTGCATGAGCTCCGCCGGGGTGAAGCCGGCGTTGATGAACGCGTCGACGGCGGTGACCAGGTTCCAGGCGGCCATGCGGTCCATGCCGTCGGCCATCTGTGCGGGGATTCCCCACTTGGTCGGGTCGAAGCCGTCCGGCATCTGGCCAGCGACGGTGCGTGTCAGGGTGGCCTTCTTCGGCACGTGTGCCAGGGCACCGGCGTGGCGGGTCACGCTCCATTCGCCGTCGATCTGGCGGATGGTGGTCTTCTCACCGTCGGCCTCCACGTATGCGAGGGCTTCCTCTTCCGTGGCCACGGTGAACGTGATGTCGCGGTCGAGGTAGACCTGCTCGAGGTCGATGGAGCCTTGGTCGGTGAGGAAGTACTTGTCCGTCAGGGTGCGGATACCGCTGCGTGCGATGACATCGTCGCGGAAGCGCTCGTAGATGTCCTCCTCGGCGACCTCTGCGCCGTCTTCGTCGTACCAGGCCGGGTTCGGATCCTCGGACCAGGTGATCAGGCCCATCATCCACGCCAGTTCGAGGACACCGGCTGCGGTGAGGTCGACCTCGCCGGTGCGGGTGATGCCGTATTCGGCTTCGCGGCGGGTGCGGCCGGAGCCCCAGCTGGATACCTCGCCGATGCCGACGACAACCACCATGTCATCAAGTGCGCAGGTCACATCGCCCACAGCCGCAGGTGCGGGCTGGCGTGGGGTGGCGACGTTCGGCAGTGCGCGCACCGTGGCGCCATTGCTTGTCGACGACTCCGTGCCCGCCACATCAACACGTGCATTACGCGCCAGATCGGCGATGGACACGCCTGCGTCCTCGAGCCCACCTGTGAGGTCGAGATCCAGCGGGGACTGCTTCGCCTGCTCGCGGGATTCCTCGGTGACCAGGCCAAGTAGCTGCGTGGAGATCTCCTCCGGGCTCCACACGTGGATACCCGCAGCCTGTGCTGCCGGAACGAGCCCGTCGTTGCCGCCCATCAGGTGCGTGCCGGCAACCCAACCGATGCGGGCCTGCGCCAGAGTCACGCCCTCTGGCCAGCCGGTTTCCGCGGACCACTTGTTTACGATCGCGTCGAAGGCGGCCTTGACTTCGCCGTAGGCGCCGTCGCCACCGAAGGTGCCGCGGTTCGGCGAGCCCGGCAGGACGATGTGTGCGCGCTCGGCAGGGAAGTGATCGCCGCGCTGCGCCAGGTCAGACAGGCCGGCGATGGTGCGCTCCACCGACCACAGCAGCAGGCGGGCCTGCGTTTCGGCGTTGCCGCCGACCTCTGCAAGCGAGCCGGACACCGGCGGCGCTGCGAACGGGAAAGCAAGCGTCGGCGTGAGTGCCGGTTTGATGATCTTGACGTCCTTGCCAACGGTTTCCTTCTGCACCGAGCCGATCCACTCGATGAGCGCATCGATGTCGCGGTAGGACGACAGGTTCGTCGGCACCAGCCACAGGCGTGCACCCACGGAGGCGTGCTTGGCGAAAAGCGTGCGAGCGAATTCCTTACGCGCCTGGCTGACGTTGGATGCCGTCATGATGACCGTCGCACCGCCTGCGAGCAGGCCCTCCACCACTGCGGTGGCGATGGAACCCGGCGCGGCACCGGTGACCAGGGCGACGTCGTTTGCGTACGGCTCGTTCGCTGCGGCGTTTGCGGCAGCGGCGATCTCGCCGAGTACGTTGCGACGATCACCCTCCACGCGCTTGGCGTACCACTCGGCCTGCTTGGCCACGGTGGAACCGGTGCCAGCGAAGCGCTGTGGTGCGAGGTCGAGCTCGCCGAGGGCGACGCGGGCGAGGTCTTCGCGGGCTTGGGCCCAGCGGTCGTCGAAAAGCACTGCCTTGCGCTCGTCGAAGACCGTGGTGACCTGCTTGACCCAGCCGGAGCCGAGTTCTGCCTCGATCGTTTCCACGATCGTGGTGTCCGGTGCAGGGATCTCGGCGACCTCGTTTTCGATGCCGAGCTTGTTCAGCAGCGTGCGGGCGGTAGCCACCAGGGTGTCGGTGACTTCGTCCTTGTAGGCGTCGAGCGCGGCCGAGTCCACCACGCCGCCGCCGGATGCGCCGCCGCTGGTGGCCTGGGAGACTGCAACGCCGTAGCGTGCTGCGACGTTTTGTACCGCCTGGTCGATCAGTGCGGTGATCTCCGCCTTGGTTGTGGCCGACGGCAGGCTGTTCAGCGAGCCGCCGCGCACCGATTCCTCGGTGCGGCTGCCCAGCAGGATCTCGGCTTCGACGTGCGCGGTCCAGGTTGCTGGCAGGCCCCACGCGGCTGCGAGGTGCTCGCCGACAAACGCCGGCTTCAGGCCTGCGCCGCCGAAGAGCTGGCGCAGGCGGGTGCCCACGGCCTCGCTCAAGACAGCGCCGAACGGGGTGTAGCCAGGCGCGGCGGTGTTCACGCGCGTGTTTAGCGTGGCCACGTCGGCTTCCGCTGCGCCGTCGATGGCGGGCACGCCGAGTTCGGCGGACATGTCCATGAGCAGCTGGTTGCGTCGCGACGACACCCCACCGGTGAGCTCCTCAATAGTGTCCGAATCGTTGATCTGCTCGGGGCGGATCTTGTTCTGCAGCGCGAACAGGACGGTGATCGCATCGGCCGCGGTGAAGGGAAGGTCGGACGCGGGTGCGCCGGATGCAGCAGGTGCAGCCGGTGCAGCCGGTACTGGCTCTGCCGGTGCGGCGGGGGCCGCGGGTGCAGCCTCGGCGGCCGGTTGCGGGGCGGATTCTGGGGCCGGTTCGGCGTCTGTTTCGGCCGGGGTGTCGTCGACAAGCACAGGCTCCGGCGCGGACACCACGTCGTTGAGCATGACAATGTCCTGGCTTGCCTCAACGTTGAAGACCGGCACGTGGATGCCAATGACATCCATCTCGCGCTTAGCCAGGTTGGTCAGCGTCGGCGAGGACGCAAGGCCGACCTCGATGACCTGGTCGACGCGACCAAGCAGGTAGTCCTGCGTTTCAATCCAGCGCACAGGCGAGGCGAACTGCCACGCCAGCAACTCGATAAGCAACGTGCGTGCGAGCGTGTTGCGTTCGGTGTTCTCCGGCGTCATGCCCTTGAGGCGCTCGGAGGGGACCTCGTCGGTGACGGCGTCGATGAACTGCTGCGTCAGCGCGAACGGCTTGGCCACCAGGTTCGGGATGTAGCGATCCACCAGCGTGTCCACGTCGATGATCGCCGGCATGTGCTCGTCGAGCTTCTCGGCGAAGTCCGCCACACCCTCGCGCAGCACGCGCGAGTGGAACGGAACGTCCACGCCCGGAACCGTGACGTAGGCGCGCGGCGTGACCGAGTTGGCCTTGCGCTCCAGAGCAGCAAGGCCGCGCTTCGTGCCCGCTACGGAGTACTGCTGGCCCTTGATGTTGTAGTTGACAATCTCCAAGAACTCGCCGGAATCCTGCGCAACACCAGCGACGTAGGCCTCGACCTCTTCCGGGCCGACACCGATCATGTTCGGGCGCAGCGCACCCATGCCGTAGTCGGAGTTACCCTCCGCATCGCGTGGCACCAGGGAGCCCATGGCGGAGCCGCGCGAGTACACGATGTCGATGACCGCTTCCAGATCAAAGATGTTGCCCAGAGCTGCAAGCGCGGTGTATTCACCAAGCGAGTGGCCCGCAAAGTACGCGCCAGAGGCCAACGCGTTGGCCTCGTTCAGGCGCTGGGTCTGGGCGTAGGCGACAACCGCCATGGCAACCTGGGTGAACTGGGTCAGGTGCAGCACACCGTCCGGGTGCTTGAACTCCACACCGCGGATCACCAACCGCGACGGGTTGTCTTCCACAATGCGCTGGATGGAGAACCCGTGGGTCTCGCGCGTGTGGCGGTCTGCGCGGCGCCACACTTCGCGCGCGGCAGCGGAAGCAGCTCGGTCGCCGTTGCCCATGCCCTGGGTCTGGATGCCCTGACCAGGGTAGACGTAGGCGGTGCGTGGCTGGGCCAGAAGCGCCTGACCACGGGAGACAACGTCACCCGCGATGCGGCAGGTCACCTCAAGGGCCTGCTGGATGCCGACGCGGCCGACACGCTCGACGGTGATCTCTACCTCGTCATCGAGCTGCACCATGCCGTACATGGAGTAGGTCCAGCCGATGACCTGGCCGTGGCCAGCAGCGAGGTGCTGCGCGGTGGCAGACAGCCACATGCCGTGCACCAGCGGTGCATCCAGGTTGACCAGGGCGGCAGCGTTGGCGGAGGTGTGAATCGGGTTGTAGTCGCCGGAGACCAGCGCAAACGGGGTCATGTCCGACGGTGCGCGAACCACGGTGCGGTCCACGAACGAACGTGGGGTCGGCTCCACCTGATCGCTTGCCGCGCCGCCGCCGTACGCCGGCGCCGGGACTGGCGTCGCGGTGCCGGTGGCGCGACCACGGATGGCAAAGCGCTGCATCTGGGTTGCCACAACCTCGTCGCCAGAGCGCAGCTCCAACTCGACGGTGACAATGCGGCCAGAGGTGGACTCGGCAATAGAAGTGCACTTGGAGGTCACGTCGATGCGCCTGCCATCGGCAAGCTCGGACAGCGGGACACACAGGTCAATGACGTGATCCAGGTGGACCGCGTTGAGCAGACCCTCGATGACCGGCGTGCCATCAGCCAGCCTGCCGGAGCCCAGCGCGGCGTAGATCGCCGGCCAGCAGGGGCCAACCAGCACGTCCGGCGTACCAACCACAGCGTTGTCGGCCACAGCGCCACCCGTAACTGCGGAGTGCGACGCCAGCAGGGAAGCAGGCAGCGTAAACGACGAGCGCGCCACACCAAACGGTGCGTCCTCGGTCGGTTCCTCGATCTGCGGAATCTCAGTAATCGTGTCGCCGGCCTCGCTGACCGAACCGACACCCGCCAGGCCAGACAGCAGCTCGAAGACGCTGTCGGAAAGACGATCGCCGTCCACAACCGGGGAGGCACCCGTGCCTGCGCCGGCAGGGATCTCGACCGGGATGTTCACCTCACGCACGTAGAACGGGCGCTTATCTTCCGGCAGGTGATCCCATGCGGAATCAGCGTGGATCCGGATCGTCCACTCACACTCACCAGCCGCGTTGGTGGTTGCCTCCACGTCGAAGGCGTCCTCGTCCAGCGCGTATGCCGGGTTTGCCATCAGGTGGCCGTGCCACACCAAGGTCGGGCAGGAGCGCAGGTACGCGGCCTCGTCGGCGGCGTCGCTGCGTCGGGCGAAGCGGGATTCGGCGGTGACGCCGTCGTCGATAAGCATCTGCGTCGCGGCATCCTCGAAGCGTGCCAGCAACTGCGCAACCGGCTCGTTCTTACGCGTAATGCCAGCAACCGCAACCGGGCCAGGGATGATGCGCACCTGGTCAGCGGTGTAGCGCTCATCCTGTGCCTGCCACAAGGTGTCCTTGCCGAACCAGGACTTCAGATCCGCATCAAGTGCCGGCACCCACGGCATCGGCTTCGGGTAGGCGTAGTGCAGGCCGATCCACCACGCCGCATCGCGCGGGGAAACCACAACCTCGCATGCCTGCGGGTAGTGCTGCAGCAAGGTCTGAAGACCATCGCGCGGGGAGATCTCGACATCGTCGGGGAAGAGGGTCGGGATCTCGCCGTGGTCGGCCTCGTTCAGGCGTGCCTCGATGCGCTGCAGCAACGCGACAAAGCGCGCGTTCCAGGTCTGGTCGATGAACGGATCGGCGAGCTCGACGAAGCGCTCGACCCACTCGGCGTACGTCATCGTCTCCACGTCGCCGAAGTAAGGCTTCGCCGTCTTCGACAGCGCCTCGATGATCTCTTCGCGGTGCGCTGGGTACTCCTCAATATCCAACGAGGCGATAAACCGCGCCGCCTTGGCAAAGGAGTTGTCCAGGTCGTGCAAGTCTGCCAGCAGGTGCGATTGCGACGACGCCACACCGGCCACGCCGCGACCGCGGCCGACCCAACCGCCGTTGTTCTCCGGGGGCAGGCCCGGCGTATCCACGAGCAGCTGCTTGACCGAATCCGTGGCCTTCGCCTCCTTCGTGGCCATAGCCACGGTGCCGACGAACACACCATCCACCGGCATCGCAGGCAGCCCGAACTTCTCGGACCAACGGCCCGTGATCAGTTCCGCGGCACGCTCCGGCGAGTACACGCCACCGCCGACGGTGAGCACCGCGTTGTCGTGCGCACGGATCTCCGGGTAGGTCTCCAGCAGCATGTCCTCCAGGTCAACCCAGGAGTGGTGGCCGCCAGCGTGGCCGTCTTCCACCATCAAGATGACCTGGTCGTCCGGGTTCGCTGCCGCGATGGCAAGCGCGTTGCGGATCTGCTGCGTCGTACCAGGCTTGAGCGCAATGTAGGGGAAGCCATCCTGGTGAAGCTGCGCGAACAGTTCCGTGGCTTCTTCCACTTCCGGGATGCCTGCGGAGATGCACACGCCGTTAAACGGGGCGCCGGCCGCGCGGGCCTTTGGCACCATGCGCGTTTGGCCGAACTGCAGGTTCCACAGGAAGCGGTCGAAGAACATGGTGTTGAACTGTGCGGTGCGACCGGGCTGCAAAAACGCCTTGAGGTTGGCGGTGTGCTTGCCAAACTCCTCCTCGGAGTACATGCCGCCACCGGCAAGTTCTGCCCAGTAGCCGGCGTTGGCAGCAGCGGCGACGATCTCGCCGTCTGCGGACGTCGGCGTCATGCCACCCAGGATGATTGGGGACAGGCCAGTCAGCGACGAGAACTTCGTCTGCGTGTACGTCTTGCCGTCCGGCAGCGCAATCACTCGCGGCGCGTAGTCCGAATAGTCCACGCCCTGCGGCAGCTCAGCACCCGGGCGTGCGAGGTCGTCGCGTTTCGCGGCAGTGGACGCATCGAGCACAGCGACGCCGGAACCGTTGGCCAGGTTGGTCACAATGGTTGCCGTCGCCGAATCAAACGTGAAAATGTGGCTCGCACCCTGGGCAATCAGGTCGCGCACGACTTCGGTGAAGTCGAATCGGTCCACCAAAATTGACTGCGCCAGTTCACGCGGGGTGGTGGTTTCAAACGTGATCCCGCACGCGTCCGCCCACTGCTGCGCCAGATCCACACCAGGGGCGTTGGTCTCCACATGGAAGGGGTACGCAACATCAAGCGAATCGAACACCGGCGTGATTTCGGAGCCGCCGTACTCCACTTCCAACTTGGCGTTGTATCTGCTCGCAGCCGCTTCGATGTCCTTGCGTGCCTGCGCGAGCGCCTCCGGGCTGCCGGACAGCACCACGTGGCGGTGCCCATTGATCACGCTGATCGGAGCAGCTTGCGTATCGACGACAAACTCACCGACCTGCTCAGGCGTTAAGCCCCGAACCGAAAGCATCCGGCTGCGCGAGTCGGCGGCACCGTACACGTTGGTCGCGGCGGCACCCATGATGAACGCGAACGCAAGCGCCTTCTCCGCAGCCTGCGGGCCGTTGGCGCGATCCAGTGCGGCAGCGCCCAGGATGCCCTGCGAGTGACCGGCGAACAGTGCGTCGGCGGTGTCCAGGCCGAGCTGCTCGAGGTCTTCAGCAGCAACAATCTGCGATAGCAAAATCGCCGGCGCGCTGACTGCGGGCAGGGCGTCGATTGCCTCGTGCGCAGCATCTGCATCCATCGCCTCGCGGATACGCTGCACAACCCCCGGCACCACAGAGGCCAACGGGCGGGCGACGGCGGCGGTGAGAGACTGGGCGTCGTTAAGCAATTGCTCCATGCGGCTGCGTGCCACAGGAGTCGCAGCAGCATCAGCGAGTGCCTGCTGCCAGGAAGAACCCTGCCCCGGGAACAGGATTGCGGGACGCTTCAGGGAAGAAAAAGAGGTGGAATTCATAACAGTGTCCTTATGGTCCTTTGTGGTCCTTGAATCGGAGCGGGATTAGAGCGGGATATTGCCGTGCTTGCGCATCGGACGCGCCACGGTCTTGTCACGGAAGAAACGCAGTTGCGCTGCGAGAACCGCAGGGGTTTCGCTTGGGAGGATGACCGAATCGATCAGACCGCGCTCAGCGGCCTTGTACGGGTTGAGCATCTCGTCTTCGTAGTCGCGCTCGTACTTCGCAATCAGTTCGCGGAGCTCCTCGTCGCTCACACCGGAGTCGCGGGCGTTAGCAATGTCTTTGCGGTTGATAAAGCCGACTGCGCCAGACGCACCCATCACCGCGATCTGCGCGGTCGGCCACGCCAAGTTCACATCGGCGCCGAGGCCCTTCGAGCCCATCACGCAGTACGCGCCGCCGTACGCCTTGCGCATGGTCACGGTCACCTTCGGCACGGTTGCCTCGCCGTAGGCGTACAGCAGCTTCGCGCCGCGGCGCAGAATGCCGCTGTGTTCCTGGTTCGCGCCGGGCAAGAAGCCGGGAACGTCCACCAGCATGACAATTGGGATGTTGAAGCTGTCGCAGGTGCGGATGAAGCGCGCGGCCTTTTCCGCCGAGTCAATGTCCAAGCAACCTGCGAGCACCATGGGCTGATTAGCGACGAAGCCCACCGGCTGGTCCTCAATCCGACCAAACGCAGTGACGACGTTTTCAGCGCGCTGCTCCATGACCTCCAGGAACTCGCCGTCGTCCGCGATATGCGCAATCACGTCGCGGACCTCATAAGGGGTGTTCGGCGAGTCTGGGATCAGTGAATCCAGCGCGGCAGCATCGGTGGCGTCTGCCTCTGCATCGGTTGGGGTTGCCGGGCGCGGCGCCGACTTCTGGCGGTTGTTCGACGGCAAGTACTCGAGCAAGTCAGCCACCCAGTCGAGCGCATCCTCGTCGGATTCCGCAACGTAGTGGCAGTTGCCGCCCTGCTGCATGTGGATCCAGGCGCCGCCGAGCTCCTCCTGCGAGATCTCCTCACCCGTGACCGTCTTGATCACATCCGGGCCGGTGACGAACATCTTCGAGGTCTCATCCACCATGACCACAAAGTCGGTCAGCGCGGGGGAGTAGGCGTTACCGCCGGCGCAAGCGCCCATGATCACGGAGATCTGCGGGACCACGCCGGAGGCTTCGATGTTGTGCAGGAAGGTCCGCGCGATCCAGTCCAGCGATACCGCGCCGTCCTGGATGCGGGCGCCTGCACCTTCGTAGAGGCCGATCAGTGGACGACCGGTGGTGACGGCAAGACGCTGAATCTTGGTCATCTTCTCGCCGTAGACCTCACCCAACGCGCCACCGAAGACGGTGCCGTCCTGGGAAAAGATGCAGACCTCGCGTCCGTCGATCGTGCCGAATCCGGTGACAATGCCATCCGTTGCCGGCCGCTTCGCCTGCATCCCGAAGTCATGGGTGCGGTGGCGGGCGTGCTGGTCGAACTCCACAAACGAGCCCTCGTCCAGGAGGTAGTCCAAGCGCTCACGTGCGGTCAGTCTGCCTGCTGCGCGGACCTTCTCCAGTGGTTTTGATCCCATCGGCTCGGCCGCTTCGGTGCGTCGTTGCACGAGGTCATCGTGTTTTTGGGCTGTGGTCGCCGGTGCCGGGCTTGGCGCCGGAACCGCTGCCTTTTCAGTCTGATGTACACCTGTAAACGTATTTGGCATGCTGGCATTCTAAACCTACGAATCCGTAAGTTACTAGTCGGTAGGTAAATTCCCAGCCACACAGCAGGTTCTGTTACGAACACCAACCCCCGATGGACATTCAAGAAATTAGGCTTTGACCATGCATATCGGCATCGACCTCGTGGACGTTTCCTCGTTCGCCCAACAAATGGAATTCCCAGGTTCTACCTTCGGTTCTGTGTTCACCGACCGCGAGATACGCACGTGCAACACGAAACCGAATCGTGCTGCATCGCTCGCCGGACGCTGGGCGGTAAAGGAGGCTTACATCAAAGCCTGGTCCCAAACGATCATCGGCCAGCCCCCGCTTATCACCCCGGACGAGCTCAACTTCGCCGAGATAGAAGTAGTCAACGACGCATTCGGGCGACCTGTGGTCCAGTTGCACGGTGAGGTCGCACGGTTAGGCCCCCACGTCCAAAGCGTCTCCCTGAGCCACGACGGCGACTATGCGATTGCCACTGTGATCGTGGACTAGCGGCGCTTGGCCGGAAGGCTTACCGCCACGCCTGGGCGGCACGGACGAAGCCGGCTGCAAGGGTGCGGCCGGTGTGGGTGAGGTGGTCGTCGCGAAGCGAAAGCTCCTGGGTGACGGCGGCAGCGTCATAACCGCTGCGCGCGGCCCACTGACCTGCAACATCGGGGGAGCATTCGGGGTGGAACTGCACCGAGACGATGGAACCGAGACGCATCGCCTGGATGGGGCAGCGGGCACTCGAGGCGAGCAGTTGCGCGCCGGGCGGGAGCGACACCACTGCATCGTGGTGGGATTCGACCACAACCAATTCGGGGTCGAGGGCGCCGAAAAGAGGATCGGCAAGACCAGCTTCGGTCAGCGACACCCGTGCGGCGCCCTCTTCGTCCTGACTGGCTAAGCCGACGGAAACTTCGCCTCCGAAGCAGTCGGCGATGATCTGGTGGCCAAGGCAGATACCCAGAACCGGCATGCCTGACGAATGAGCTGCGCGAAGGAGGTCGTGGACGGCGGGCAGCCAAGGTGCGGCCTCGGTGTCCAGGGCGTTGGTGCGACCGCCGAGGAGGATGAGGGCGGAGGTGGTGTCGTCGATACGCGGTGGCGTTTGGTTGAGATCGACGACATCGAGCTCAGCGCCGACGCGTTCGAGCCATGAGCCGAGGCGCTGGAGCGGGCTGATCGGGTCGGGCTGGAGAACAGTGATGCGCATGGTCAGAGGTCAAAAGAAGCGACGCGACGCATTTCATCAGTGACACGGATCTTGCCTTTGCCCTCGCACTCTCTCTTGAGGATCAGCTTTGCGAAAGCAATCTGGCCACGGGGCGGACGTTCTCCCTTAACATCCTGAGCTGTCTCAGGGCGGTTACTCACAGTCATCGCTGCTCCTTTCGTGGGCTTCATCGTAGCGAGTAAACAACCCCCGGTTCCCTCGAATGCGCATCGGGTTAATATGTGGTGCATGCAACGCGTGCTTTCCGGAATCCAGCCCACCGCCGACTCTTACCACCTGGGAAACTACCTGGGTGCCCTGAAACAGTGGATTGACCTGCAGGACGGCTACGAGGCGTTCTACTTCATCCCGGATCTGCACGCGATCACGGTGGACCAGGACCCGGAAGAGCTGCGTCACCGCACGCTTGCGGGCTGTGCGCAGTTGATTGCGCTGGGTATTGACCCGGAGCGTTCCACCCTGTTTGTGCAGTCGCACGTGCCGGAGCACGCCGAGCTGACTTGGGTGCTGCAGTGCCTGACTGGTTTTGGTGAGGCCAGCCGCATGACGCAGTTCAAGGACAAGTCGGCCAAGCAGGGCCAGGACCGCACGTCGGTTGGTCTGTTTACCTACCCAGTGCTGATGGCTGCGGATATTTTGCTGTACTCGCCGCAGTTGGTGCCGGTGGGTGAGGATCAGCGTCAGCACTTGGAGCTCACGCGTACGCTGGCGGAGCGGTTTAACTCCCGCTACGGCAAGACGTTCACGGTGCCGGAGGGCATGATCGTGGAGGGTGCGGCGAAGATCTACGACCTGCAGGATCCGACGTCGAAGATGTCCAAGTCGGGTGCGAACCCGAAGGGCATTGTGAATCTTCTGGACGAGCCGAAGACCTCCGCCAAGCGCATCCGCTCCGCCGTGACTGACAACGATGGCGTGATTGCCTACGACAAGGAAAACAAGCCGGGCGTGTCCAATCTGCTGGTGATTCAGTCGGCGTTGACAGGCAAGTCGATCGACGATCTCGTCGCCGGCTACGAAGGCCAGGGCTACGGCGCGCTGAAGGTGGATACGGCGGATGCGCTCGAGGCGTTCACCACTCCGCTGCGTGCGCGTTACGACGAACTCATGTCGGACCGTGCCGAACTCGAAGCCATCCTCGCCCGCGGTGCCGAGCGCGCCCGCGAGGTGGCATCGCCGCTGCTGAAGGACGTGTACGAGAAGGTTGGGTTCTTAGCGCCGAAGCGCTAAGGGCTAGCGGCGGAGCCAGGTCCGTTTCCGGCGTAGCCTCAGCGCTTCGCTCGTGCGGCCCGCAGGCCGTTCAAGATCACGATGACTTCGGCGACCTCGTGAACCAACACCACGGCGGCTAGGCCCAGCACGCCGGTGATCGCCAGCGGCATCAACACGATGATGATGGCCAGAGACAGCACGATGTTTTGGTTGATGATCCTGCTGCCTCGGCGGGCGTGCTGCAGAGCCTGCGGGATCAGCCGGAGGTCGTGGCCGGTGAAGGCGACGTCAGCGGACTCGATCGCGGCGTCAGAGCCGGTCGCTCCCATCGCAATGCCCACCGTCGCGCCTGCCAGTGCCGGCGCGTCGTTGATGCCGTCGCCGATCATCGCCGTCGGCGTCTTGGAGGAGAGTTCGGCGACGATGTTTGCCTTGTCCTCCGGTCGCAGCTCGGCGCGCACGTCGTCGATTCCGGCGATTTCAGCCAGCGCCCGGGCGGTGCGAGTGTTGTCGCCGGTGAGCATGCTCACTTCCACGTCGTTGGCGTGCAGGGTCTGCACGGCTTCGGGAACCTCGGGACGCAGCTCGTCGCGGACACCGATCGCCCCGGCGAGGGTGTCATCGACGGTGACCAGGACGCAGGTCTGGCCCTCGGACTCCATGCGCTCAACGTCTGCCTTCAATGGCCCGGCGTCGATCCACCGGGGGCTGCCCACCAGCACTCGTCGGCCTTCGACGGTGCCGCCGATGCCATGCCCGGCTTCCTCGCTGATGTCCGAGGCGGTGGGCGCTTCGGGCGCCGCTGCCGCGATCGCCGCGGCGAGGGGGTGCGTCGATTGCTGTTCAACTGCCGCCGCGAAAGCAAGCACCTGCGCCCGATCGAATCCGTCCGCCGGGACCACGCCGGTAACCTCGGGCTGGTTGCGGGTAAGGGTTCCGGTCTTGTCCACCGCCAGGTGACGGATGCCGCCGAGCCGCTCGAACGCCGCGCCGGACTTGATGACCACTCCGAACTGACTGGCCGCGCCGATCGCGGCCACGACCGTCAGCGGCACGGAGATTGCCAGCGCGCACGGCGAGGCTGCGACCAGAACCACCAACGCACGGGTGATCCACGTCTCGGGGTCGCCCAGCAGCGAGCCAATCACACCGACCAGCACCGCCAGGATCATCACCCCGGGCACTAGGGGTTGGGCGATCCGGTCGGCGATCCGGGCGCGGTCGCCCTTTTCCGCCTGTGCCTGCTCGACCAGGTCGACGAGGGTGGTCAGCGAGTTGTCCGTTCCAGCTGCGGTCGTCTCGATCTCCAGCACACCGGCGGAGTTGATTGCTCCCGCGGGTACCTCGTCGCCGGGTGCGACCTCCTCCGGAATGGATTCTCCGGTGATCGCTGAGGTGTCAAGGCTGGATCGTCCGGAACGAATGATGCCGTCCGTGGCGATTCGTTCCCCGGGGCGCACGAGCATTAGCTCGCCAACCACGAGGTCCTTCGCTGCGACCTCGACCGCCGTGCCGTCGCGCAGCACCGTCGCGGTCTGCGGTACCAACTTCAACAGTGCCCGCAGTCCGCCCTGAGCCCGGTCCATCGCCTTGTCTTCCAGTGCCTCGGCGATCGAGTACAGGAACGCTAGCGCCGCGGCCTCTCCGACGTAACCGAGGATCACCGCGCCGACCGCGCTGATCGTCATCAGCAAGCCAATGCCGAGCTTGCGCTTCGTGACAAGGTTCCGTATTGCGCCGGGCGCGAACGTATACGCCCCTAGCAGCAGGCCGACCCAGAACAGTACTGTCGCGGGTGTCTCTAGCCCGGACCAGTCCAGCGCCAGGCCTATGCCGAGGGCTACGCCGGAGAAGATCGGTAGCAGCAACTCGGGGTCCTTCCACCATGGCCGATCGAGTTCTTCGATCTCTGTGGTGGGTTCGTGTTCGCATCCACACGCCGAGCTCATGCGTCCGCTCCCTTCTCGCCGCAGCCGGGGACCGAGCACTCAGAGTCGATGCATGGGGCGTTTTCGTCGACAGCCAGCGTCGCGTTGACCAGCGCGTCGAGCGCTGCTGCGAGATGCGGATCGGCGATTTCGTAGCGTGTCTTGCGGCCTTCCGGCTCGGCGACGACGATGCCGCAGTCGCGCAAGCAGGTCAGGTGGTTCGAGACGTTCGAGCGGGTCAGGTCCAGGTCACGCGAAAGCACGGCCGGGTAGCTCGGGCCGTCGAGTAGTGTCATCAGGATTCTGGAACGCGTCGGATCCGCCATGGCCCGGCCGAGCCGGTTCATGACGTCGAGGCGTGAAGCAATGGTCAGCATGTGCTGAACTGTACAGTGGTTACTGAACTGGCGCAAGGCGTGAGGAGTCTGCTACTGCCTCCGCCCCCGCTACGCCGTTTCGCAGGCTCCTCTACGATGTGTTCGGTAAAGCACATCCGTTTAGAAGGGACGTCCGTCGATGGCAACCTCGACATCGCCGCGTAAGGCGTACACCGACGAACAAGGAATCGAGCGCGCCTCGAAGCAACAGCAAGAAGGCCTAGAGGCGAAAGTAGAGGAGAAGGCGCCCGCTGCGGCTCACGTGCTGCGGATGAACGAGCGCTTCGGTTCAGAAGGCGGTAACCAGCTTGCCGGTGGCATTACGTACTTCTCGGTGCTGTCGCTGTTTCCGCTGCTCATGCTGATCTTCGCCGGCCTCGGTTTCTTCCTGAGCGCTCGGCCGGATTTGATCCAGGAGATCGAAAACCAAATCACCTCCTCGGTCGACGGCGATCTGGGCGACATGCTCAATGAACTGGTCAATGCTGCTATCGATCAGCGCGGTGCCGTAGCCGGTATCGGTTTGCTAACCACTCTGTGGTCCGGCCTGGGGTGGATGAACAACCTGCGCGTGGGCGTGTCCGCAATGTGGAAGGTGGATGCGAACGAAGGCGGCAACTTTGTCACCAAGAAGTTGGCGGACCTGCTGGGCCTGATCGTGCTCATTGTCCTGTTCGTGGTGGCTGCAGGCGTGACCGCGGTTGGCGTGTCCGGCTGGACCAGCACCGCAATGGAGCGCCTCGGCATCGGTGATTTCCCGGGCGCGCGCCTCGTGGTGTGGGTCGTTGGATTCCTGGTCAGTGTGCTGGCCAGCTTCCTGGTCATGCTGTGGGTGAACATGTACATGCCGCGCACGAAGGTGCCGGTGAAATCAGGTCTGAAGGGTGCGCTGCTCGGCGCGGTCATCTTCGCCATCTTGCAGCAGTTCGCAGGCCTGGTGATCTCTTCCGCCACCGGTAACCCGGCGGGTGCGATCTTCGGCCCGATCATCACCCTCATGGTCGTGCTGTACCTGATCTGGCGCGTGGTGCTCTACGTTGCAGCATGGACTGCGACGACGCAGGAGTCCCTGGACGCAGCCCCGGCGGAGGTTCCGGAGCCGGCCGTGATCAACATCCGTGCAGGTGCGGTGCGTAACACCGATAAGTCGGCGTCTACCGGCAAGGCGCTTGGCGTCGGCGCCGCGCTTGGCGCTATCGGCGTTGGCCTCGCTTCCGTGCTGACGCGAGACTAACCACAGCGGCAAGCAACGCAAGGGCCACAACGCCCGCAACGACAAGGTAGGACCACCAACGGTTCCAGGCCGTCTCCTCTTCCACACCGGAGTTCTCTTCGGGCGTGGGGGAGGGGGCGGCCTTCGTCGTTTCAGGGGTGTTGGTCTCTGGGGGCGCTAGCTTTGCGACGACACCGTCCACCCCATACGCCGCATGCAGCAGCATCTGCGCCTGTTCCCAGGCGCGGTGTTCGTGGGCAGTGGTGTCGAGGACGACGGCGACGAGGCGGCGGCCATCGTGGTTGACCGCACCGACGAAGGTGTGGTTGGCGTCGTCGGTGTAGCCGGTTTTTCCACCGATGCCGTCGGGGTCGTTGAGGTAGAGCTTGTTGTCATTCCACAGCTCAAAGGCTGGTAAGTCGTCGAATCCGGGGAACTTGTAGGACTCGGTGGCGACGATGTCCGCGAACGTGGGGTTCGCAAACGCCGCTTTGTACGCCAGGCCCATATCCCACGCGGAGGTGGACATGCCGGCGCTGTCCAGGCCGGAATACGAGGTGGCACGGGTATCGGTCATGCCGAGGGTTTTGGCCATTTCGTTGATCTTCAAAAGCGTCATCTCGTTGCCGCCGAGCGCCTGGGCGAGCGCGTGGGCGCAATCGTTGCCAGAGGCCAACAGCAGACCGTGGAGCAGGTCGTTGACGGTGTAGTCGCCGCCCTCGCCGATGCCTGCGGCGGAGCCTTCCTGGCCCGCGGACTCGGCGGATACCGGCACTTTCTGGTCTAGCGGCAGTTCGTCGATCGCCGCCAATGCCAACAGCACTTTGATGATCGATGCCGGACGGTATCGTCCGTGCGGATCCTTCATCGCCACCACGTCGCCGGAATCCAGGTCAGCCACCAGCCACGCGGATGCGAGCACGTCCTGCGGAACCTCGTAACCGTCGGCGACGCTGACCCCACACGGCCCGTCGTAGGTCACCGGCAACGCGTCCGGCGTGCTTGTGGCCCGTTCTGAGGTGGAGACAGGCTCCGGCGGCCAGGTTGCCTGCGGGCAGTTATCGGTATCGGGTGCTTTGTCCCGCTTGGGTGGGACCCAGTTGCCGGTGTCGTCGTAGTAGCCGGTGGTGGGGGCGGCCGGCTCGATGGCATCGGTTGGGGCGGGGGTTTCGGCGTCTTGCGCGTTCGCTGTCAAGCACAGCCCCATGCTCAAACACACCACCGGAACTGCTGCCAACGTGCGCTTGATCATTTAGGACCCCTTCTGTTTGTAGCGGGTGACGAGGCGGTCGATGAGCTCGTCGGTAAGTTTCTCATCGGAAAGAATGATATCGAGCATGTCAGCATGCATCGCCTCAGTTTCCTCCGGATCTGGTTCTACCTGGTCATCGTAGGAATCGCCGGAGAGATCCATGCCGATGCCGTCGAGGAGCCCCTCGTCTTCAACAGGGGTGTCAATTCCCGTGGCTTCTGCGAGCATCTCCGCATCAATAGCGGGGAACTGGGTGGTGAACTCGGTGAGGAAATCATCCGCATCGCTCATCGCCTGCGCCGGGCGCTTGCCCTTGCGGATCTCCGCATCGATGCGACGCTGCAACGCCTTCTCCATCTGGCGGTGGCGCCAGGAGCGCACACGGGTTGGCTCCAACTCGCGGGCCACCGCGCGTGATTTGTTCTCAGCCTTGCGCGCAAGCGTGGCTACCTGCGTCGCCGTCGCGTTCACAGTGGTATTTACCGGAGCGAACTCCGAGTCGGTGGAAATGCGCCAGTTGCCGTAGTAGCCGAACAGGAACAGGGCGAAACTGGCAACAGGTCCGAGAATCATGCCCCAGGCGAGGTAGCCAGTGGCGTTGCCGATCAGCGTGATCACTGCACACGCCACTGCCGGCAGCACGGTGGGTTGGTTACCGCCAAACACTGACGGTTCTTGGCCGGTGACCACGTCGCGGATCATGCCGCCGCCGGTCGCGGTGAAGACACCCATCATGATGGTGGGCACAACCGGAAGCCCGTACTGGATTGCTTTCGACGCACCCGTGGACGCCCACAATGCGGAGACCAACGCGTCGCCATGCGATTGCAAAAATTCCCATGCGCGGCCCTTGAAGTAGGTGAACCTGGCGATCAACGCGCCGGTAAACGCAAGGATCAGGTACTCAGGCTGGCTCATTGCTGCGACGGTGCCCTCGTTGATCAGCACGTCGCGCAACATGCCTCCGCCGAGTGCGGAAAGCATCGCGATGAAGAAAAACCCCACGATGTCGTAGCCGAGTTGGCGTGCCAGGGTGCCGCCAATGACACCCATGAGGAGCACGCCGGAGATGTCCATCCAGTGATAGATGGCGTTGATGAGGGGGTCGACCTGGTCCACTGCCATAGCCGACCATTCTAAACCTCAGGTCTTAGAACTTGGAGAAGCGCTTGATCAGCTGGTTTTCCATCTCGGTCCACGCTTCTGCCTTATCGGTGAACGGTGCGGACGGAACGTAACCGGCGGCGCGGGTGGAGCCAAGCATGTACGCCAGGTAATCCTGCATGCGCGGGTTGGCCAGCAGCAGGGAGTTCAGCGAATCGTCCTTCGCCCAGTCGGCGGCGTCCGCGAGCAGTTCGTAGGCCTTGGCCATCTGCTTGGTGTCTACCGCGTCGGTGCCCTTGGCAATGTCGGCGGCGATGCCGTTAAACGAGTAGGAGTTGTCCGGGTGAACCTCCACCTTGAGATCACCAGCGTTTGCCGCGTTGAGGATGTCCTGCCAAGTGGACACGCCTGCGAGGTCGTGGTCGTCGTTTTCCAAAATCCAGCGGCCGAGGTGCTTCGTGGACGGGAAGGTGATGATCTCGCCGTACTTACCCAAGAACACCGGCGCGCCGTTCAGGTACGTGCGCAGCGTGTACACGCTCTGGCCCTGGATGGAAACCTTCACCGGGTCGATGCCAGCAAGGCCCCAAACGGAGGAATCGTACGGGTCCTGCGCGGCGGCCTGTGCCTGCTCGTCGGCGCGGCGCTGCTCCTCAGCCGCTGCGCGTGCTTCCTGTGCTTCAGCAATAGCGGTGGTTGCTGCGGCAACCTCGTTCGCATCGAGATCTTGCGTATCGACGACACGCACCACCTCATCCAGCGACTCCACAACCTGCTTCCAATTGGTCAGCACAACGCGGCCCACACCCGACCATTCAGACATGCCGTTCTCGCCCGCGTAGTGGTCCGCGCCACGGTTGACGTTGCCCAAAATGGAGTGGGAGGCGAAGAAGATCTGCGCATGCTCAGCGCTGGCCACCTCGGCCAGCGAACGCGACACCTGGAAGACGCGTGCCAGCGACGAGACGTTCTCGTGGCTCGGACGGCCCGCTAGGAAGTTCGGGGCGCCAATGATGTCGTAGTACTGCTTGTCACCCGGCACGACGCGGTCGTCGCCCTGAGTGTTAAACGCCTCCCACTTTGGGTGGTCACTCAGGTCATGCGACGGGTTGGTGTTGAGGTAGGCCAGAAGCTCCTCGGGGGAGTTGAAGGCGAGGACCGATTGGTCGTCGCCAAGAAAGGCCTGCCACTGCGTGCCCTTCTCTTTCCAGGTTGGGGCCCACAGGGTGTAAAAATCGCCCTCGGTCAGGGACAGTTTCACGGGAAGGATCGCGCGGGTACTCATGGGGTGAGAGTCTACTCAACTCACAGCCAGCAGATTAACCGGTTGGCCGCCAGAACCCGTAGAACGGCATTCCGATGTTCTCGGTGCGCACCGGGTTCATCTGTACCGGGTCGCCGGCCTCAATCATCATGCCGTCGCCTGCGTACATTGCGGCGTGGCCCGACCAGAGCACAAGATCGCCCGGCTGCAGTTCCTCGTAGGACACCTGCCTGCCAACCGTCTGGTCGGCCGCAACGCGCGGGATGTCCATCCCCGCCTGGCTGTATGCCCAAGATGTCAGCCCGGAGCAGTCGAAGCCACCAGGGCTCGACCCTCCCCAGACATATGGCGTGCCCAGTTGGCTTTTCGCTGCGGCCACTGCGGCTGCGCCGACAGGGGAGCCACCCTGTGCTGGCGCTGGCGTGGGCTCCGGTGGAGGAGCAGACATTGGCGTGACCTCAGGCGGAGCAGGTGCGGGGACCGTGGCTGCGGGTTTCGGTGCAGTCGGCAGCGCCGCGGCCACAAGCTGGCGCGGGGATGATGGCACCGAGGCCGATAGGCGCTGCAACTCTGCGTTCGCTGCCTCACCGAGCGCGCCCGGACCCGGCATGACACGGGCGGCCGCCGCAGCGGTCGACGCCCCCAGTTTCGTCGCAAGGGCGCCCAGGTCCTTCTCCAAGCTCTGCAAAGCCGCCATCGCAGCATCGAGCGCCTGACAGACTTGAGCCGCGACAAACGCCGCTGCACCAATTGGGCCGATTGGTGTCGCCGCAAGCGCGGGCGCTGCCGCGGCGTTGCGCATGAGACCGATTGCAATAGAGACAAGCTCGGCGACCGCGGCCGAAGCGCGGACTGACCCGCGCAGGACTGCGTCACTGATATCTGCACGGTAGGCCGCCAGGTCGGATGCAGCCTGCAGCCTGGTTTCTCCGCTCGCGTTAGCAACCTGTGCGAGCGGGCCGAAGTCCTTGAAGTCCGGCATGCGATAGCCCGGAAGGGTCGGAAAATCGATGATGTCTGCCATGGACAAAATCTGTGCCGCAGCAGTACCGATATCTAACGAGAAGTTCAGGTGGCGGTTGTTTGTCACTGACGGCGGCCCGCCTAGCGAGGAAAGCGCGTCGAGCATGGTGCTAAGGGTGGGGTTCATAGTGTCGCTCCAAACTTGTGGCAGGTGGCGGTATCGACGGCGCACGCAGCATCAACGGTGAGGTCCATGGTTGCGGCGATGCGCCGGGCTTCGTCGCGAAGCAAATTGGCGTCGCTGTTCGCTTGCTCGATAGCGGTGGACACTGCGTTGTGGAATTCGCTCAATGGCCACACATCGGGCACTGGCACATGGTTGAGGGCGCGCAGCGAGGCTGCGTCGTTGCGTAGAGAATCGGTCATGGAAAACACGGATGCGGAATCAAATTGAAAGACAGTCATGCACATTGGACGGCGAAAACCCCACGCCGGTTCCCTCGTAGGAGAAAAAACTTTGGTGAATTAGCATGGGCGGCATGGACATCACGGTTATTAACCACCCGCTGGCTGCTTCGCGGCTGACCATTATGCGCGACAAGCGCAGCGACAACGCAGCTTTTCGTGCGGCGTTGGCCGACCTCGGCGCAATGCTGATCTACGAGGCGGCGCGTGATTTGAAAGTCGAGCAGTTCGACACCGAAACCCCAGTTGCGGTCGCTCAAGGCACGCGGCTGGCCACCCCGCCGATCATCGTTCCGATCATCCGAGCCGGTCTGGGCATGATCGATCCAGCACTGTCGATGATCCCGGACGCCCAGGTGGGCTTCATCGGCTTGGCTCGCGACGAGAAGACCCACGAACCGGTGCCGTACCTCGAAGCACTGCCCGACGATCTGTCTGGACAGCCGGTGTTCCTGGTGGACCCGATGCTGGCAACCGGCGGCTCGCTCATCCACGCCATCGATCTGCTTGTTGGCCGCGGTGCGGACGACATCACCTGCATCTGCATGGTCAGTGCACAGCCGGGCGTGGATGCGCTCAAGGCTCACGGCGGGCCTGTCCGCCTGGTTACTGCGACGATCGATCCGTCGCTGAACGAGGACGCCTACATCGTGCCTGGCTTGGGCGATGCCGGTGATCGTCTCTACGGTCCGCGCAACATCGACCTCTAACGCGCATAACGCGCGCACAGTACAAGCGCAGCGCAAGGTCTACGCGCCACGGAACCGAAAATAACCGTGGCGTGCACACTTGCGCTGCGCTACATTGTGAGCACAACGGCACAACAGCACAACAGCACAACGACACAGCCAGGGGGAGAGCTGTCATGGGGGAATTGCTACCGGACTCGCACTGGGCCAGCTACGCGCTGGGCTTGGGAGAACGTATTCGCGCGCTGCGCATCATGCGGGGGTTGAGCCAAACGCGCCTTGCGGAACTCGCTGGAGTGTCGCGCTCGCTTGTGTCCAATATTGAGCGCAACGACTACAACGAGCGGGCTGCCGACCCAACCTTAAGCACTCTCTACCGCATCGCTCGTGCGCTGCACGTGCCACCTGCGATGCTGTTGCCGGGCAGTCTTGACGATGTCGACGATGCCTACGTGCTCCAAGGCCCTGACGCCAAAGTGGAGGCGATCATGTTCCAGTGGCCCCGCAGTCCGTACGACACTGCCCGGTTTTCCACCGCCTATCTTCAACCCGGCGCACCGAGGGGAACACCAGTGTTTAGCGTTGCTGAACAGATTCAGCACTGCACTGAAAACGCAGTACCGAAAAAGCAGTGCGCTTCTAGCGTGGCGACGACCCCGGCGTAGACTCTGTGCAACATATGCACTTGCTTGTACCCGCTGTACAGGACGACCTTAAGGGAGGACGCGTGAGTAACGCCGGAATCGCTACAGCCGTGGCGGCTTGGTTTGATCAAAACCAGGACAAGGTCGTGGGGTGGCGTCGGCACATTCACTCACACCCGGAGCTATCCAACGAGGAAGTGGAAACTACCGAGTTTTTGGTCAACGTACTGGAGGAACATGGTCTGAAGCCGGTGCGCTTCCCGGGCACCGGGTTGTATGTGGACCTTGGTCCTACCGAAGGCAAGCGCTTGGCATTTCGCGCAGACATCGATGCGCTGCGTGTGCCGGAGCAAACCGGTTTGCCGTTCGCGTCGGTGAACCCGGGCGTGTCGCACTCGTGTGGCCATGATGTGCATACGACGGTTGCTCTGGGCCTTGCGTGTGCGTTGTCCACGATCGAGCTTGAGCAGGGTGTTCGCGTGATCTTCCAGCCTGCGGAAGAAGTTATGGGTGGCGGCGCGCTGGACGTGGTCAAGTGGGGCGGGTTGGAAAATGTTTCCGCGATTTATGCGGTGCATGCCGAGCCGCATATCCGTGTTGGGGAGATCGGCGTGCGCACCGGTGCGATCACCTCGGCGTCTGACGTGATTCGTATCGAGGTCCAGGGCCCCGGCGGACATACGTCGCGCCCGCAGTTGACCGCCGATGTGGTGTACGCAATCGGTGCGCTGATTACTCAGTTGCCGGCGTTATTGTCGCGCCGGGTGGATCCGCGCACAGGCACTGTGTTGGTGTTTGGCCACGTCAATGCGGGTGATGCGGCGAATGCGATTCCGAAAGTGGGTGTTTTGGAAGGCACGTTGCGCACGGCGGATATTACGACGTGGCGTGAGATCGAGGACTTGATTACGGACCTGATCGACCTTGTCGTTGCGCCGACCGGTTGCACGTACCACCTGGATTACATCCGCGGTGTGCCGCCCGTGCTTAACGACGACGCCGCCACCGCCCTGGCCGTCCAAGCCGCCCGGTCCGTGGACCCGCACAGTGTTGTCTCCGCCCCGCAATCCAGCGGTGGGGAGGACTTTTCGTGGTACCTCGAGCACGTACCCGGCGCGATGATGCGCTTGGGTGCGTGGAACGGTGAGGGTGAGCCACAGGATCTGCACCAGGGGAACCTGAATGTTGATGAGCGGGCGATTGGGGTTGGGGTTCGTTTGTTCGGTGCGATTGTGGAGCAGTACTTCCGGGTGGGTGAGGTTTCTCCGGCTCCGGGTAGACTGTGACGTTGTTTAACCTGTCACGTCAAGTCTGAAACTTTGAGGAGAGCCGTTTTGTCCAAGAAGATTGTCATCATGGGTGGAGGCCCCGGCGGATACGAGGCCGCGCTGCTCGCGTCGAAACGCGGCGCAGACATCACGTTGGTGGAAGATTCTGGGGCTGGCGGCTCGGCGATCCGTAAGGACGTTGTGCCGTCGAAAAGCTTCATTGCGGGCGCGAACATTAAGACGGACTTGCGCCGCGCGGACGATATGGGGCTCAACCACACGTTGGGTGACGCGAAGCTGTCGCTGCTGGCGCTGAATGAGCGTGTGAAGCAGTTGGCGGCGGAGCAGTCCAGTGACATCCGCGAGCAGCTTGAGCGCAAGGGTGTGCGCCTGGTCAAGGGGCGTGCGCGCTTCTCTGATAAGCAGGTCGGTCACACTACGCATGACATTGAGATTGTCACCGAGTCTGGTGAGACTGAGCACGTCAGCTGCGACATGGTGCTTGTGTGCACGGGTGCGAGCCCGCGTGTGCTCAAGGGGGCGGAGCCGGACGGCGAGCGCATCCTGAACTGGCGTCAGATGTATGACCTGCAGGAGCTGCCGACCCACCTCATTGTGGTTGGTTCTGGCGTGACTGGTGCGGAGTTTGTCTCTGCGTTTGCGGAGCTGGGCGTGAAGGTGACCATGGTTGCTTCCCGCGATCGCATTTTGCCTCACGACGACGCCGACGCCGCCGATGTCTTGGAGAAGGTCCTGGCGGATCGCGGCGTGCAGTTGGAGAAGGACGCGCGTGTGGAGCGTGTGGAAAACACGGGTGACGCTGTGGTCGTGCACACCACTGATGGCCGCGCCATTGAGGGTTCGCACGTGATGATGTCCATCGGTTCTGTTCCGAATACGGCAGATTTGAACCTTGAGGCCGCAAAGGTGGAGACCACCCCGTCCGGCCACATTCATGTGGACCGCGTCTCGCGCACTAACGTCGCCGGCATTTACGCTGCGGGCGACTGCACGGACCTCATGCCGCTGGCGTCGGTTGCGGCGCAGCAGGGCCGCACTGCCGTTGACCACGCGATGGGCGACGGTGTCAGCCCGATCCGCCTGAAGACGGTTGGCAACGCCGTGTTCACCCGTCCGGAGATCGCTGCCGTGGGTGTCACCGAGCAGGAGATCCGCGACGGCAAGGTTGAGGCAGACATCTACAAGCTGCCCTTGTCGACGAACCCGCGCGCCAAGATGCGTTCCCTGCAGTACGGGTTTGTGAAGATTTTCGCCCGCAAGGGCTCCGGCCAGGTCATCGGCGGTGTGATCGTCGCGCCGACTGCATCCGAGCTGATCTTGTCGCTGACCATCGCGGTAACCAACAGCCTCACCGTCACCCAGCTGGCTAACTCGATGGCGGTGTACCCGTCGCTGTCAGGTTCGATTACCGAGGCGGCGCGCCGCCTGATTACAAAGTCGGATCTGGACTAGCCGGAAACGCACGTTGGGGGCAGCGGGTGCGCGGACACGTCGCGCACCCCGGACCAATCGGGGTAGCTGACGCCGGGGCCAGATCAAGGCCGTCGGCGTACACCAGTTGGGGTGCGTATGCGGCGTCGCAGCCAAGCGCTACGGCGTGCTCGCGCCGGGGCTGACCAAAGCCCACGGCGGGACCCTGCACCATGCGCGCAACCCACATCTGTGTGCGCCCGTCCGGGGTGGTGGAGACCTGCCTGGTCACACGGTTTGGGGTTTCAAACGCACGGTGCACCACCCATAGCGGGCAGGTATCGCCGGAGACGGCGAAGCGGAACGACGTGGTGGCCTGGCGCTTGGACACATTTCCTGCGCGGTCGGTGCGCATAAATACAAACGGCACAGCCTGCGCGCCGGGGCGCTGCAGTGTGCCGAGGCGTTGGCAGGTGGATTCGAATCCGGTGCCGAAGCGGGCCGAGATGACATCGATGTCGTAGCGCGTCTCGTGGGCAGCCTGCAGGATCTCCGTGTACGGCATGGTGACGGCAGCCGCGAAGTACTGGGCTAAGCCGTGGGTGGTGACGTTGCGGGCCGGGGTGTCGTCGATACGCGCAATGAGCTCTGACATCACGTCGCCGTGGGCGAGATTGCTGTAGCGGTAGGACAGCTCGAAGCACTGTTGCGCTTCGCTCAAGCCGGAGCGCAGGCGGATCTCGCGGGTGGTGGTGTCGATGTCGGAGCGACCCGACTCCACAGGCTGGTTGAAGCGCACGGTGTAGCCGAAGTCGCGGTCGAGGACCGACGCAAGACGGGTCAGGCGCAACTGGCGGCCACCAAGATGCTCCGCAAGCGTTTCGGCCGCTGAATCCAGGGAGTGGAAGTAGTTGCTGTGTTCCTGGAAAAAGCTGCGTGCGTACTCGTAGGGGTTGGGGGCTTGCTCGTTGAGGCGCTCGGGGATGGTTCGGACACGCTCCGCAAGGGTAGGGAAGTGGCGGGCGAATTCCTCCAGCTCGTGCTGCGCGATGCCGGGGAGCAGTTCCGAAAGGGCGGCTGCGGTTTCGCGTTCGGCGTCGCCGGAGAAGAAGGAAGCATCCACCCCGAAGGCGGACGTTAACTGCAACAACACGCTTGCGGTGAGTGGGCGCTGATCGTTTTCCAACTGGTTGAGATAGCTCGGCGAGATGCCGACGAGGATCGCCGCATCGGCTTGAGTGAGGTTGCGAGCGGTGCGCAGTGTGCGGATCTGACCCCCCGCGTACAGTTTTGCCATCGTTGATTTTGCTCCTTCTCAGCCGCTTGGCCTGGGGATTTGCAACACTTTGCAAGTCTGTCAGTTTCAGGACGCAAGAATACGCACCTTCCACTATGATGCGCAACACACTTTCGCTCCTAATATGAGGTTCGTCATCATCTCGATTGCCAGAAGGAGCCGAAGAATGATCCAACACGAGGTACGCACCCATAAGTCCGCAGAAGACTTCCCGATTGAAGAGCATCTGGCCTACAAGATTGCCAAGGTCGCGGCCGACCCGGTTGAGGTGCCGGAAGATACCCGCGAAATGATCATCAACCGCATCATCGACAACGCTTCTGTCGCTGTTGCCTCCTATAACCGCCGCCCGGTCGCCGTCGCCCGCGCAATGGCCAAGGCACACCCGGCAGACAACAAGGGTGCACTCGTCTTCGGCGAAGACGGCACCTACTCCGCAGAATGGGTCGCTTTCGCAAACGGCACCGCCGTGCGCGAGCTCGACTTCCACGACACCTTCCTGGCAGCCGAATACTCCCACCCGGGCGACAACATCCCGCCGATCCTTGCTGTTGCACAGCACAAGGGCCTCGACGGTAAGGCGCTGATCCGCGGCATCGCCACCGGCTACGAAATCCAGGTCAACCTGGTCAAGGGCATCTGCCTGCACGAGTGGAAGATCGACCACGTTGCACACCTTGGCCCCTCGGCCGCAGCTGGCATCGGCACCATGCTCAACCTGGACGTGGACACCATCTACCAGGCAATCGGCCAGGCGCTGCACACCACCACCGCACCCCGCCAGTCCCGCAAGGGCCTGATCTCCTCCTGGAAGGCATCCGCCCCGGCGTTCGCCGGCAAGATGGCCATCGAAGCGGTGGACCGCGCCATGCGCGGCGAGGGCGCACCGGCCCCGATCTGGGAAGGCGAAGACGGCTTCATTGCATGGATGCTGCACTCCCCGGAGCGCACCTACACCGTCCCGCTGCCGGCAGACGGCGAGCCGAAGCGCGCGATCCTGGACACCTACACCAAGGAACACTCCGCCGAGTACCAGGCACAGGCTCCGATTGACCTGGCTCGTCGCATGAAGCAGACCATCGCAGACGCAGGCAAGACCACCGCCGAGATCGAGTCCATCGTGCTGCACACCTCGCACCACACCCACTACGTCATCGGCACCGGCGCGAACGACCCGCAGAAGATGGATCCGAAGGCATCCCGCGAGACTCTGGACCACTCGATCATGTACATGTTCGCTGTCGCCCTTGAGGACGGCGGCTGGCACCACGTCGACTCCTACACCCCGGAGCGCGCAAACCGTCCGGAGACCGTCGAGCTGTGGCACAAGGTGTCCACGGTGGAGGACCCGGAGTGGACCCGTCGCTACCACTCGCAGGATCCGGACGAGAAGGCATTCGGCGCCAAGGCTGTCATCACCTTCAACGACGGCACTGTCATCGAGGATGAGATGGCTGTCGCCGACGCCCACCCGTACGGTGCTCGTCCGTTCGAGCGTGAGAACTACATCCAGAAGTTCCGCACCCTGGCTGAGGGCATCGTCGATAAGGACGAGCAGGACCGCTTCCTCGCCGCCGTGCAGGATCTGGAAAACCTCACTGACCTGACCGAACTTAACATCCGCGTCAACGACGCAACCCGCGCCGCTGCAGAGGAGATCCCGGGAGGCATCTTCTAATGTTCAAGCCTGACACAACCCCGAACGAGCGTCGCAAAGCACTGCGAGCATCGCTTGTCGACGAAAAAATCACCACCCTGCCCGGCGCCTTCAACCCGCTGACCGCGCGCCTGATCGAGGACATCGGATCCTTCTCCGGCGTGTACGTCTCCGGCGCCGTGGTAGCCAACGACCTGGGCCTGCCGGACATCGGCCTGACCACGCTTTCCGAGGTTGCAAACCGCGGCGGCCAGATCGCCCGCGCCACCAACCTGCCGGTGCTCATCGACGCCGACACCGGCTTCGGCGAGCCGATGTCCGCAGCCCGCACCGTCGCCGAGTTTGAAGCGGCAGGCCTGGCTGGCCTCCACCTGGAAGACCAGGTCAACCCGAAGCGCTGCGGCCACCTCGACGGCAAGGAAGTTGTGCCGCGTGACCTGATGATCCGCCGCATCACCGCAGCGGTGCGCGAGCGCCAGGACGACGACTTTGTCATCTGTGCCCGCACCGACGCCGCCGGCATCGAAGGCATCGACGAGGCCATCGAGCGTGCGAAGGCATACGCCGACGCAGGTGCGGACCTCATCTTCACCGAAGCGCTGTACTCGGAGGAAGACTTTGCCAAGTTCCGCGCCGCCGTGGACACGCCGCTTCTGGCCAACATGACCGAGTTTGGCAAGACCGACCTGCTCAGCGCCCAGCAGCTGGAAAACCTCGGCTACAACGCCGTGATCTGGCCGGTGACCACCTTCCGTATCGCCATGGGCCAGACCGAAGCAATGCTGCGCGACATCGCAGAAACCGGCACCCAGGTGCCGTGGCTGGACAAGATGCAGCACCGCGCGCGCCTCTACGAACTGGTGCGTTACGACGAATACAACCAGTTCGACCAATCCGTCTTCACCTACTCGAAAGACACCTACAGCTCCACCTTTGAGCAGTAGACCGCCACCACCAACACCACCACCAAGAAGGAGTGAATCATCATGACTGAGCAGGAAATTCGTAAGGGCCTCAACGGCGTTGTCGCTGACTACACCGCAGTGTCCAAGGTCAACCCGGAGACCAACTCGCTGCTGTACCGCGGCTACCCGGTCCAGGAACTGGCAGAGCATTGCACCTTCGAGGAAGTGGCATACCTGCTGTGGAACGGTGAACTGCCGACCGAGGAGCAGTTTGCAGAGTTCCGCGGTGGCTGCATGGAAAACCGCGACATCGATGAAGAACTGATCCAGATCATCAACTTCATGCCGAAGGACTGCCACCCGATGGACGTGCTGCGCACCGCAGTGTCCTACCTGGGTGCAGAGGATCCGGAGAAGTTCACCCCGGATTCCGATCACCTGCGTGGCATCGGCCGCAAGCTGCTGGCCAAGCTGCCGACGATCGTCGCAACCGACATCCGTCGCCGCCAGGGCAAGGAGTACATCGCCCCGAGCAAGGAGAAGGGCTTCTCCGAAAACTTCCTCTGGATGGTTTTCGGTGACGATGAGAAGTCCCCGGCCAACATCCCGTCCGACATCGAGGCGTTTGAGAAGACGATGATCCTCTACGCCGAGCACTCCTTCAACGCCTCCACCTTCACGGCCCGCACGATTGCCTCGACCATGTCCGACGGCTGGTCCGCAATCACCGGCGCAATCGGTGCCCTGAAGGGCCCGCTGCACGGTGGCGCCAACGAGTTCGTCATGCACCACATGACCGAAATCGGCGACCCGGCCAAGGCAGAGCAGTGGTGCCTGGACAAGCTCAAGAACAAGGAGCTCGTCATGGGCTTCGGCCACCGCGTGTACAAGAAGGGCGACTCGCGCGTGCCGACGATGGAAGCCGCCTTCAAGAAGCTCGCTGCCGAGCATCCGGAGAAGGACGCTCAGAAGTGGGTCGAGATGTACGACATCATGGCCAAGACCATGCACGACAACACCTCGATCAAGATCCGTCCGAACCTGGACTTCCCGTCGGGCCCGGCCTACTACATCCTGGGCTTCGACATCGAGTTCTTCACCCCGCTGTTTGTGATGTCCCGCATTACCGGCTGGACCGCTCACATCATCGAGCAGTTTGAGAACAACTCCCTGATCCGTCCGCTCTCGGCCTACAACGGCCCGGAGGAGCGCCACGTCAAGGCGTAAGCGGATCACCCCCGAAACGCGGGTCGTCGCAACGCGGCGCCCGCGTTTTTGCACCCCCGCGTTAGGGTGCAAACGTGTCACATTCGTTGGCGAAAACGACCCAAGAAAAGTGTGACCTGTACTAAACTACCCGTTGCAGTATGACTTCGATCTTTCCTTGAGGAAAGGAACCAAATGAACCCGGATAACCTCCCGCTTAATGACCTGCCAGCATTCAAGAAAATCCTGGTAGCTAACCGCGGTGAGATCGCCGTTCGTGCCTTCCGTGCAGCCTTTGAAACTGGCGCGAAGACCGTCGCGGTCTACCCCCGCGAGGACCGTAACTCGTTCCACCGTCCGTTCGCGGACGAGGCAGTCCAGATCGGCGAGGCCGGCCAGCCGGTCAAGGCGTACCTGAACATCGACGAAATCATCCGTGCCGCGAAGCAAACTGGCGCAGATGCCGTCTACCCGGGCTACGGCTTCCTCTCCGAGCGTGCTGACCTGGCTCGTGCCTGCCGCGACAACGGCATTAAGTTCATCGGCCCGACCCCGGAGACGCTGGACCTGACGGGCGACAAGTCCGCCGCTGTCCAGGCTGCTGAGCGTGCCGGCCTGCCGGTGCTGAAGGACTCTGAGCCGTCGTCCGACCCGAAACAGCTGGCAGAATTTGCCAAGGACTTCGAGTTCCCGGTGTTTGTGAAGGCTGTCGCCGGTGGCGGCGGACGCGGCATGCGCTTCATTGAGAAGATCGAAGACGTTGAGCGTCTCGCAGCTGAGGCATCCCGCGAGGCTGAGGCAGCCTTCGGTGACCCGAACGTCTACATCGAGCGCGCCGTGATCCGCCCGCAGCACATTGAGGTGCAGATCATGGCTGACTCTTACGGCAACGTGGTGCACCTGTTTGAGCGTGACTGCTCCGTGCAGCGCCGCCACCAGAAGGTTGTTGAGATCGCTCCGGCGCAGCACATCACGGAAGAGCAGCGCCAGAAGATCTGTGCCGACGCTGTGGCGTTCTGTAAGGAAATCAACTACGAGGGCGCAGGTACGGTCGAGTTTCTTGTCGACGAGTCCGGCAACCACGTCTTCATCGAGATGAACCCGCGCGTGCAGGTGGAACACACGGTGACTGAGGAAGTCACCGGCATCGACATCGTAAAGAACCAGATGTACATCGCCGCCGGCGCGAAGCTGGAGGACATCCACCTCACCCAGGACCTCATCGAGGTCAACGGCGCGGCCCTGCAGTGTCGCATCACCACCGAGGACCCGGCCAACGGCTTCCGACCGGACTCCGGCGTGGTCACCGGCTACCGCTCCCCGGGTGGTGCAGGTGTGCGTCTCGACGGCTCCGTGGCCGTCGGTACCACCATCACCCCGAACTTCGACTCCCTGCTGGTCAAGATGACCTGCCGTGGCCGCAACTTCCAGGTCGCCGTCGACCGTGCCCTGCGCGCCCTGAACGAGTTCTCCATTACGGGCCTGTCCACGAACATCGGCTTCCTGCGCGCCCTGCTCAGCGAGGACGAGTTCCGCAACGAGCGCATCAACACCGGCTTCATCGCGGACCACCCGCACCTGCTCGAGGCTCCGGCCGCGGCTGACGATGCCGGCAAGATCCTCGATTACCTGGCATCCGTTACGGTGAACCAGCCAAACGGTGCTCGCCCGACGAACATTCAGCCGTCGAAGAAGCTGCCGGAATCCAAGTACGGCGATCTGCCGCGTGGTTCCCGCGACGACCTGCTTGAGCTCGGCCCGACAAAGTGGGCTGAGAAGATCCGCAAGCAGACCGCTCTGGGTGTCACCGAGACCACGTTCCGTGACGCTCACCAGTCACTTTTGGCAACCCGTATTCGCACCAACACCCTTGTGGCTGCCGCGAAGCATGTGGGTCACCTGACCCCGGAGTTGACCTCCGTTGAGGCATGGGGCGGCGCTACCTTCGATGTGGGCATGCGCTTCCTCCACGAGTCGCCGTGGATGCGTCTCGACGAGCTGCGCGAGGCGATGCCGAACGTCAACATTCAGATGCTGCTGCGTGGCCGCAACACTGTTGGCTACACCCCGTACCCGGACAACGTGACCAAGGCGTTCGTCCAGGAAGCAGCCTCGTCCGGTATTGACATCTTCCGAATCTTCGACGCGCTGAATGACGTCTCCCAGATGCGCCCGGCGATCGACGCAGTGCTGGAAACCAACACCACCGTCGCCGAGGTTGCGATGGCGTACTCCGGCAACCTGATGGATCCGAATGAGGATCTGTACACGCTGGACTACTACCTGAAGCTCGCCGAGGAGATCGTCGAGGCTGGCGCCCACGTCCTGGCGATTAAGGACATGGCTGGCCTGATGCGTCCGGCAGCAGCCGCCAAGCTGGTGAAGGCGCTGCGTGAGCGCTTCGACCTGCCGGTGCACGTCCACACCCACGACACTGCGGGCGGTCAGCTCTCGACCTACCTTGCGGCTGCCAACGCCGGTGCCGACATCGTCGACGTTGCATCCGCTCCGCTGGCAGGCACCACCTCCCAGCCGTCGATGTCCGCCCTCGTCGCAGCGTTTGAGAACACCGAGCGCGACACCGGCATCGACCTGCAGGCCGTCTTCGATATGGAGCCGTACTGGGAAGCCGTGCGCCAGGTGTACGCACCGTTCGAGTCCGGCATTCCGGGCCCGACCGGCCGTGTGTACAAGCACGAGATTCCGGGCGGTCAGCTCTCCAACCTGCGCACCCAGGCGAAGGCCCTTGGTCTGGAGGATCGCTTCGAGCTCATCGAGGACTACTACGCAGGCGTGAACGAGATCCTCGGTCGCCCGACGAAGGTCACCCCGTCCTCCAAGGTGGTTGGCGACCTGGCCCTGCAGCTCGTCGGCCAGGGTGTCAGCCCGCAGGAGTTCGCAGAGAACCCGCGCAAGTACGACATTCCGGAATCTGTCATCGGCTTCCTGCAGGGCGAGCTGGGTACCCCTCCGGGTGGCTGGCCGCTGCTGCGCGACAAGGCACTGGAGAACCGCTCCGAGGTCGACCACACCGTCCAGGTGCCGGCAGAGCTCGAGCCGGATCTGCAGTCCGACGACCACAGTGTGCGTCGTGCGGCGCTGGATCAGCTGCTATTCCCGAAGCAGTACGCCGAGTACCAGGAGCACCTGCGCACCTACGGCATCACCGACCAGTTGGGTGACAAGACCTTCTTCTACGGCCTTGAAGAGGGCGTGGAGACCATGATCTACTACGGCGAGATCGACGAAAACCGTCCGCCGCTGGTGGTCAGCCTCGACGCTGTCGGCGAGCCGGATGAGAAGGGCATGCGCCAGGTCATCCTGACCGTCAACGGCCAGGTCCGGCCGGTTGCCGTCCGCGACGAGAACGTCGAGTCCACCGTTGCTGAGGTGGAGAAGGCCGACGCGTCCAACCCGGGCCACGTTGCCGCACCGTTCGCTGGTGCCGTCACCGTCACGGTGAAGGAAGGCGACGAGGTCAAGGAAGGCGACCCGGTCGCAACCATCGAGGCTATGAAGATGGAGGCCGCGATCTCCGCACCGAAGTCGGGCGTGATCGAGCGCATCGCGCTGACCAAGCCGACCAAGGTGGAAGGCGGCGACCTCGTGGTGGTTATCGCTTAAGAGCTTTTCGCCTGACGACGTCCAAAGCGCCGACCTCCACCCGGAGTGCCGGCGCTTTCGGCGTTTTGGCGGCTGGGCGTCTCGGCACAATGATGTAGGTAAGCCTAAACTACCTTTCATGGTTTTCGGTTCTAACAACTTTTCGGACATTCAGCTCACGGACTGGCCTCAGCGCGAGAAAAGCGATGCACTCACAGTCACCGTCGCCAATGTTGAACGGGTTGCCCCCGACCTCCTTGAGATCTCCGTGGTTGCGCCTGAATTGCGCGACCACCAATTGGTAGGCCCAGACGAGTTCTTCGGCCTCCTCATGCCGGGGCCTGGCAAGGACTATGTCCCATTAACGACAACTCGGGTAAGCAATCTACGAGCCCAACTTGCCGCGCTTCCGGATGCCGTGCGACCCGACCTTCGGTGGTACACAGTTCGAAGTCTCGACCGAGCTGCTGGCACCCTGAGCTTCCTATTGGTCACACACGGTGTTTCGGATGCCTCGGACACCGACATCGGGCCCGCGTTGCGTTGGGCGCTGCGCGTCGCGCCTGGGGACACCTGCGGAATCTACCCCGCGAACGGGCTGTGGTTCCGGCGCGAGCCAAAGCCAGGCACATCGCAGCTGCTGGTCGCCGACCCCACTGCAGCGCCTTCAGTCGCAGCAATTCTTGAATTCCTCGAGCAATTCCACCCTGCTGAGCTGGCTGCGGCAGATGTCGTGTTCGCCGCCACCACGAACGACGAATTCGAGCCTGGGCTGGTTGAGCGCTGGCAATCCCGCGTGAGGTCACTGGCCCTGGTCACCGCCCAGCAGGACAGGTTGCTGGAGGCAGTTGTCTCCGAGCTTCGCTCTCACGAGCGCCCGGAGAGTGTCTGGTGTTGCGGCGAACGAGACCTCGCAGCGGGGGTGCGACGATTCGCCGTGCAAGAGTGGGGGATTGATCCCAAAAATGTCACATTCAGCGCGTTCTGGATTCGAGGACAGGCGCGGGGGTAACTTCCTCGCGAGATGGTAAGGGCTGCTTTACCTAACCCAGACCATCTGTTAGGTTTGCCTTTGCTAAGTGCTCGCCTGGTTTTCTGCTCAGGCCACATTTCGACTGAAAGGGATCCCGCATGCGCGCGAAACTCGGTGCAGTGCTCACCTTTGCTGTTGGCCTCGCTCTCACAGGCTGCAGCTCATCTCCTTCCAACTCCGCCTCAACTTCCACTGCAACTTCCACCGTGTCTGCCTCGGACGCCGCGACATCCTCCTCCGCGTCCGCTTCGAGCAATGCCCAGGCATCCGGTGCGCTGGTGTTTAACCACCCGAGCATTGACGGCCTGAAAATCGAGTTCGCCGAGCAGCCCAAGAACATCGTCATGGACTGCTACGCCTACTCCACCCTCGATGAGTACGGCATCAAGCCGAACGCCATCTTCGGTTACCAGTGCGACGACCCGACCGTGATGGGTGGGGCGGACACCACCGGGATTGAGCAGATCGGCACCGACGGCGAGATTGACTTGGAGAAACTCGCACAGCTCAAACCGGACGCGATCATTGGCTTCGGCACAGCAGACGGTTGGCAATGGTTCAAAGAGGATGTGAACTCCCAACTCACTCGCGTCGCCCAGTTCGTGCCGCTGCCCGGCGGCGACACCGTGGACGAGGGCATCGCCAACGTCCGCGAGCTCGCCGAGTTCCTCGGCGCCGATGTCACCGCCTCGCACATCACTAAGGCAGACCAAGACTACGCGGCTGCGAAGCAGAACTTCTCCGATGCCATTGCTGGCGAAGACTTGAGCTTCATGCTGTCGAGCCCCACCAAGGAGATGCTCTACACCAGCGCGAACGGCCCCCATGCGGATCTGCTGAAGTCGCTCGGCGCGACCCTCGCTGGCCCGACCGAGGGTCACGAGGGCAGCCCGTGGGCGTGGATCGCCTGGGAGGAAGCCTCGAAATACCCCACCGATGTCATGCTCGTCGAGGACTACGACGAAGCTGACCCCTTCACCGCCGAAATGTGGGACTCGCTGCCGTCGGTCCAGGCTGGTCAGCTCTACGCCTGGAACTCAAAGGGTGCGCTGACCTCGCGCCACTACGCCGACTGGTTGGACGGACTCGCCACAAAGGTCCAGGGCTTCAACAAGGTCTCCTAAGCCCTCGACCCGCCCACCGCGAACCATGACGATCACCACAGCGCCTGCGCCCACCGAAACGGAAGCCCAGCTAGCACCGCCACAGCCCCACCCGCTCGCGTACCGAGTTGTCGGCGCATGGGTGCTCATCGCGTTGCTCGCGGTCTCGCTCGTGCTCAGCCTTACCGTCGGTGCGCGCGAGATTACGCTCAGCGAGCTGTGGCATTTCCTCCGTTCGCCCGATCCGGCCGACCCGGTGTCGCAGGTGGTGTGGCAGTCGCGGGTGCCGCGCACCGTGCTGATTTTGGTGGCAGGGGCCGCGTTCGGTGTCGCGGGCGGCTTGATGCAGGCAGTGACCAGAAACCCCCTGACAGACCCCGGAATCCTCGGCGTCAATGCCGGCGCTTCTCTGGCGGTGGTGGTAGGCATCGCCTACTTCGGTCTCACCGACATCAACCAATACATGTGGTTGGCATTCACAGGTGCGACCGTTACATCGTTCGCTGTATTCCTCATCGGAAATGCTGGGCCGATGCGAGGCAACCCGATCCGGATGACACTGTCCGGCGTCGCACTCGGTGCCGTCCTCGGCGGGTTCACTTCAGCGGTTCTGCTCACCAACTCCGACGTTCTGAAGAAGATGCGCGGCTGGTCCGCTGGCACCACGGCCAACCAGGCTCTGGACAATACGCTCGCGATCGTGCCCTTCATTCTGATCGGGCTCGTGCTCGCGCTCGCACTATCGAAGTCGCTTGATGTGCTCGCGCTGGGCGAGGCCGCTGCCGTGGCGATGGGAGCGAACCCGAACCGCGTTCGTCTCGTCGCACTGATCGCTATTGCGCTCCTCGCTGGCGGCGGCACTGCGGTGGCAGGACCAATTTCTTTCCTCGGGTTGTTGGCCCCGCACCTAAGCCGGATGATCGTGGGCCCGCACCAGGGATGGATCATGGCGTACTCGATCATTTTGGCACCCGCCATCATGGGTTTCGCTGACGTGGTCGGCCGCGTGATTGTGCAGGGCGAGATGCCTGTAGGGGTGGTCACGCCCTTCATCGGCGCGCCCCTCCTTATCTACATGGTGCGCCAGTTCCGGGTGACAGAACTGTGACGACGCAACGCCTGGATTTCGGCCGACCGATGGTAGGGATCGGCCCGCGCGAGCGCCCGATCTTCGTCACCGATGTGCGTGCAGTGGTAGTCACCGCCGTTCTCGTCGCGCTGGCGGCTGCTTGCGGCGTCTTCGCGCTTTTCACCGGTTCTGCATCGATGACCGCGGGCCAAGTATTCGATGCTGTGCTGGGCCGCGGGGACGACTTCACCCACATGGTCGTGGTGGAGTGGCGTGCTCCGCGCGTGCTGATGGCGCTGGTGCTCGGTGCTGCGCTCGCTCTGTCGGGCGCGTTGTTTCAAAACCTCACCAATAATCCGCTCGGTTCGCCGGATGTGATCGGTTTTCAAACCGGCTCCTATACCGGGGCTCTCATCGCTATGCTGGTGCTCCGCGGCGGTTCCACGGCCACCCTGCTCGGTGCGCTCGCGGGCGGCTTGCTCACGGCTGTAACGGTGTTTTTCCTAGCGTCGAAAGACGGCCATGCTCGGGGAGTGCGGCTCATCATCGTCGGGATCGGTGTCAGTGCGATGCTGGCCGCGGTGAACACATGGCTGCTGCTCACGGCGACGGTCGAGGACGCGATCATGGCGAGCTTGTGGGGTGCGGGCAACCTTGCTGGCACCAGCTGGAAAACCCTCGGGTTCGCAGCATCGGGCACGGTGGTGTTCATTGCGGTGACGGCGTTGTTGGCTCGCCCGATGCGCCTTACACAGATCGGCATCCCGTTCGCCACCGCTCTTGGGCAAAACGTGCGTGCAGTGCAAGTCGCCGCGATCATCACCGGGATTGGCTTGACCGCACTAGCCACCGCCACCGTTGGACCGATCTCATTCATCGCGCTCGCCGCCCCGCAGATCGCGCGCCGACTTGTGCGCGCCGACGGGCTGGCGCTGATGCCTACTGCCGCGACCGGCGCGTTGCTGCTCGTGCTCGCAGACACTGTCGCACAGCGCATTCACCCCACTTCGCCACTGCCAGTAGGCATTGTCACCGTCTCCATCGGCGGTATCTATTTCCTCTGGCTGCTGATTCAGGAAGGACGGAAGTAAATGGCACGTCTGCGCACCGAACACGCGAAGTTGGCGTACTCCGACGAAGCGATCATCTGCGACGATGTCACAGTCGAGATTCCGGATCGCATGTTCACAGTCATTGTGGGGCCGAACGGGTGCGGCAAATCGACGCTGCTGAAGTCCCTTACGCGGCTCATTACGCCGGTTTCAGGGGCGACGCTTCTCGACGGCAAGTCTCTGCACGAACAGCCCACCAAACACGTTGCTAAGCAAGTCGGCCTGCTTCCCCAGGGGCCGGTCGCACCGGAGGGCATCCGTGTCATCGATCTCGTCTCACGCGGACGGTATCCCCACCAGGGTCTTTTCAAACCTTGGTCGCCAGAAGACGAGCGTGCCGTGGGAGGGGCAATGGACGCGACCAACGTGCGCGAGCTCAGCGGTCGCTTCGTCGACGAGCTTTCCGGCGGGCAGCGCCAACGTGTTTGGATGGCTGTCGCTCTTGCGCAGGAGACTCCGATCCTGCTCCTCGACGAGCCGACCACGTTTCTGGATGTGCGCTACCAGATCGAACTTCTTGAACTGTGCCGCGAGCTGAACAAGCGCGACCACCTCACCCTGGTGGCGGTGCTGCACGATCTCAACCAAGCGGCGCGCTACGCGGATAACATCATCGCGATGAAAGACGGGGAAGTCGTGGCCACCGGCGCGCCCGCCGACGTGATCACCGAGGAGTTGGTTCGTGACGTTTTCGGCGTCGAGGCCAGTATCATCCAAGATCCGGAATCCGGCAGCCCCCTCATGATCCCGCGGTGGGAAGGGCGCGTCGCAGAGAGGGCAGATTAGAGCTGGTAGACCATCACACCCCCGGGTACCGCGACATCGCTGAAGCCGAACGCTTCATAGCGGTGGCGGGCGCGGGGGTTGTCTTCTGCGACAAAGAGCGCCACTTGTGTAGCACCCTGCTCCCGGGCGAGGTCTACGACCTCACGGAGCAAGGCTTCGCCCAAGCGGTGGCCCGCATATCGGTTCTCAATGGCGATGGCGATTTCTGGAGTGCCGGGCGAGAGGTTCGCATAGCCCTGGTCAGGCGACGTCCAATACCGCAACCACACTCCGCCTGCGGGAATGCGGAATTGGTCGAAGGCGATGACCCCGCCGTCGCGTTGCGGGTCCCACTCGTCGACGTAGCGTTCCACGTCCGGTAACTGCTCCGGGCGCACCTCCTTGGATTCGTCACCGTAGATGTCCGCGAGGAAGTTCAGACGGCGCAAGTAGGTGCGGTCCGATTCTGTGGCGCGGTGGAAGGTGAACTCCATGGGTGCCACCGTACTCATGCACTTAAGTCACGCACGGTAACCTTTCCCGCATGCGCCCACAGCGCCAGAGCCGCCACAGCCGCCGCTGGTGCCGTCTGTCTGGCCGCCGCGCCGCCTGAGTGCCGCCGCCCAACCATTACGGTCACCCAAGGCGACGTGGTGCGCTTTGGCGGGGTCTCCGAGTGCACGCTGGGCTACGTGGACGCCTCGTAAGGGATTCTGGGCGGGCTACACCGCCGCCCACTGTGGCCGGCCTGGCAGCCGCGTGGAGGTGAAAACCGTTGGCGGATACCGCGAGGTGGGCACGTTCTTGCCGTCGCGGCAGTACGAGGTTGAGTGGCACGACGCCATTAAGTCCTTTGCGCTTAACTGGCTTGATCGTGGGGAAAGGCTGCTGGAGGCTTAGGAATGGGGCTCAAATTTTGAGCTCTATCGGTGGAGGTGGTCCCCCAGCAGGCGCGCCGCCTAGGCGAAACGTGGCCTAAGCGGTGAAGTCATCGACGTCGACGGCCATGACATTGTCGTGGCCGTCGACGTTTTTGAATCCGA
Organism: Corynebacterium sp. HMSC08F01; assembly: GCF_001807545.1. Classification (NCBI taxonomy): domain Bacteria; kingdom Bacillati; phylum Actinomycetota; class Actinomycetes; order Mycobacteriales; family Corynebacteriaceae; genus Corynebacterium; species Corynebacterium sp. HMSC08F01. The sequence continues at coordinate 45,660 of NZ_KV789284.1, read as the reverse complement.
AAGACTCGTAGCGGTGGCGTGCGCGGTCGTTGTTCGGGTCCACCCACAGCGCTACCTTCGACGCGCCTTGCTTTGCTGCCAACTCAACTGCAGCTGCAAGGAGTCGGACGGCGAGTCGGTGGCCGGCGTAGCGTCGCTCCACCGCAATTGCGATCTCCGGAATATCCTTCCCGAGGTTGGCCCAACCCAGTTCGGGCGTGGGCCAGTAGCGCAGCCAGACACCGCCCGCTGGCACACGGAACTGGTCGAATGCAAGGATGCCGCCTTCGGTTTCTGGGTCCCATTGGCCGACGTAATTGTCGGAGCCTGCACGTTCATCTGGTCCGATCTCGCCGTGCTCATCCCCGAACACGTCGGTGAGAAAGTTCAGGCGGCGCAGGTACGTGCGGTCGGATTCAGTTGCTTCACGTAGTTCGAACTCAGGTGTGTAATCCATGCCCACCACGTTAATCTTTTTCCATGCTCCGCCGCATATGCCTCTCGACGACCACCGCAACCGCCCTTGCCCTCACCCCAATCGCAAACGCTGCGGTTCCGGTGGTGGAGCAGGGAGCTCGTGTGGTCGTCGTCGATAAGGGCATGTGCACCATCGGGTTCAACGACCCCGACCAACGGATCAGTTACACCGCCGGGCACTGTGGCGAACACGGCAGCCGCGCTGCTGTGGGCCAGGCAAGCGGAACGTTCTACCCCTCCACTGCATTCGGTAGGTCTGCGACCGGCAACGACTGGGGGATCATCCGTTGGGACGACGGTGTCCAACTGGGTGCGAACACCATCACCACCGACGCCGTGGTGGACCTCGAGGACCTGCACCCCAACGACGAGGTCTGCCTGCTCAGCGCAGGGGAGAAGCGGTGCGGCACCTTCGTTGACCGGCTGGGCAACAACGTCTACTTCGACAGCGAACTTGGCGTGAAAGGTGACTCCGGCGCACCCGTGTGGGCACCCGGCAGGGGACTGGTGGCGGTCTACTCAGGCGTGAGCACGGTGTCGAACGGGAAGGGCGAATCGTCCTCGCTCAACAGAGCTTCGAAACCAGTGAACGGGCCTGGCGTATCGGAGGCGCAGGAGATCGAGCTCATCAGCGCCACCAAGCCGATCAGCGCCCCAGTTGTCCACGGCACCGGCATCCCCGAGGCACCCGCGACCGATGTGGCTCCTACAGGTTCGAGCACTTCCCCAGAAGCCATCGCTGCGATTGTTGTGGCTGTCGCCGTTGTTGTGGGCCTGCTCATGCCGTTTTTTGGGCCTGTGTTGGAGCAGTTTGCCGTTTCCGTAGGTCTGCGCTGACGGATTGTGGCGGAATGTGTCAGGCGGCCTTTGAAGGTGCATAAAACGCCTGGTCGCAGCGTCGCAAAGAAAAGCCCTGACAGATTCTGCAAAATCTGTCAGGGCAATGGGTGGGACAAGCGCCACCGAAGCAACCAGCTACTTCAGCTCCATGAGCACGGCGCCCTTGGTCACCTGGCCGCCAGCTTCGGCGGCGAGGCCCGTGACGGTGCCGGCCTTGTGTGCCTTGACTGGGTTCTCCATCTTCATGGCCTCGAGGACCAGCAGGACATCGCCTTCAGCAACCTCGTCGCCTTCGGAGACGTTGACCTTGATCACGGAACCCTGCATGGGGGAGGCGACGGCGTCACCGGAGACAGCAGCCTTGCCTGCGCGGCGCTTCTTCGGCTTGCGCTTGGCTGGGCCTGCGGCGACGAGCTCCTCGGGCAGGGCAACTTCGATGCGGCGGCCATCGACCTCAACGGCGAAGGTGTGGCGGGCTGGCAGGTCGGTATCGGCGTCGTCGATAGATGCATCGGCGCTGGACGCGGGCAGTTCGCCGTCCCACTCTTCCTCGATCCAGCGGGTGTACACGTCGAAGCCGTCTTCGGTGCCGACGAATGCCGGGTTGTCCAGGATGGCCTGGTGGAAGGGGATGACGGTGGGGAAGCCGGTGACCACGTATTCGCCGAGTGCGCGGCGGGCACGCTGGATGGCCTCTTGGCGGGTGGCGCCGTAGACGATCAGTTTCGCCAGCATGGAGTCGAACTGGCCGCCGATGACGGAGCCTGCGCGCACGCCGGAATCGACACGCACTCCGGGGCCGGTGGGCTCAGCGTATGCAACGACGGTGCCCGGTGCCGGCATGAAGTTTGCGGCGGCGTCTTCGCCGTTGATGCGGAACTCAATAGCGTGGCCACGCGGAGCCGGGTCTTCGGTCAGCTGCAGTTCCTCGCCGCGGGCGATACGGAACTGCTCACGCACGAGGTCGATGCCGGCGGTGACCTCGGTGACGGGGTGTTCGACCTGCAGGCGGGTGTTGACCTCCAAAAACGAGATCAGCCCGTCAGAGCCAACGAGGTACTCCACGGTGCCCGCGCCGTAGTAACCTGCTTCGCGGCAGATGGCCTTGGCGGAGGAGTGGATGCGCTCGCGCTGCTCGTCGGTGAGGAAGGGCGCTGGGGCTTCTTCGACAAGTTTTTGGAAGCGACGCTGCAGCGAGCAATCACGCGTACCGACGACCACAACGTTGCCGTGCTGATCAGCCAACACCTGTGCCTCAACGTGGCGGGCCTTGTCCAGGTAGCGCTCCACGAAGCACTCGCCACGACCGAACGCTGCGGTGGCTTCGCGGGTGGCGGACTCAAACAGTTCCGGAATCTCTTCGCGGGTGTAGGCGACCTTCATGCCGCGACCGCCACCGCCGAAAGCTGCCTTGATGGCAACGGGCAGGCCGTGCTCGTCGGCAAACGCAACGACCTCGTCAGCGTTGGCCACGGGGTCCTTAGTGCCGGGCGCCATGGGGGCGTCGGCGGCTTCAGCGATGTGGCGGGCGGTGACCTTGTCACCGAGTGCCGCGATGGCCTCCGGCGACGGGCCGATCCAGGTCAGGCCAGCGTCGATGACCTTCTGCGCGAACTCGGCGTTCTCCGAGAGGAAGCCGTAGCCCGGGTGGATAGCGTCGGCGCCGGACTTCTGCGCGGCGTCGATGACCTTGTCCATGTCCAGGTAAGACTCGGCGGCGGTGGTGCCGCCGAGGGCGAAGGCTTCGTCGGCAAGAGCGACGAACGGCGCATCGACATCAGGGTCTGCATACACCGCGACCGACGCAACACCTTCGTCCTGGCACGCGCGGATGACGCGCACGGCAATCTCGCCGCGATTAGCGACGAGCACCTTGCTCAGGCTGCGGGGCAGATCAGTATTCGGTGCGGTGGTGGACACGAAGCAATCCCGTCCTTCAATCGGAAATACGAACCGTCAGAAAATCGGACAAATGTCGTTCTATGTTACAGCCCCACCACGGGAATCCCCTTTAGCCACGGGGACGCGGACCATGTTGCCCCACTCGGCCCAGGAACCGTCGTACAGCGCAACGTCCTCGAAACCGAGAATATTGTTCAGGACGTACCAGGTGTGCGACGCGCTTTCGCCCAACTGGCAGTACACCACTGTGCGCTTCTTCGGATCGAAATCCTTGTAGATCTCGCGGATGTCCTCCAACGGGCGGAAGCGCGCGTTCGGGTGCACGGAACGGCCCCACGGGACGCTAAACGCGCCCGGAATGTGGCCCTGGCGCAGCGTCGGTACTTGGGGTTGCACAGGGGCGGTGCCGTCGCCGCGGTAAGCGGGGGCTGGGCGGGCGTCGATAAGCTGCTCCGGCGGATTATCCAGCAGCTCGGAGGCGAAGGTGCGAACTGCGGTGTCCTTGCGCTCCACCACGGGGTAGTCAGACTCGGGGTAGGAGGGAACGACGAAGGACGTGTCGCGCTCCTCACCCATCCACGCGTCGCGTCCGCCATCGAGCAAGCGCACGTCGGGGTGGCCGAACAGCTCGAACACCCAGGCGGTGTAGGCAGCCCACCAGTTGGCGTGGTCGCCGTAGACCACCACCGTGTCGTCGCGGCTGATGCCGCGGGACCGCATGAGTTTGGCAAAGGCTTCGCCGTCGATGAAGTCGCGGTTGAGCTCGTCGTTAAGATCGCTCTTCCAGTCAATGCGCACCGCGCCCGGAATGTGGCCGATGTCGTAGAGGAACGCATCCTCATCACTTTCGACAACCTTCAGACCATCCACGCCGAGCCGCGCCGAAAGCCACGCGGCGGTGACAAACTTCTCAGGATGTGCGTAGTCCTTGAACTGGGGATTGTCGTCGAGTTCGATACCCACGTCAGCTGCCTTTCGTCTCTGCGGCCCCCGCCGGAATAGGCGAGTGAACAATCACCGACAAGGATACAGGTAGTACCAGCAAATCCCGGCCGGAATCGGCGAGAAACCTCGCCTCGCCACAACAGGTGTGAACTTGCACACTATCAATTCTGCCGCCCTGTGTGGGTCGCTTTAAGCCGATAGAGTCAGAGACGGAACACGACGGCTACGGCTGAGATGTTTCGCGAGTTTTTACCTACCCCGCCGATGCATGCGCTGACCGCATTCACACGCTGCGGGACAACATCATGAAAGGGATCACCGTGCACAAGGCGATTGTTGTCTTCGAGGTTGAGGGCGGCTCCGACAAGTACATTGACGGCCACCGCAAGGACACCATGCCCATTGTCAACGCCATCAAGGAAAAGGGCTGGCACGCAGAGGTTGTCTACTTCCGTCCGGAGTGGGCCGACGACCTGTTCACGTACGTCTCCGAGAACTTCGACGGCTACATCTCGCGTGTGAACCCGGGCAACATCCCGGGCGGCGAAAAGGGCTACTTTGACCTGCTTACCCGCCTGTCCGAGGCCGGCCTGGTCGGCATGTCCACCCCGCAGGAGATGATCTCCTACGGTGCGAAGGATGCCCTGGTGAAGCTGAACAAGACCGACCTTGTGCCGGAAGATACCGCCGCGTACTACGAGGTTGAGGACTTCCACAACACCTTCCCGACCTCCCTGTCCTACGGCGAGCGCGTGCTCAAGCAGAACCGCGGCTCCACTGGCTCCGGCATCTGGCGCGTGCGCCTTGCCGACGAAGCCCTGGCCGACTCCGTCGAACCGGGCACCGCCCTGCCGCTGGACACCAAGCTCAAGTGCACCGAGGCTGTGGACAACCACACTGAGGAGCGCGAGCTCGGCGAGTTCATGGACTTCTGTGACCAGTACATCGAAGGCGACAACGGCATGCTCGTGGACATGCGCTTCATGCCGCGCATCGTCGAGGGTGAGATCCGCATTCTGCTGGTCGGCCCGCACCCGGTGTTCGTTGTGCACAAGAAGCCGGCTGAGGGCGGCGACGCGTTCTCCGCAACCTTGTTCTCCGGCGCGAAGTACACCTACCAGAAGCCGGAGGAGTGGCAGGAGCTCGTCGACATGTTCGCCGAGGCCCGCCCGGTCATCGCCGAGAACCTCGGTGGCGACAACATTCCGCTGATCTGGACCGCGGACTTCATGCTTGCCGATGACGACGAGACCGGGGAGGACACCTACGTCCTCGGCGAGATCAACTGCTCCTGCGTCGGCTTCACCTCGGAGCTCGACATGGGCATCCAGGAGATGGTGGCCGAGGAGGCCATCAAGCGCGTGGAGGCGAAGCACGCGTAAGCGCTGACTTTTCGACGACACCAACGCCCCGGCCCGAAAATCCCGTGCCGGGGCTTCTTGTCTGTCGTGACCCGGTTTTCGCCGACCGGGAATGCGAATCGTCTAGTTGCATTTCGGAGCTGCTAGACGATCCGCATTTTATTGATATCCGTTTTCAATATCACCTGGGGAAATGCATCCGGGGAGTCGTGATCGTCTAGTACCCCCTCTCAGGGAGCTAGACGATCTGCTTTTGACGCCTACCCCAGCAGCTCCTTCACGCTGGCCGGGTCGGCGTCGGAAAGCATTTGGCGGCAGCGGTCGTACTCGGCGTCGTCGCCAATCGCCTTGGAGGTCAGCGCGAGCATCGCGATGGCTTTGAGCACACCGCGGTTCGGCTCGTGGGACGCCGGGACCGGACCCCAGCCCTTCCATCCGTTGGCGCGCAGGCGGTCCAGGGAGCGGTGGTAGCCGGTGCGGGCGTAGGCGTAAGCGATGAGTTTGTCGCCGGATTCGAGTTCACGCTCGGCGCGGGTGGCCCAGACGGCGGGGGAGTCGGGGTGGGCGAGCGCGGTGTCGTCGGCAAGGAGGTCCTTGCCGGTGGCCGGATCGGCGGGAAGTTCGATGGGCTTCGGTGCAAGCATGTCGTTGATTTCCATGATGGCCAGGCTACCCACAACGTGCGCTACGCGGTCCAGAAGTCGGAGGCGTCCAGCCCGAAGCGGTACAGGCAGCGGCGCAAAAGTGGCATGGACAGGCCGATGACGCTGGTGGGGTCGCCGTCGATGGAGTCGATAAACCAGGAGCCGAGTGCCTCGAGCGTGAACGCGCCGGCGCACTGAAGCGGCTGGCCGGAGCGGGCGTAGGCCTCGATGTCGGCATCGGATACGTCACCGAAGCGGATGGCGGTGGTGACGGTATCCACGACCCATTCGCCGCCGAACCACACCGCATGCCCGGTGAGCAGGTGTGCTTCCTTGCCGCGCTGTGCTTTCCACCGGCGGATTGTTTCGTCGACGGTGTGGGGTTTGCCGAGCAAGGTGTCGTCGAGAAGCAGCATGCTGTCGCAGCCAACAACAACGTCGTCGGGGAACTCCGTAATTGCGGTCTCGGCTTTTGCGCGGGCGAGGGTGGCCACGGTGGTGGCGGGTGGGACGTCGCCGAGCGAGGCGATCACCGCATCCTCATCGATGTGCGCGGGACGCAGCACGGGGGTGACGCCACCTTGTTCGAGTAGCATGCGTCGCGACGGGGACTGCGACGCCAACACCAACCGCATTAGTAATACGCCGCCGAATCGAACGCGTGCGGGTTAAACGCAGTCGCCGGGTGGGACGCACCCCATATGCTGGCGTCAGGCTGCACCCCGGACTGCTTGCGTTCGCGCTGGAGCTGCAGCAGCACCTCGGTCAGCGCCTGCAGTTCCGCCTCGGTGGGGTTGCCTTTAACTACCTGAATATCCACGTCAGCCTCCTTACAGCGGGATGTTGCCGTGCTTCTTCTGTGCCGGGTAGGTCACCTTGCGCTCGAGCAGGCGCAGACCCTCGAGGACGCGGGCGCGGGTGGTGGACGGTTCGATGACGGCGTCGACCATTCCGCGCTCAGTGGCCACGTACGGGTTGAGGTTGTCCGCGGCGTACTGCTCCTCGTCGGTGCCGATCGCCTCGGCGGCGGTGGTGGCGTCTGCCAGTGCGATCTGTGCGGTCGGCCAAGCGAACACCAGGTCCGCGCCCAGGCCCTTCGAGCCGAGCAGCGCGTACGACGGACCGAACGCCTTGCGGGTGACCACGGTGATCGTGCCCACCTGGGCCTCTGCAAACGCGTAGGCGAGTGCGGCGGCGGCTGCGGCGGACCCGGAGCGCTCCTCCTCGACCGACGGGAGGAAGCCGGGGGAGTCCACGAACTGCACGATCGGCAGGTTAAACGCGTCGCAGGTGCGGATGAAGCGTGCGGCCTTGCGTGCGGCGTCGCGGGTCAGGCAGCCAGCCAAAACACTCGGCTGCGTTGCGACGACACCAACCGCGCGCCCGCCCACGTGCGCAAAACCGGTGACCACGGAACTTGCGAAGCCAGCGGAGAGTTCCAGAACGTCGCCGTCGGTGACCGAAGCCAGGATGTCGGTGACGTCGTAGGGCTGGTTGTCGTCGTCAGGCATGAATGTGTCGAGGTCGGCCTCCGTCGCAGGGGCCTCGGCGTTGTCGGCACCCAGCGGGGAAGCGGCCTTGTTATTCAGCGGCAGGTAGCTGACCACGGTACGGGCCAGGTCCACCGCTTCCGTATCGGTCGCGGCGACGAGCTGCGCCAGGCCAGTCTCCGCGGCGTGGACGGCGGTGCCGCCAAGCTCATCGGAAGTCGTTTCGGCGCCGGAGACCTTGCTCACGATGTCCGCCGTGGTCACGTGCAGGGACGCGCCCTCGGCCATGACGGTGATGTCCGCCATCGGGACCGTGGTGGCAGCGAGCGAGGCGACATCCCCGGCCACGACCGCGATCTGCGGAATCAAACCCGACGCACGGGTTGCCGCACGCAGGATCTGTGCCTGCATATGCGCGGTGACAATGCCTTCCTTCCAACGCGGGCCAGTCGAGTCATAAATACCGATCAGCGGCACGCCGGTCTTGGTTGCCAAGTCGTAGATCTTGAGGATCTTCTCGCAGTACACCTCACCGACCTGGCCGTCGAAAATCGTCGGGTCTTGGGAGAAGACGCAGACACGACGGCCGTCGATCAGCCCGTAGCCCGTAATCACACCGTCGGTGGAAGGCTTGGACTTGTCCATCTTGTATGCCTCGACGCGGTGCTTGGCCAGGGCGTCGGTCTCCACGAACGTGCCGTCGTCGAGAAGCGAAAGCACGCGCTCACGAGCAGTGGTGCCGCCAGCCTCGTGGACAGCATCGATCGCGTCCTGACCGACCGGTGCCTGCGCCTCATCCAGGCGATTGCGCAGATCCTGAATGCGGCCAGCCGTCGTGGTCATGTCGGGTTTAGATGAACTCATAACGCCCCAGTCTAGATTCCGAGATTGTTCCTGCCACATTGCCTATCGACGGCGCGTCGCCAGACGTTTCGCAGCGTAGGTGTAACCGGGGTGCCGGGTTGGGGTGTGCTTCCGGGGGCTTGCGAGGGCGAGGGTGAGGAAACGGGAACACTAATTGCTGAGAAGCGCGAGAGGCATAACGATCACACCGTCAGGTCGTACATAAGCCTGTTTCCCCGTGGTAAGGACCATGAGGTTGGTAACACGGTCTGGAATGCGGTCGCGCAACCATAGGAGGTGTCGGACGTCGGCGTCATCGATATGAGGCTTCAGCTTGACTTCCACCCCGAGCACCTCCCGCTCAGCGCCCTCAATGATGAAGTCGACTTCTCGCTCTCCCGCGTTCGACCTGAGGTGGTAGACCTTGGCCCTGTTTGCTTGGGCCAGTACACGCAGGGTGAGCGCACACAGAGACTCGAAAAGCGGCCCGAACATGTGCGCAGCACGGTTACTCAAGAGGCCAGATGGGGATATTCCAAGAAGCCTGGCAGCGAGTGCAGGGTCAGCCAAGTGATGCTTTGGGCCTTGCTGCAGGCGTTTGAACTCATTGTTTTCTGGAACCCAACCAGGAACTGGATCAAGCAGCCAAATCTTTGCAAGGTGCTCACGATATGCGAGTGTGGTCTTCTGATTTGGTTGTTCAGTCTGACCGCCGGTGGTCGCATCAAGCAGCCTGGAGTAAGCGGTGGTAGTGGCTGTTGCAGCAGCGTATGCGCGCAACCAGCTTCGAAGCGATTCCGGCCGTCTCACCTCGTATCCTGCATCGGGAATATCACGATCGATGATTCGCTCAATGTAGGAATCCAGCAGTGTGACCTGGATGAGCGGATTCGCGGAAGCGATGGCGGGGAATCCGCTTCCGGTGATGAGGCGTGCGTAGTCGTCGAGCCTACAGTCAGAAGAACCAGATACATCGGTGTTTCCGGCCAAGATCCCGGCGAAGCTGCATGTGGGGTTGGCGACGCCGCGTTCATGAACTGCCATTGGTCGCATTCTCAATGAGACGATGCGTCCGGCCCCAGAGTGTGAGCCCTTCGGGTCAACTGGGGTAGCAGAGCCGGTGAGGAGGAAGCGCCCGGGCCCAGCGCCCTGATCTACTTGACGGCGGACAGAATCCCAGATCTGGGGAAGATGCTGCCACTCATCTAGTAGAAGAGTTCCATCTGGTGCGGAGGAGAGCGAGAAATCTGCCTCGGCAACGTTCCTCATATCGGGATCGTCGAGATACCAAGCAGCGTCGGCTCGGCGCCTTGCAGTGTCGGTCTTGCCCACACCTTTTGGTCCGTCAATTGCGATTGCGGGCAGGTGAGGCATAAGGAGATCAAGCTCGTCATCAAGCGTGCGCCGAAGATATGACATACGGGTAGTGTACAGCATGAATAGTTCCTACTACCCGTTTTTCAGAAGGACTACTACCGGATTTTCAGGACTCTTACTACCCGATTTTCAGAAATGAGGTGCCTCTTCGGCGAAGCGCGCTAACCGACGTTTCGAGAAGATAGGGGAGGGGAGCGGAGGGCCTCCACCACGCCGCCCACCACATCACCCCGCCGGCTACTACGCTCGTGCACATGAGTGTCAAGGACGTGCAGGCAATTCAGGACAAGGTGGCCGGATACTGGACTGACGTGCGGTGGGTCGAGTCCACCGGGTCGACGAACGCGGACCTGCTCAAGGACGGTTCCGCGCCGGGCACGGTGCTCATCGCAGACGAGCAAACCGCTGGCAAGGGCCGCTTGGGCCGCCATTGGGTGTCGCCGAAGGGCTCGCAGTTGGCCATGAGCATGGTCATCGACGTGACCGATACCCCGCCGCCGTTCGGGTTGCTGTCTATCGCGCCGGGGGTGGCGGTGACGGATGTGGTGCCGCAGGCGCAGTTGAAGTGGCCCAATGATGTGCAGATTGGCGGCAAGAAGATCGCTGGCATCCTCTCGGCGTTGGATATGCCGCGGGTGATTGTGGGCATCGGCATTAACGTCGCTATGCGTCCGGAGGATCTGCCTGTGGAGACCGCCACCGCCTTGAACCTTGAGGGCATTGATGTGGATTTCGACGAGTTCACCGCCGACATCCTCGCCGCGATGGGTCGTCGTTTGAAGCAGTGGCAGGAGCGCGACCCGCAGTTGTTGGAGGATTACCGCAAGGTCTGTTCGACCATCGGCCAGCAGGTTCGCCTGGAGTTACGCGAGGGGGAGGAGACGGTGCGCGGCCTGGTCACGGGCATTAATGATGAGGGCGAGGTGCTTATCGACGACACCCCGTTCTCCGTCGGCGATGTCCACCACCTCCGCCCGACCCAGTAGGCGTGCAGTAACCTAGCCGGTCATGGCTAACAAAGCGGTGTTTCGCGTCGGCGAGGACGAGGTGGTCCTCGCCGACGTGTGTGCGCCGCTTTCTTCGTTGACGTTCCCGTTGCTGGAGTTAGTGGCGCTCACGGGTATCGCCTGGATGGCGATCGGCTGGATGGACGTGACCCCGCACATCGATCCGGGGATGCGCAACATTGTGGTGCTGATCTGGGCGATGCTGGCCCTGTGGCGGTTTGTGTTGCCGTTGGTGTCGTCGCGACGCAGGCGCTTCGTGGTCACCGACAAGCGCGTCCTGGCGCGGGGGCGGCGTGGCGCGGTGGATTCGATCCCGTTGCGCCAGATCCATTCGGTGCGGCGGGAGCGCGGGGGCTTGTGGATCGCGCTGTACGGCTACGCCCAGCCGGTGCGGTTTGACCGGGTGGGCAAGACGCGCGCGGTGGAGAAGGTGCTGCAGTCGCAGCTGCGCGGCTAGGCGGACGCACTGAGCCCGCGCACCCGCGCCGCAGCCCCCGCAGCTAGTCCTTGACTTCCGTGGTGTGGAGCTGCTCGTCGAGGTCCTCAGGTGAGAGGTGCCCGCCGAGGAATTCGGCGGTGATGGGTAGGTGCAGTTCCATGTCGGTGCCGGGGCACAGTTCGATGACGGCGTCGTCGACGGTGTAGTCGAGGACGTGGCCGCCGCGCGAATGCTCGTTGTCGATGAAGTGCACGTGGCAGCCGGGGACGCCGATGCCTTTGGCGTACATGGGGGTGCGGAATCCGCCGATGACGCCTTCGACGTCGGTGAAGATGTGTTCGGCGTCGTCGGAGACCGCCTCGGACATTGGGGGATAGGGCTTTTCTTGTTTGGTGACGGTACGCACGCGGACTTCTTTGAATCGGCCGGTGATTTTGACGGCGGTGAAGAAGTTGTGGCTGGGTTCGGCGTCGTCGATAAATTTGGCGAGTTCGGCGCGGACCATGCCGGCGGGTGCGTCGAAACGTAGGCGGGGTACGAAGTTGGTCACCACGGTAAATGGGGTGCGTTGGTCGAGGTCAGCGACGCGGGCTTTGCCGTCGGAGGTGAGTTGGTGGCATACGCCGTCGAGGATGAGCATCTCGCCGTCGAGGGCGTCGAAGGTGCCGAGGCCGAAGTTGCCTTTGCTCAGGATGTCGCTGATGGTGAGCTCGCCGTCGTAGATGCCGTCGAGAAGTGCGGTCATCAGAGAGTTTTGGAAAATGGTGTGGCGGGCGATGGTTTCAGACATGGCTGCGATGCTAGTCGGTTGGCCGACTACAGTGTGGGGCGTGAGTAACGCGTATGGGATGCCTGTTGTCGCCGTGCTTGGCGACGGCCAATTGGCACGAATGATGCAAACAGAAGCTATCGAGCTCGGCGTGGACACTCGCGTGCTCGCGTCGAGTAAGGACAAGTCGGCGGCGCAAGTCTTCGGCGATGTCCGCATCGGCGACTACACCAACCTTGAGGATCTGCGCGCGATCGTCGAGGGCGCGGACGCGGTCACGTTTGATCACGAGCATGTGCCGAACGAGTACGCGCAATTGCTTATCGACGACGGCGTCGCCGTCGAACCGCGCCCCGAAGCCCTCATCTACGCCCAGGACAAACTCGAGCAGCGCCGCCGCCTCGCTGAGGCGGGCCTGCCGGTGCCGCCGTTCGCAGCGATCACGTCGGCTGCGGACGCGGAGGCGTTCTGGGACGAGACCGACGGTCAGGTGTGTCTGAAGGCGACGCGGGGTGGGTATGACGGGCATGGGGTGTGGTTCCCGTCGTCGAGAAGCGAATGCGCGGAACTCGTGGAGCAGCTTTTGAGCCGCGACCTGCCGCTGATGGCAGAGAAGAAGGTCGCCTTCACGCGTGAGTTGTCCGCCATGGTGGCGCGCAACCGTTCCGGCGATGTGCGTGCGTGGCCGGTGGTGGAATCGCGCCAGGACGACGGCATTTGCCGCGTGGCCATCGCGCCCGCACCGAACATGTCGGACGAGCAGGCCAAGCATTGCGAAGACCTCGCCGTGCGTGTCGCCGAAGGCTTGGGTGTGACCGGCGTGCTGGCGGTGGAACTGTTCGAGTATGAGGGGCCGAACGGCCCGGAGGTGGCCGTCAACGAGTTGGCCATGCGCCCGCACAACACTGGCCACTGGACCCAGGACGGCTGCCTGACCTCCCAGTTTGAGCAGCACATCCGTGCTGTGTTGGACTGGCCGCTCGGTGCCGTGGACACGCTTGCGCCGGCGACCGTCATGGTGAACACACTTGGCGGCGACGAGGATCCGGACACTCCGATGGCCGAGCGCGTCGTCGCGGTGATGCGCAAGTACCCGCAGGCCAAGGTGCACCTCTACGGCAAGGACCACCGTCCGGGCCGCAAGATGGGCCACGTCAACGTGTGCGCCGATACCGTCGAGGAGGCACTCGCGATTGCCGAGGACGCCGCGCACTACATCATCCACGCAACCTGGAAGGACTAAGCAGATGGCACAGCCGCAAGTTGGCATCATCATGGGCTCGGACTCGGACTGGGACACCGTCGCCCCGGCCGCCGAGGTACTCGCCGAGTTTGGCATCCCGTTCGAGGTCGGCGTGGTCTCCGCGCACCGCACCCCGGACAAGATGCTCGCCTACGCCAAGGAGGCACATACCCGTGACCTTCAGGTGATCATCGCCTGCGCTGGCGGTGCCGCGCACCTGCCGGGCATGGTCGCCGCGGCCACCCCGCTGCCGGTCATCGGTATTCCGCGCGCGCTGGACACGCTTGACGGCATGGATTCGCTGCTGTCCATCGTGCAGATGCCGGGAGGTGTCCCGGTGGCAACGGTCTCCATCGGTGGTGCAAAGAACGCCGGCCTGCTCGCCGCCCGCATCCTGGGTGCCGCCGACCCGGCTGTGCAGCGCAAGATGGTGGACTACCAGGCACGCATGGCAGCCGAAGTGGAACGCAAGGACGAGGCGTTGCGTCAGCGCCTGATGTGTGAGTAACCCAATCGTTGTGTTAGGCGCCCGGATTGTGGACGGGCGCCCTTCTCGCATGCTCGAGCACCGCTTGCACAAGGCGCTCGAGGTGTGGCGTGCGAATCCGGCGCCGATCGTGGTGTCCGGCGACGGGGAGGCCGACATCATGGCCGCCTGGCTCACCGCCCACGGTGTGCCTGCTCAGGCGGTGGTGCTCGAGCCGCATGCGCGGTCCACGAACGAAAACCTGGAACGTTCCCGCGCGCTGTTCCCCGACGCGTCGTACCTCACCGTAGTGACCAGCGGTTTCCACGTCCCCCGTACCCGCGTGTGGGCGCGGCACCTGGGCATCCCGGTGCGCATGGTCGCTGCGACGACGCCTGAAACCTCGCGGAAGAAAAACTACGCGCGCGAAGTGTTTGCCGTGCCGCACTCCATCGCGCGCGTTGCTTGGCGACGACTCGCCCGCCGCCTCTTCGGCCGCTGAGCCATGCAACACGTGCCGGGCGGCGTCGGCCAGCACGGCGGCGTCGGCCAGCACGGCGGCGCCGGGACTAGCGGGGGAGGCCCGGCAGGTTGATGCCGAAGTGCGGGGCGGCGAAGTACAGGCCTGCTGCGCCGAGGGTGGCGATGATCGCAGCCGCACCGACCAGCAGCGCGACGAAGCGCCCTGCGTTATCCACTTCGTCCTGGGTGTACTCGGAGCTACCCGGGCCGGTGGCCATCTTCTTGTCTTTCGGAGTGGTGTTTGTGTTCTCGGTTTCGGTCTGAGCCGTGGTCTCAGCCTGGGCCGGGGCGACAGTTGCGGTGGCGAGGCTGACGGTCAGTGCGGGGGCGAGAGCCAGCGCACCAGCGCGGCGGATCAGCGTGCGGGACATGCCGGATTCCCTTCATCAATGCGGGTAGTGTCCGGCACAGCTTAGCCCAGGAGTGCAGGGGTAACAGTCATGACTACTGGATACGGCGCGTGACGTTCTCAGCGGCGGAGATCTCCTGGAGCCGTTCATCGGATACCGAACCCGTGACGACGACCACGGATCCACCAGCGGCCAGCGGTACCATCACCGACATCGTGAAGTCATCGGTGCCACGCCAATCTGGGGCGAGGTAGCGTTCGGCCTCAACGCCTGGCTGGGCGAAGGTGGACAGGTCTGGGCTGTTGCCGAAGTAGTCGTCGCCGTAGAAGCGCACGGTGGGGCCGAAGTCCACGGTGCCGGGCGGAATGGTGCCGCCGGCTTCCTCGACGCCGCGGCCGAACGGGTCGTCGGAGACAAGGACGCACTCGGTGGCGTCGGTCCAGTTTTCGGCGCGTTCCGGGGTGGTGAAGACGATATCGGGGGCGGTGGGGTGGTCGTCGATGAGCGGAGCGCGCGAAGAGTTGAACGTGCCAACCGCAATCACCGCAGCCTGCCAGGAGACGGGCAGGTCGATGACGATGCTCGCGTCGAGGGGGAGGTCGAATTCCTCGTCGAGCATGTTGGCTACTTTGCTGGCCCAGTTGTCCAGCGTTTGGGCGGAGAAATCCATGCGTAATCCCCGCGCATCGTCGTAAATAGTGAAGCGCGGGGATGCGGGATCTGCGGCGAGAAGTGGGGCAAGCATGCTCATGCTCGCCCAGTGTAGGCACTACAAGAAGATGGCAGCGCCGGGGCCGAGTGGCAGGTCGAAGATGTACCAGATGAACAGCAGGGCAGCCCAGGACACCCAGAACGGAACCACGAACACGATCAGGCGCGACATCAGCGTGCCCAGGCCAGCATTGGGCTCGTATCGACGAAGCAACGTCAGGATCACGATGATGTACGGGTTCAGCGGGGTGATGATCTGGGTGGCGGAATCGCCGACACGGAACGCGGCCTGCGTGAAGGCTGGCTCGAAGCCGATCAGGGCGAACATTGGGACGAACACGGCCGCCATCAGGGTCCACATCGCGGAGCCGGAAATAACCAACAGGTTCAGGCACGACGCCAGGATGATGAACGCGAGGATGGCCGCGAAGCCGGTGATGCCAGCCGCCTCGAGCATCTCTGCGCCCTTGACGGCGGAGAAGGTGCCGATGCCGGACCAGCTAAACAGGGAAATGAACTGGCCGAGGATGAACGCGAGAACCAGGAAGCCGAGCATGTCGCCCATCGCCTTGGTCATCATGTCCACGATGTCCTTGATGTTCTTCACCGTGCCGGCGACCTTGCCGTAGACGATGCCGAGGACCATGAAGTAGGTGAAGACGATGAACACGATCGACTGCAGCAGCGGGGACTTCGGCAGGAAGCCACCTTCTTCGTTGCGCCACGGGGAATCCGGGATGAGTACTGCGAACAGGATGATTGCCGTGACGATAAGCGTGGCGACGCCCGCCCACATCAGGCCGCGGCGTTCCGGCTTGGTCAGTTCGACGGAGATCTCGTTGCCGTCGGCGTCGCGGTTCATGCCGTCGTCGCCCTCGACCATCTCCTGGGGGACGTCGAGTTTGTGCATGCGGGGCTCGAGGATCCTGTCGATGATGAAGCCACACGCTAGGCCCAGGATGATGGAGGCGGCGATGTTGAAGTAGTAGTTGGACACCGGGTTGACCTCGGTGGCGTCCATGCTCGGCAGGGTTTCCATCACGGCGTTGGTGATGCCGGCGAACAGGGCGTCCAGCGACGTCGGCACCAGTGCGGTGGAGTAGCCAGCGCCGACGGCGGCGAAGCCACCGAGCAGGCCTGCGACCGGGTGGCGGCCAGCGGCCTTGAACACCATCGCGGCCAGCGGCGGGATGACCACGAACGCGGCGTCCGCCATGATCGAGCCGGTCACGCCAATGATGCCAACCGCGTACGGCAGAACCGAGCGGTTAGCGGAGCCGAAGAGCTTGCGGATGAGCGCGGAGAGCATGCCGGAGCGCTCGGAAACGCCCACGGCGAGCATGATTGGCAGGACCGTGACCAGTGGAGGGAAGCCGAGGTAGTTCTGGCCGAGGGTAGTGGTGAACCAGGCCAGGCCTTCACCGGTGAAGAAGCCCTTGATCTTCACACTTTCGTCCTCGCCGGGCACTGCGACTTCGGCCCCGAAATACGCCATCACGGTGGAGATCACCGCGGTGATGAGGAACAGGATGAGGAAGAGCGTGAACGGCTCCGGAAGTTTGTTGCCTACCGACTCGATGGTGCCGAGGAGGCGATCCATTGCGGTTTTCTTCTGTGGTGGGCTGCTGTCGGCAGAGCACTCGAGCTCGGCGCTCTCTGTGGCTTTTCGCGTACTCATGTGTATATGTTGTACCAGTCACATTAATTCTGCGCTAGGGTTTTGTAGAAACGTAATCCGATCGACGGAGAGTGAGCGGACCGTGAGCGAAACGCATCCAAACCGCCCGACCAGTCCAACCCCACCGAACCCTGCCTTCCTGCAGCGCATGGACGCAGTGGTGCGAGATGAGATCGCCGCTGCGTCGCCGCAGTTCCCGATTGAGCCGGGCTATCCGGACCGTGACGCGGTGTGGGGGAAGGTTGAACGCAACGTCGAAGCCGTCCGGGCCGACCTGGAACACATCATGCGTGACCTGCACGCGAACCCGGAGGAGGCGTTTCAGGAATTCCACGCGCAGGCTGTGATTGCGAAGGTGCTTGAGGGGCAGGGGTTCGTCGTCAAGCAAGGGGCGCATGGCGTGGAAACGGCGCTGCGCGCGGAGTGGCAAAGCGACGACTTTGACCCGAGCACACATCCGACGGTGGCGGTGATGTCTGAATACGACGCGCTGCCGGGTATCGGGCATGCGTGTGGCCACAACGTGATCGCTGCATCCGGGGTGGGTGGTTTCCTCGGCGCGGTCGGTTCGGGTTCGGGCCGCATCGTGTTTCTTGGCACCCCGGCGGAGGAGGGCCACACCGGCAAGGAGTACATGATCCGCGGCGGCATGCTCGACGGCGTGGATTGTGCGGTGATGATCCACCCGTTCTGCTACGACCTGGTGTCGCACGCGTGGACGGGGCGCCGCTCGCTTACCGCAACGTTTACCGGCGTTGCCGCGCACGCGTCGATGCAGCCGTACATGGGGCGCAATGCGCTAGATGCTGCGACGCTTGCGTACCAAGCCATGGGGTTGTTGCGCCAGCAGATGCCGCCGTCGGATCGTCTACACGCAATCATCTCGGACGGTGGTGCGAGGGCATCGATCATTCCGGAGACGGCCACGCTGAGCCTCTACGTGCGTTCGCTGTACACCGAAACACTCATGGATTTGAGCAAGCGTATCGACGACATCCTTACCGGCGCCGCCCTCATGACCGGCACCGGCGTGGATGTGCAGTGGGATAACCACCCCATGTCGCTTCCTGTCCGCAACAACGAAACCTTGGCGGCGTGCTGGGGAGCGACCCAGCAGGCGCGGGGTAGGGAAGTGTTGCCGGGTGGGATCTTGCCGGACTCGCAGGCGGCGTCGACAGATTTTGGCAACGTCTCGCAGCTCGTGCCCGGCATCCACCCGTTGGTCAAGATCGCGCCGGAGGGCACTGCGCTGCACACCACTAAGTTCGCCGATGCGGCGATCACCCCGGCCGCAATGGACGGTGTGATCGACTCCGCGGTGGGGCTCGGCCAAGTCATCGCTGACGTACTCAATGACCCGGTGCTGTTGCAGCGCGCTCGCGAGGAGTTCGAAGCGGCGGGTGGGGCGATCTCCGTGGAGGCGCTGCTAGATGAGGCCTAGATGACGCGTAACTGACGCCTGAATGGCGCGCTACAGGAAGATGGCAGCACCCGGGCCGAGCGGCAGGTCGAAGGTGTACCAAATGAACAGCATGGCCATCCAGAAGATCCAGAACGGAACCGTGAACATGATCAGGCGCGACATGAGCGTGCCCACGCCAGCCTTCGGTTCGTAGCGGCGCAGCTGCGTCAGGATCACGATGATGTACGGGTTCAGCGGGGTGATGATCTGGGTGGCGGAATCGCCGACACGGAACGCTGCCTGGATGAAGGCCGGATCGAAACCGATCAGGGCGAACATGGGCACGAACACGGCCGCCATCAGGGTCCATAGTGCGGAGCCGGAGATGATCAGCAGGTTCAGGCACGACGCCAGGACGACGAACGCGAAGATGGCGGCGAAACCGGTGATGCCTGCGGACTCGAGCGCGTTGGCTCCCTTGACGGCGGTGAAGGTGCCGATGCCAGACCAATTAAACAGCGCGATGAACTGGCCCAGGATGAACGCGAGGATGAGGAAGTTCACCATGTCCTTCATGGCGCCAGCCATCATGTCTGCGACGTCGGGTACGCGTTTGATCGTGCCCGCAACCATGCCGAAGACTAGGCCCATGACTACGAAGTAGAGCACCACGATGAACACTGTGGACTGCATCAAGGGCGAGTCCGGCAGGAAGTTGCCTTCCTCGTTGCGCCACGGAGAGTTCGGGATGAGGACGACGATCGTGCACACCACGGTCAGCAGCAGGGTGGCCCACAGAGTGGCGCGCAGGCCGCGGGATTCGGCGTCGGTGAGCTCTGCGGAGATTTTCTTGCCGTCGCGGTCGCGGGTCATGCCGTCATCGCCAGCAACCATCTTGTTCGGTACACCGAGCTTGTTTAAGCGGGGCTCGAGGACCTTATCGATGATGAATCCGGCCAGAAGTCCCAGCACGATCGCGGAGACAAGGTTGAACCAGTAGTTAGAGACCACGGTGACCTCAGGGGCGTCGAGGCTTGGTAGCGCCTCCATCACGGAATTCGTGATGCCAGCGAACAGCGCATCGAGCGAGCCCGGCAACAGCGACGTGGCGTACCCCGCGCCCACGGACGCGAAGCCACCGAGCAGACCCGCCACCGGGTGACGGCCAGCAGCCTGGAACACCATGGCAGCAAGTGGCGGGATGACGATGAACGCCGGGTCGGCGATCAGCGAACCGGACACACCAATCAGACCGACCGCATACGGCAGCACCGAGGTATTCGCGGAAGAGAACAGCCGGCGGATCAGCGCCGACAACATGCCCGAGCGCTCCGCGATACCGACCGCCAAGATGATCGGCAGCACGTACACCAACGGCGGGAAGCCAACGTAGTTCTTGCCCAAGTTCACGGTGAACCAGGCAAGGCCTTCCCTGGTGAAGAAGCCCTTGATGGGGCGGATCTCGTCGTCGCCAGGCACCTGCACCTGCAGGCCCGCCCAGGCCATCACCGTGGAAATGACCGCGGTGGCCAGGAAGAGCAACAGGAAGAGCGTGAACGGCTCCGGAAGTTTG
>NZ_KV789284.1:0-25622 GCF_001807545.1 Corynebacterium sp. HMSC08F01 | reverse complement strand
GAAGAGCGTGAACGGCTCCGGAAGTTTGTTACCTACCCGCTCAATAAAAGAGAGGAGCCGGTCTACGGCTCCTCTTGGTGTCTGATCTCGTTCGGTCCCATCGTCCGGTCCCGGGTCGGGAACCGTGCCTGATGTGGCCTCCTGAGGTGCTACCGAAGTGAAGCCCTGGGCGGCGTGGTGGACAGAATGATTCTTTGCAATGTTCATGCAAAGAGGTTTTACCTGTCGCCGATTCGAATTTCAGGCGATTGGGGGATATTAATTCACGCAGCGCGGGCTGTCCTCGCCAGCTGAGAGCTCAGGGGCAGGCTCGTTGGCACCGAAATCCTCACCTGGCGTGCCCACAGGAGCGACCTGTTCCGCCTCGTCAGCATCCATCGCGCCGGGCCCGTTGTAGTCGTCCGCGATGACGGCAATGACCGTGTTCGGCTCCACGCTGGCGTTGGCCACGACGGGCACTCCGCCGAGCAGCTGGGCCAGCTCCTGGGCGGCCGGGTTGTTCTCGTCTGCGGCAAGCACTTGGGTAGCTGTGTAGAGGCCTTCCATGGCGTTGGACACGCTTGTCACCGTCAGGCCGTCGCCGTTGAGTATCTCAGCAACACGCCCAGCCTGTCCGGGGACGCTGCCGGCGTTGAGCACGACTGCTTCGTAGCCGTTGAACGTCTCGCGTGGGGCGCTGGTGGCGGAGTCCGAACCGTCAGAACCCTCAGCGCCGTCCGTGTTGTCCTCCTCAGGCTTAATCGCTTCTGCCATGAACTTCTGCACCTGCGGTAGATCCACGGTGACGATGGACTCGCCATAGTCACCGACACCATTGACGGAGGTCACAGGGATGGTGGTGAAGGTGACGTTGCCACCAGCCAGGCCGGAAAGTTGCTGGGCCAAGCCCACAATGTCCCAACCCTTATCCAGTGTCACGGAGCGTTCCGCTGCGTTAGACAGTTCGCGCAGTTTCGCCGGGTTGGTCAGGGTGCCTGCGGAAAGCATCGACTGTACGAGCGAAGCCATGTAGGCCTGCTGGCGCACGATGCGGTCTAGGTCGCCGCGCGGCAGGTCGTGGCGTTGGCGCACAAACGACAGGGCTTGCGCACCGTCGAGGGTCTGCTCGCCGGCGGGGAACTTCGCGCCGGAGAGTGGCTCGTCCACGGGATTATTCAGGCACACTTTGACGCCGCCGACAGCGTCGGTGAGCAGCACGAAGCCAAGGAGACCGACCTGGGCGAAGTGGTCGACTTCGACACCGGTGAGGTCCGCTACGGCGTCGATCAGTCCCTCTTGTCCTGCGCGAGCAACCTGCTGTTCGAGCGCCGGGCCTTCGCTCATGCCGGATTCGATCAGTTCTTCGCGTTTTGCGGCAGCGTGTGCGCCGTAGACGCCATTGATTTTCAGGTTGCCGTAGTCGTCCGTATGCACATAGGTATCGCGTGGGATGGACACTGCGGTCGCGCGTGAGCCGTCCTCCGGGATGCGGATAACCATGATGGTGTCGGTGTTGATCTCACCGTCCGCGATACCGGCGTTCAGACGGGAAAGTTCCTGCTCACTTAAGGGGTTGCCCTGCGCGTCCGTGCGCGAATCGGAGCCCACCAGCAGGATGTCCATTGCGCCGTCCAGGGCGTTGCCGTCTTTGCCTTTGCTTTGCGACGACACCTTTAAGTCCGACGCGCTCAACTGCCCGCCAAGCCGCCCAACGGCGAAATACCCGACGCCCGACAGGGCGATCGCGGCGGCGGAGACGATGGCAAGCGTGGTTCGCAGTGCGGGGTGGCCAGATTGCGAAACATCCCGCACCCGGGACGGGGCAGGTTTGATATCGCGGGCTTGCCGCCTGGGCTCAGTCACGCCGGGAATTATACGACATTCCCCGGCTCGCCCTGTGCCGTGCGCCGGAATTGGAGGTCATGGTGGGTATGCTGTCCAACATTGTGAAAGACACAGAGCATCATCCTGACGCTCATCAGGCGCCACTCGCGGTGATCACCGTGACGTATTCGCCTGGGGAGCACTTGGCGCAGCTCATCGCCTCCTTGGAGAAGGCGACGACGCGCCCCGTTGTGCTGCTTTGCGCCGACAACGGCTCCAAGGACGGCGTGCCGCAGCAGGCCGCACGCGAGCACGAGCACGTGGAGTTTTTCCCCACTGGTGGAAACATCGGTTATGGAGCCGCGATTAATGCGGCTGCTCGGCAGTTGGGGGATCGTCGAAAAGCAGGTGCGGTGCGCGGCGACTACTTCCTTATTGTGAACCCCGACGTGGAGTTCACCCCGGGGAGCATCGACGAGTTGATCCACTGCGCCGACGACGCGCCGAAGGCTGGAGCTGCCGGGCCCAGGATTGAAGAGGCCGACGGCTCCGCATACCCCAGCGCGCGCGAGGTGCCCAGCCTGGCCATGGGGATCGGGCACGCGCTGCTGTACGACTACTGGCCGTCCAACCCGTTTTCCCGCGCGTACCAAGCCGGGGCGAATATGGAGATGCAACGCACCGCAGGCTGGCTGTCCGGCGCGTGCCTCCTTGTGCGGTGGGATGCGTTCGACCAGATCGGCGGGTTCGACGAGCGCTACTTCATGTACCTGGAAGACATCGACTTCGGTGACCGTCTTACCCGTGCAGGCTGGGACAATTTGTACTGCCCGAGTTCCGTGATCTTGCACGATCAGGGCCATGTTGCGGACCGACACAGGGGAGTTACGGTGCCTGCGCACCACGCCTCGGCGTATCGGTTCCAGCGCGACCGCCATCCGCATGCGTGGCAAGCTCCCATCCGCTGGGCGTTGTGGCTCGGCCTCCGAGTGAGGGGTGCGCTGCAGTTGGGTAGGGCGAAACCGGCACGCAGGGCTGGCACCGGCCGTGGGGAAGTGAACTGACAACAAGATGAAGGATCTAGCAATGGCTCAGACAGCCTCCACCGAAATCACCGAGTCTGCTGAAATTGCAGAAATCACAGAAATGGATGCGGTGATTCTCGTCGGCGGGCGTGGCACACGCCTTCGTCCGCTGACTGTCTCTACACCCAAGCCGATGTTGCCGACGGCAGGTTTCCCGTTCTTGGCACATCTGCTTGCCCGCATCCGTGAGGCTGGCATGCGTCACGTGGTGTTGGGGACGTCCTATAAGGCAGAGGTGTTTGAGGAGTACTTCGGCGACGGCTCCGAGTTCGGTCTAGAGATCGAATACGTCGTGGAGGAAGAAGCGCTTGGCACCGGCGGTGGCATCCGCAACGTCTACGAGAAGCTCCGCTACGACAACGTGATGGTCTTCAACGGTGATGTGCTTTCTGGCGCGGACCTGTCGGCGATTGCGCACACGCACGTGGATAAAGATGCGGATGTCACACTGCACCTGGTGCGGGTGCCGGATCCGCGCGCGTTCGGCTCGGTGCCGACGGATGAGGACGGCAACGTGCTGGCCTTTTTGGAAAAGACCGAGGATCCGCCGACCGACCAGATCAACGCCGGTTGCTACGTGTTTAAGCGTTCGGTGATCGAGCAGATCCCGGCAGGGCGTGTGGTTTCCGTAGAGCGCGAAACCTTCCCGGGCCTGCTTGAGCAGGGCGCGAAGGTCGTCGGCCATGTGGATTCGTCGTACTGGCGCGACATGGGCCGCCCGGACGATTTCGTCCAGGGCTCCTCGGATGTGGTCCGCGGCATTGCGTACTCGCCACTATTGAAAGGGCGTACGGGCGAATCTGTGGTGGATCCGTCTGCCGGTGTTGCGCATGGCGTGATTCTGATGGGCGGCACAACGGTTGGCCGTGGCTGTGAGATTGGGGCGGGCTCGCGTATCGACGACTCCGTGATCTTCGACGGCGTCACCATCGAGCCTGGCGCAATGGTGCGCAATTCCATCATTGCTGCCGGAGCCACGATTGGAGCGAATGCGCGCTTGGTTGATTGCGTGATCGGTGAAGGTGCCCAGATCGGTGCGCGCTGCGAGCTGCAGGGTGGCATGCGTGTGTGGCCGGGTGTTGTGATCCCAGATTCGGGAGTGCGTTTCTCCCCAGACGCGTAACCGACACGCCAACACGGCCAAATAGTCGCGCTTTTTAGTCCCGACACTACATGTAGTACCCCCGAAGTCCACCCCCATTGCAGCTATGCTGTGACAGTTGTGACTGGTGTGAAAGTTGACGTGGGGAATGTCTGAAAAAGGCGCGCTCGGTTCACATTTTGGTTGCGACTATTTAGTGCCTCGGTGTGTAATCACAGAAGTGTTATTTCCGCATCCGCAACCAGCGGGTGCATCACTCTTCGAACGACCACCGAAAAGATCAACTAAGCAACAGGGAAGGTAATGGCGTGGAAAATCAAGCGGACGCCATCCTCCGCGGCGCTGCTGCGGGAGGGATGACCCTCGACGAGTTGTTTGGCGCTGTCGAGCAGGAGTGGCAGGACCAGGCGCTGTGTGCGCAGACTGACCCCGAGGCCTTCTTTCCTGAAAAAGGCGGCTCAACTCGTGAGGCCAAACGAATCTGCAAGGCATGCGCAGTGCGCGATGAGTGCCTCGAGTACGCACTCGAGCACGATGAGCGCTTCGGTATTTGGGGTGGGCTGTCCGATCGTGAGCGTCGCCGTCTGAAGAAGCAGATCGGCTAACAACTCCCAAGATCTACAGGGTGGATCTACCAGGGAAAATCGGGATTCACAGTGCGTGGATCCAAATTTAAATAGTTTGCTACCAGCGCGGTGAGCACCCACGTGAGCAACTCTGCACGCTCCTGGGTGGTCACCGCGCGGTGTTCTATCGGCATGCGAAACACGACAAAGCGCGCGCGGGTGGGGTTACCGTGCTGATCCACGCCTGCCTGGAGCACCCGCCCGAGAGGGACCGGGCCGTCGGCGATGATCTCGTCCGGCAAGATCGTCATATCTGCGTGCAGGCGCATGCGTGGAATCGTGTCCACCGCCAGATCCACGCTTGCCAGCTGCTCAAAGTACGCGTTGTGGAGCGGGGCGTAGGCCTCCATGACAAGTGCGTCGAATGCGTCGTTGCGTGAGCGATAGCGGGGCACCCCAACGGGCAGGAGCGGGCCACGGGCACCTCGCCCGTGGCGGTCGCGGGCGGCGCGGACGTGCGAGGGGCCGACGCCGGGCCTGGAAGGGGTTTGCATGACGGCAATCCTAAGGTGGAAACAGGCAGGTGTGGAGGGGGCGCGCCGCACCGCAGTACAAAAACCTCAAGAAGGGGTTTAGACTGTCCGCCGTGAATGTCTTCCGTCGTTGTTGTCGCCCGGGTTGCGGCAGGCCCGCTGTGGCCACGCTGATTTACGCGTACGCGGACTCGACGGCAGTGATCGGTCCGCTCGCCCCGGTAGCAGATCCGCATGCGTGGGACTTGTGTGAGCGCCATTCCGCCCACATCACCGCGCCCGTTGGTTGGGAAATGGTCCGTGTAGAGCACGTCGAGTTAGAAGGCGATGAGGATGACGATCCGGAAGCCTCCGACATCACCGCCTTGGCCGAGGCCGTGCGTGAGGCGGGTCGACTGACCACTGGTTTGGTCGATTCTTCGCAGGACCCAATCGAGTACGAGGCCTCGCACGACTTCAACGACCCGGATACCTCGAACCACCCGGTGCATCGCACGAAGCGGGTGGAAGAGCAGATTGCTGCGCATAAGGCGGCGCGCCGTTCGCATTTGCGCATCGTGCCGGATCCTTCGGCTGAGCAGGAATAGCGAAACCACAGCAGCCGGGGAGGGGTCGTGTCGCGGGGCGCACTAAGATGGCCTGCATGGCTATCCAGCACACACGTGAGACTCTGAGCAGCGTTATTAAGGCCTACGACGTTCGAGGCGTTGTCGGCGAGCACATCGACGAGGACTTTGTCCGCACCGCCGGCGCTGCGTTTGCCCACATTCTGCGCGAGGAGGGTGAGACCCGTATCGCGGTCGGCCACGACATGCGTCCGTCGTCGCCGGCGCTGGCCGCGGCGTTCGCCGAGGGAGCTGCCTCCCAGGGGCTTAATGTCACCGACTTGGGGCTGACGTCGACTGACGAGCTCTACTTCGTTGCCGGCTCCCAGCGTTGCGCTGGTGCGATGTTTACCGCCTCGCACAATCCGGCTCAGTACAACGGCATCAAACTCTGCCGCGCGGGCGCGACCCCGGTGTCTACAGATACCGGTTTGTCGGAAATCGGCCGCATGATTCTTGAGGGCGTGCCGGAGTTTGAGGGTGAACGTGGTGTCGTCGAGAAGCAAAATGCGCTCGAGGCATACGCGAAGTATGTGCGTGATCTGGTGCCGGTGCCTACGCGGCGCAAGTTGGTCGTGGCAGTGGATGCCGCAAACGGCATGGCTGGGCTGACGGTTCCGGCGGCGTTGGGGGATATGGATATTCGCCCGCTGTACTTCGAGTTAGACGGAACTTTCCCGAACCATGAGGCGAACCCGCTCGACCCGAAGAATTTGGTTGACCTGCAGAAGTTTACTGTTGAGCAGGGTGCGGACATCGGGTTGGCGTTTGATGGGGATGCGGATCGTTGCTTTGTTGTCGACGAGCGGGGCGAGGCCGTCTCGCCCTCCGCCATCACTGCGCTGATTGCCACGCGCACCCTTGCGGAGAACCCCGGTGCGACGATCATCCACAACCTGATTACCTCGCGTGCAGTGCCGGAGATGATCGACGAATGTGGTGGCACCGCCGTACGCACCCGTGTGGGCCACTCTTACATTAAGGCCAAGATGGCCGAGCACAACGCGCTATTCGGCGGTGAGCACTCCGCGCACTACTACTTTGCTGAGTTCTTCAACGCGGACTCTGGCTTGGTCGCTGCGCTCCACGTTTTGGCGGCGCTGGCAGAGCAGGACAAGCCGCTGAGTGAACTGATGGCGCAGTACGAGCGCTACGTCGCATCTGGCGAGATCAACTCGGAAGTTGCCGACCAGGAAGCGGCGACGAAGCGTGTGGTGGATGCGTTCGCGGATCGTGCGGAATCGGTAGACACCCTCGATGGTGTGACTGTGCAGTTGAAGGACTCCAAGGCGTGGTTCAACGTGCGTGCATCCAACACGGAGCCGCTGCTGCGTCTTAATGCGGAAGCGCCGACCCAGGAAGAGGTCGACGCGCTGGTCAACGAGATTCTTGGCCTGATTCGTTCCTAGGCACCGAATTCTTGTAACTCGAACGGGGAGCGTGGGACTGCTATTTTGGACGTTTGCGCTCACGCAGAACCAAAGGAGGCCACATGGAGCGATTGGATGGGGTACTGCGACCCTACCCATGGGGGTCGCGGACGCTGCTCGCACAGCTGAGGGGGACGCCCTCGCCGAGCGAGAAGCCCGAGGCCGAACTGTGGTTTGGTGCCCACCCTGCCGCCCCAGCGACCATTGACGGACGTGGCCTCGACGAGATCATCGCCGAGGACCCCCAGGCAGCATTGGGCGACCGCGTGATTGCCGATTATGGCGAGCAACTGCCGTTTTTGGTGAAGTTGCTCGCGGCGGATTCCCCGCTGAGTATCCAAGCGCACCCGTCGCGCGAGCAGGCCGTTGCTGGCTTCGAACGGGAAAACGCTGAGGGCATCAGCCTCAACAGCCCGCAGCGCAACTACAAGGACTCGAACCCGAAGCCGGAACTTATCGTCGCGTTGACTACGTTCCGTGCGATGGCGGGGTTCCGCCCTGTGGCGCAGATGACCGAGTTGTTCGAGGCGTTTTCCTCCCCAGCCTGGGACCGTTACGCAGCACTACTGCCAGCGGCCGGCGGTGCAGGAGACATGCGGGTGTTGTTTACTACCCTGGTGTCGTTACCCAAGCCCGCGCTGACGGAGGTGCTCGACGCCGTCGGACATAGTGCCCGCACGATTGCCGATGGAGGCACCGCAGCCCACCCTGCGTGGGTTGTGGAAGCAGCCGAGGTATTCCTTGAACTAGCGCAGCGTTACCCGGGCGACGCTGGTGCGTTTGCGGCTCTGCTGCTCAACATTGTCACCCTCAAGCCGGGTGAGGCGGCGTTCCTCGGCGCAGGTCAACTGCATGCCTACCTCAGCGGTCTCGGCGTGGAGGTCATGGAAAACTCCGACAACGTTCTGCGCGGTGGCCTGACCACCAAGCACGTAGATGTGCCAGAGCTCGTGCGTGTACTCGACTTTTCTTCGTTGGAATCGCCGCGCGCAGACACCGAGGAGGTGGCTGGTGGGAAGCGATTCGTGCTGCCGGTGGAGAGTTTCACCGTGAGCATGCACGAGCTTGATCAGGGCGAGTTGCGTATCGACGAAGATGGCCCCGCAATCGCACTCTGCACCGCGGGCACCGCCACGGACGGGACAATGTCAATCGCCGCTGGGGAGGCTGTGTGGATTCCCGCAAGCGATGGTGCGGTGACCCTGCGGCCTGCAACGGATGGGGAACCCACCCAGGTGTTTGTGGCTACCGTGTAACGCTTCGCGCGATCTGGTCAAGCGCCTCGCGGGGGGCTAAAGCCATCATCCGGCTGGGGGTATCCGGCCACGTCCTCCTTGCCCGGCACACGCGCCCGGGCAGTTGTGGGCGCAGATGCCTGCGACTGCAGTTGAGCCTCCAGCTGGTCTGCAGGAATCGCCTTGTTGTTTTCGGGGTGCTCATCGCGATCGTTCTCACGCGAGGTTGGCTCGGCGGGGGAGGAGCCGGGTGCGGGTTTGCCGTCCTTGATCTTCGGCTCGTTGTCCGCAGATGTGTCGGGGCCGCGCTCGGGCTCGGATGGTGCCGTGGGGACCCCGGAGGTGCCTGCCGAGTCGGTCTCAGTCGGCGTTTGTGCAGACGTGCCAGGCGTGTCCGGTGTGGACGGGTGCGACGCCTCAGGCGTTGGCTGCGGCCTGGACTCCGACGGGGACTCAGGCGTTGTCTCGGGGCGGTTCGGCCGTTCTTCGCTCGTTGTTCCAGACGGGCGGGTTGACTGTGAGGCCGACTGCGGCCCCGATCGCTGTGATTGCGGTGCCTGCTGGGCCGACTGGGCCGACTGGGCCGACTGGGCCGGTGGCGGCACAACGATGTTGGTCGGGCGGTACACCTTGGTCGGCTGCGCCGGATCCGCCTGGCCCACCACTGCGTGCGGTGGCAGGTATGGATCGTTCTGCGCCGCATAGTTCGGGTTGACGTGGTGCGTGCCACCCTGCATGCCGTGTTGTGCGCTGTAGTCCTGGTCTACCGGTGCATCGTTTCCAGTAGTGCGCCCATCTGCAGAGGTTTCTGTTGTCGACGAGTCGGTCGCTGTGCGGGAACTCGACGTGCTTGAGGTTGTCGAGTGCGCGCTGGTGGTGTCTGCGGCCTCGGCGGAAAAGCCTGCGTGGTCCGAAGGTGCGGTGGACGATGACGCCCATACGGTCCAACCGGTCAGGCCAGCAAGCCCGAAGCCTGCAGCAAAAAGAGCAGCGGTACGGCGGTTGGTCGGTTTCACGTCCCCGCTCCTTCCACGGTCGGCGCGCAGCCCTTACATCACGAATTGGTAACAGTATGGTGGTGTAGGAATGTTTATAGCACGTCGTACGGCGAAGGTGTACCCCCATAAGGTGCAAGTGCCGTATATAAAGACGTAATAGATACCGTGTTTGCAGCACTCGATACAGACGGAAGGAGCGTCACAGTGACGACCTGGGACGAGCAGATTTTCACCATTGACACCAATGCAGATTTCCTCGACGAGATCTCTGACCTGGATACCGACGAGATTGTGGAAGCAGTGCGTGACGCCGTGCTCCTCGCCGCAAATGGGGATTCCGCAAGCGAAGATGAGATCCTCAACGGCCAGGCTGCGGCGACGATCGCTGCAATTTGGTCGGGTGCACCTTTTTCTGCCGGTGATGTGGCAGAGGCGTACCCGTTCATCCGTCTGCGCCCGGACGAGATCGACGAGAAGCTCGTCGAGGCTGCTGCTGCGGTATTGGAAGCAGTGGAGACCGAGGCGGACCTTGAGCAGTTCCTCGAGGCGCTGGCCTAACGGTTTGCGGCCATGATTATTGCGTTTGAAGGTATCGATGGCGCGGGCAAGAACACGCTTGTCACCGCGATCAAGAAGGAACTCAACGCCGACACGCTTGCGTTTCCGCGTTACGAGGACTCCATTCACGCCCAGCTCGCACAAGACGCGCTGCACGGGCGCATGGGGGATGTGACGGATTCCGCGTTTGCGATGGCGACACTGTTCGCACTTGACCGTCATGGGGCGAAGGCGCTTCTCGACGAGTACGTCGACGATCCGTCCCGCGTCCTCATCCTGGACCGCTACGTGGCCTCTAACGCCGCGTACACCACTGCGCGCACCGGTGACGATGCCGCCTTGCGCTGGGTGGAAGACCTGGAGTTTGGGCGTTTGGGGTTGCCGAGGCCGGACTTGCAGGTGCTCGTCGATACGAGCCCTGAGCTTGCGCGGGAACGCGCAGCGAAGCGCGAGACGCAGGACGCAACGCGTGCGCGCGATCGCTACGAACGCGATGGTGGCCTGCAGGCCGCAACGTATGCGATGTACGGACGGCTGGCGGAAATGTCGTGGGGTGGGCCGTGGGTACGCGGTTCGGATCCTGCGGTTATCATTCAGGCAATACGCGACCTGGCATAAGCCTCGTCATTTCAACCCCCATAAAAGCCCTGACAAAGGAGTACATGTGGCCCACAAGATCCTGGTCGTGGACGATGACCCGGCGATCAACGAGATGCTCACCATCGTGCTTGAGGCCGAGGGGTTTGAGACGAGTTCCGTCACCGATGGCGCTGAGGCCGTTGGCGCGTGGCGCAGCTTTGATCCGGATCTGATCCTGCTCGACCTGATGCTGCCAGGCGTCAACGGCATTGATATTTGCCGCGAGATCCGCAAGCAGTCCGCCGTGCCGATTGTCATGCTGACAGCGAAGACCGACACGGTGGATGTGGTGCTTGGACTGGAGTCTGGTGCGGACGACTACATCACCAAACCCTTCAAGCCGAAGGAACTGGTCGCCCGAATCCGCGCGCGTCTGCGTCGTACTGACGACGAGCCGGCGGAAATCTACGAGGTTGGCGATCTGACCATTGACGTTCCGCAGCACACCGTGACTCGCGGCGGCCAGGAAATTCAGCTGACCCCGCTCGAGTTTGACCTTTTGCTGGAAATGGCGCAGAAGCCGAATCAGGTGCACACCCGCGAGGAGCTGCTGGAGTCCGTGTGGGGCTACCGCAACGCTTCGGATACGCGCCTGGTTAACGTGCATGTCCAGCGTCTGCGCTCCAAGATTGAGCACGACCCGGAGAACCCGGAGATCATCCTCACCGTGCGTGGTGTGGGCTATAAGACCGGCAAGCCGGGGGTGTAGTCGCTGAATGCGCTCAAACGCGCACGCGAACGCGTAGCGCACGCATGGTCGACCTCGTTGCAGGTGAGGTTCGTGGGCACGGTACTTATCGTGTCCGCAATCGTGATGTCCGTGCTTGGGTTTGTGCTGGCGTCGGTGGTCACTAGCCGCATCACCGAGGCGAAGCTGGAAACCGCGAGTGTGGAGATCGAGCGCGCACGCGCCACCGTCGAATACCAGCTGGACAACAGCGGCAGTTCCGCCTCGCTGCAGGCGCGCTTGAACTCAGCCCGTGCAGGTTTGACCCAGCGCGCACAGGAACACTCGGACACGTCGAGCTTTTACGAGCCGGTCTTGGTGGCGGAAAGCGGTGGCGGGGTGGTGACCTCGTCGCCGGAGTCGTACCAGATCCCAGAGCGCTTAGCGCAGTTCGTCAACGACGGAAATGTGGCCTACCAATTCGCCACTGTGGAACGGCCGGATGCGACGTTGTATGACGCGTTAATCGTCGGTACACCAACGAATGCGGATATCCCGAATCTGCAGCTCTACCTGGTCATGAATATGGAGAGCGAAACCACCACCGTTGCACTGATGCGTGGCATTTTGGCTATCGCTGCGGTGATCGTCGTGGTGCTTTTGATGGGCATTGCGTGGCTTGCGTCGCAGCAGATTGTGGCGCCGGTGCGCTCGGCGTCGAGAACTGCTCAGCGTTTCGCGTCTGGCCATCTGCGCGAGCGCATGCCGGTCGATGGCGAAGACGAAATGGCAGTGCTGGCCATGTCCTTCAACAACATGGCGGACACGCTGTCTAAGCAGATCAACAACCTGGAGGAATACGGTGACCTTCAGCGCCAGTTCACCTCCGATGTCTCCCACGAGTTGCGCACGCCGCTGACTACGGTGCGTATGGCCGCAGACATGATCGCGGCGAACGAGGATTCGCTCGAACCGTCGACCAAGCGCGCTTCCCAGTTGATGATCAAGGAACTCGACCGCTTCGAGGCGCTGCTCAATGATTTGCTGGAAATTTCGCGTCACGACGCCGGCGTGGCCGAACTCTCCACCACCAGCATGGATGCTCGCGGGCCGGTGGAGTCTGCATGGCAGCAAACCCAGCACCTTGCCGACGAGTTGGATGTGGAAGTCGACTTTGACATCCCGGAGGAACCACAGACGATCGAGGGTGACCCACGGCGTATCGAGCGCATCGTGCGCAACCTGGTGGCCAACGCCATCGACCACTCGGAGGGCAACCCGGTGAAGGTTGTGATGCGTTCCAACGACGAGGCCGTGGCAATCACCGTCACCGACCGCGGTGTTGGGCTGAAGGAAGGCCAAGACGAGTTAGTGTTCAACCGCTTCTGGCGCGCGGACAAGTCCCGCAAGCGCCACTCGGGCGGCACCGGCCTGGGCCTGGCTATTGCGCGCGAGGATGCGCTATTGCACGGCGGCATCCTCGACGCCGCTGGCACGCACGGCGTGGGTTCCCAATTCCGCCTGGTGTTGCCGAGAGAAGTCGGGGCGAAAATCAACGTCGCCCCGTTGGACTTGGTCGCGCCGGGACAGAATGCTGCCGAGATCCAAAGGGCGCCTGTTGCCGCCAAGGAAGCAGGAGATGCCGAAGCTGACGCCAGCAGGGGAGTGGAATTCTCCACCGATAGCGGGGCCGGTACCGGCGCTGCCGGCGGAGCTGCTGGTGCAGTAGCACCGGATCCGCAGCCTGAAGTCCAGGAGGAACACCGATGAGGACGAATAAAGCTGCATCGTTGGCGCTGTCGGCCGTGGCCACGTTGACTGCGATGTCCCTGCTGTCGGGGTGCGCAACGCTGCCAACCAACTCGGCACCTCACGTGCTGCGTCCGTTTACGCCGGCGGAGTCTCCGACGCCGGATGCTGGTCCCGCGGAGGATGAGGAGCCAGACTTGCTGCTGCGTGGGTTCTACGCAGCATCGGCGATTCCGGACAGCGACTACGAAATGGCGCGTGCTTACCTGACGGAGAGCGCTGCCCAGGCGTGGGATCCAAGCGGGCAGAAGCTGATCGTGGACAGCTTCGGCGTGACTACGCTGCCGGGGGCCTCGGCAGGGAAGCGTCGCTTTGCGGTTCACGGCAATGTGGTTGGTGCGGTGCGCACTGGGGGATCGTTTGCTCCGGAGCGCGGCAAATACGAGGCAGAAATCGAGCTGGACATGATCGATGGGCAGTGGCGTATTTCGTCGCTACCCGCGGGTGTGGTCATGGAGCGAACTGAGCTGCGTAACCAGTATCAGCCGTATAACCTGTACTTCTTTGATGCCGACGACCGTGAGTTGGTCACCGACCGCCGTTGGGTTCACTCGCGTCGCGAGGCCCTGGCGGGTGACTTAATCGGGTTGCTTATGGAGGGGCCTGCGGAGCGTCTGCGTCCAGCGTTGCCCAATGCGTTGCCGTCGAAAGTGGCCTATACGGGGTTCAAAGACGGCGCGTTTACCTTTACTGGTTTCAGCGAAGTCGACGCCGCACGCCGCACGCAGTTTGCTGCCCAAGTGGTGTGGACCCTTGCCACCGCCGGCATCACAGGTCCGTATCGTTTGGAAGCCGACGGCAGCCCCCTCATCGAAGGCGCTGACGAACTCGGTACCGACGACTTTGCGGACGAGAGCCCACTGGTGGAAACTGCTGGTGAAAGCACGCTCTACGCGCTCGTCGATGGGCGCATTTTGCGTGTCGACGGCCGCACCACCCAGGCCGTCGACGGCAGCCTCGGCAGCTCTGGCCAGATCACTTCAGCCGACCTGGCCAAGGGTGGCCAATGGGCGGCTGTCTTCGGTAAACCAGACGATGACAAGGACGATGTGCTTCGCGTGGGCAAATTCGGTGCCCGCGAGGAAGAGGTTATGCGGGCGCGTACATTCACACGCCCGAGCTTCGAAGCGAACGCGGCGGCGGTGTGGTCGGTTGCAGACGGCAAGCGGATCCTGCGCACAGTCCAATCCGCAGCCAGTGGCGAATTGTCCACCGGCGAGGTGCACGTCGACCTGCCAGAAGGCGTTGACGGCAACATTTCTGTGCTGCGCCTGTCGCGCAGCGGCACCCGCGTGGTCATGGTGATCGACGGAAAGCTCTACACGGGCATTGTCCAGCGTGGCGCTTCCGGCGAACGCTCTATTGTCAATGTGCTCGAGTACGCCCAGGAGCTCGGTGGCAGTGTCGTATCTGCCGAGTGGCGTGCGGATGGATCGCTCATCGTCGGTACCTCCGCCCCGTCGCCAGTGCTGCGTGTGGAGCAGGACGGCTCGTCTATGACCGCGTTGTCGGCGGGCAATATTTCGGCTCCGGTGGTGGCAGTGGCGGCGTCGCCAAGCATGCTCTACGTCACTGACGTCAATGCTGTATTGCAAGTGCCGGCCTCAGGTGCGGATAACCCCATCTGGCGTGAGGTGCCAGGTCTGGAAGGTATGCGCGCGCTACCGATCATCGCGCGGTAGGGGAGTCAGGGATGCTGGGGGATATCGGGGAGTTGCTGCTACCGCGCAAGTGCGCCGGATGCGGCGTGCCGGGGCCGCTGTTGTGCGCCACCTGCCGGATGGAGTTGGCGCACCCGCCGCAGCGCGTGTTTCCCAACACCACACCGATGGTGCCGGTGTTCGCACTAGGTGCCTATGCGGGTGCGCACCGTGGGGTGGTGTTGGCAATGAAGGAACGTAACCACCTTGCCGTGCGTCGCCACGTCGGTGCGGTACTCAACGCCGGGCTGGACTACTTGGAGGCGCGCGGCGATATCGCAGTCGGCGCGGTGCTGGTTCCCGCACCGACGAAGGTGTCCTCGGCACGCGCCCGCGGCGGCGACCCCGTGGAAGCTATCTGCCGCGCCACCCGGCGCAGTGTCACACCCGCGTTGCTACTCGACGCCAGCGCTGCCGATCAGTCGAACCTTGACGAGTCTTCGCGCCGCGCAAACCTGTCCGGAGCAGTACGGCTTTCCGCCATCCCTGCAGGTCCCGTGGTTCTTATCGACGACGTCGTAACCACCGGCGCAACCCTCCAGGCCAGTGTGTCAGTGCTGCTCGCCCACGGGGTTGACGTGAGTGCGTGCGTGACCGTGTGCGCAGCGTAACCGCAGGCCAAATATGTGTTTTTGCAGGTGTCCAGTAGGGTCACAGGAATGAAATTGCGTCTTCTTCCACTCGTGTGTGCCCCGGTTCTCGCGTTGGTCGGTTGCTCGACTGCAGAGATCACCCCACTTCATGAGGCCCGTGTTCAGGAGGTCTCCGAAATCCGTGACGCCCTCGCCGGCACGGACTTCGACTGCACCAACTGGCAGGAGTTGAAGCAGGAAGAGGGCGTGTGCATGCAGAAGGAAAAGGGCCAGATCAAATTCAAGCTCGACGGCACGCCTGAGGATTATGCGCGCTACCTCATGGAGGAGCAGTTCCCGTACGCAAAGGAAGTCATTGTCGGCGAGAACTGGGTTGGCCGCTGCGATAACACTGATGAGGGCACCTGCCAGACCATCGCTGAAGGTCTCGGTGCAAACGTGAAGCAGAGCACCCGCAGCTAAGCATCCGCTGCTCAGCACTTGGCAGCGTAGCTCTCAGTAAGCTCATAGCGAACATTTTGAGAACCCCCGTGTATTGGTCATAACCAGTTGTATAGTGGTGATGGACACAGTTCCTACTACCCACAGGGAGGAAGCACATGACTTCTGCAGACCAGAATGCCGTACAGGGTGGCGCACAGGGGGAGGGTCTCGGACCCGATGTGGTGTTGACCATCACCGGCCGCAACGTTGAGGTTCCGGAGCACTTCCAGGAACGCGTAAGCGGCAAGTTGGCAAAGATTGCGAAGCTCGATCCGACTCTGAATTCCTTCCACGTTGAGCTCAAGCATGAGCCGAATCCGCGTCGTGAACAGGAAGCGGAACGCATCCAGATCACCGCAACTGGCTCGGGCCACCTCGCACGCGCTGAGGCGAAGGAAGACACCTTCTACAACGCCTTGGATGCCGCAGTGGCAAAGCTGGAGCGTTCGCTGCGCAAGGTCAAGGCTCGTCGCACCACTCCGATGTCTGGCCACCGTGCACCGAAGGGCGCCGGCAAGCTGGCCGCTGAGCTTGAGGCTGAGCAGAAGGCAGCGCAGGCTCGCGAGGCTGCTGCGCAGGGTCCGTACGATGTTGACCCGTACGAGGATCAGGTTGAGGATCTGACCCCGGGTCAGGTCGTTCGTACCAAGGTGCACTCCAACGCTCCACGTAGCGTGGATGATGCGCTCAGCGAGATGGAGCTGGTTGGACACGATTTCTACCTCTTCATCAACGAGGAGACGAACCGTCCGGCTGTGGTCTACCGCCGTCACGCGTTTGATTACGGTTTGATCGAACTGGCTGATGAGGCGGAAGCCGAAGCAGGCGAGAAGTAGCGCTTGCGCTGTTACCCGCACGGTCCTGTGAAAGGGGCCGGGCGGGTTTTGTCGTCGATTAGCAACGCCGGGTTGTTCTCTGCAACGTGGGCGTGCGTACAATGGCGGGTTGTTACACCTTGGCCCTGCCTACTCCAGTAGTAAAGGATTTTCTCACGTGTTTGGACTGTCGAAGCTGCTCCGCGCCGGTGAGGGGCGTACCGTCAAGCGCCTGGCGAAGATCGCTGACCAGGTCATGGCCCTGGACGATGAATACGCGGCGCTGACCGATGAGGAACTTAAGGCGAAGACCGCCGAGTTCAAGCAGCGCATCGCCGACGGCGCGAGCCTCGACGACATTTTGCTCGACGCGTTCGCGACTGCCCGTGAGGCGTCGTGGCGCGTGCTGGGACAGAAGCACTACAAGGTGCAGATCATGGGTGGTGCCGCACTGCACTTCGGCAACGTCGCTGAGATGAAGACCGGTGAAGGCAAGACGTTGACGTCGGTGCTGCCGGCGTACCTCAACGCGCTGTCCGGCAAGGGCGTGCACGTGGTCACCGTGAACGACTACCTGGCTAAGCGTGACGCCGAGATGATGGGTCGTGTGCACCACTTCCTCGGCCTGGAGGTGGGCGTGATTCTGTCGGAGATGCGTCCGGCGGAGCGCAAGAAGGCGTACGACGCTGACATCACCTACGGCACCAACAACGAGTTGGGCTTTGACTACTTGCGTGACAACATGACGCGTTCGGTCAACGAAATTGTGCAGCGTGGCCACAACTTTGCGATTGTGGATGAGGTTGACTCGATCCTTATCGACGAAGCCCGTACCCCACTGATCATCTCCGGCCCGGTCGATGGGTCCAGCCAGTTCTACTCGGTGTTCGCACAGCTTGCGCCGCGTATGCGTGAGGGCATCCACTACGAGGTGGATCACCGCAAGCGCACCGTCGGTATTTCCGAGGAGGGCGTGGAGTACGTCGAGGACCAGTTGGGCATTGACAACCTGTACGCGCCTGAGCACTCCCAGTTGGTGAGCTACCTCAACAACGCGATCAAGGCCAAGGAGCTCTTCGAGCGCGATAAGGACTACATCATCCGTCAGGGTGAGGTCATGATCGTGGACGGCTTCACCGGCCGTGTGCTCGCTGGCCGTCGTTACAACGAGGGCATGCACCAGGCCATTGAGGCCAAGGAGCAGGTGGAGATCAAGAACGAGAACCAGACGCTGGCCACCGTTACCCTGCAGAACTACTTCCGCCTGTACGACAAGCTCTCGGGTATGACTGGTACCGCTGAGACTGAGGCGGCCGAGCTGCACCAGATTTACAAGATGGACGTTGTGCAGATCCCGCCGAACCGTCCGAACCAGCGTGTGGACCGCGACGACCTGATCTACAAGACGCAGGAAGCAAAGTTCGCGGCCGTTGCGGAGGACATTGCGGAGCACGCGGAGAAGGGCCAGCCGGTGCTGGTCGGTACCACCTCGGTGGAGCGTTCCGAGTACCTGTCGCAGCTGCTGACCCGCAAGGGTGTTGCCCACAACGTGCTCAACGCGAAGCACCACGAGGAAGAAGGCCGCATCATCGCTGAGGCTGGTCTGCCGGGCAAGGTGACCGTTTCCACCAACATGGCTGGTCGCGGTACCGATATCGTGCTGGGTGGCAACCCGGAAATTCTCTTGGATGCGAAGTTGCAGGAGCAGGGCCTCGACCCGTTTGAGGACGAGGAGCGCTACCAGGAGGCGTGGAACGATCAACTGCCGAAGGCGAAGGAACGTTCCAAGAAGCTTGGCGACGAAGTCCGTGAGGCCGGCGGCCTGTACGTGATTGGTACGGAGCGTCACGAGTCGCGTCGTATCGACAACCAGCTCCGTGGCCGTTCCGGCCGTCAGGGTGACCCGGGCGAGACCCGTTTCTACCTGTCCATGCGCGATGAGTTGATGGTTCGCTTCGTGGGTCAGACCATGGAGAACATGATGAACCGCCTCAACGTTCCGGACGATGTGCCGATCGAGGCGAAGATGGTGTCCAACGCCATCAAGGGCGCACAGTCGCAGGTTGAGAACCAGAACTTTGAGATGCGTAAGAACGTGCTCAAGTACGACGAGGTGCTCAACGAGCAGCGCAAGGTGGTCTACGGCGAGCGTCAGGAGATCCTGGCGTCGAAGGACATCAAGGACCAGGTGCGTCGCATGATCGAGTCCACCATCACTGCGTACGTCGATGCGGAGACCGCGGAAGGCTACGTGGAGGACTGGAACCTCGAGGAACTCTGGCACGCACTCGAGTCCCTGTACGGCCCGTCCGTGACGCCGCAGGAACTCATCGATGGTGACGAGTACGGTCGTCCGGGTGAGCTGACCTCGGCACAGTTGCGCCAGGCGCTTCTCGACGACGCCAACGCCCTCTACGACAACCTCGAAGAGAACATCTCTGCGATCGGCGGCGAAGAGCAGATGCGCAACCTGGAGCGCATGGTGATCCTGCCGATCATCGATACGAAGTGGCGCGAGCACCTCTACGAGATGGACTACCTCAAGGAAGGTATTGGCCTGCGTGCGATGGCGCAGCGCGACCCGCTGGTGGAGTACCAGAAGGAGGGTGGCGACATGTTCAACGCCATGAACGAGGCGATCCAGGAAGAGACCGTGCGTCAGCTGTTTGCCATGCGTAAGCAGTTTGAGACCCAGCCAGCCCAGGCTGCTGAGGGCGAGACTGACGGCGGCACCGCCACCGTCTAAAACCGCCGCTGACCCACTGTTTGGGGCCACTGTTTGGGCCAGTGCGGTCTCACACTGAGGGCAACGCCCTGGTGAGGGCGTGAGGAGCCGTCTGCGACGTGTTGCGCGCAGGCGGCTCCAGTATTTTGAACGACTGCAGTTTGCCGTCCGCCATCTTCGCGGCAAAGGCGAGGCGTCGCCCGCCTTTCTCCACGGTGCCGTAGAACTCGCCGGCCTCACCAGAGTGGCAGGTGATCACCCGGACGTGCTGGGTGGGCAGGACTGCGGTGTTGCGGGTGTGGGCGCGGAGTTGGAGCTGGGCTCGTCGATACGCACGGATGTGTGTGCGCACCGACGTACTGAACCGCGAGGCTGTCATGACAGTCGGGTCGTAGCCTCCGAACGCAGCACTGATGGCCTGGCGCACGAGAGGGTCGACGCGTTGATTGGTCTGTGGTGTGGCGCTGAGCGCCACGTCCGGCTCGAGCACCGACGGCGCCGGTTTCGGCGCGGGCGTGCGGCGCTCAGGTGCGAGGAGTTGAATGTGCTGGTGGCCGGGAACGCTGTAGTACCTGGTTGCGGGCATGTGGGAATCCTCCGTCACGGGAGGGGGTGGGCGCGGCGCGGGGTAGGTATCATTGTTCACGATTGGCGCAATGAAATAAAGAGTGTGCGCACTAAAATACGCATCACGTACGCGAAATACGCAGCTAACGAAAGCTAACGAAAGAAGGCCGAAGTGCAGGGTTTGATCATCGACTACGCAGGTGTGCTGGACACGGGCGCTGAAGACCAGAGCCGCTGGAAGACCCTCATCGAGGAAGCCAAGAAGAAGGACGTCTCCGTGGCCATCCTGTCCAACGAGGCAGCTGAGGGCGAGATTGCGGATGCGATCCGCGAGTGGGAGTTCAAGGGCGTTGTCGACGCGGTTGTGCTCTCCGGCGAGATCGGTGTGGAAAAACCGGAGCGTGCAGCGTTCCAGGCGGCAGCCGACGCGATCGGCCTGGACATGAACGAGTGCGTGATGATCGACGATGACATCATGAACATCCGCGCCGCAGTGGAATACAACCTCATTGGCATCCTGCACACCGCGCTGGACCGCACTGCGGTAGAGATCCAGTCCCTGTTCGACATTGAGGGCGAGTTCTAGTGCGCGTCTACATCCCGGCAACCTTTGGCATGCTGCAAGCGCTGCAGGACAACGGTCTGTTGCATGCGCGCAGCGGGTGGGGTTTTTCTGCGACGAAGGCGTTGCAGGAATTCTTCACCTCGGGCGATCTCGAAGAGATCGAAGATGTGGCGTTCGATGACGCAGCGTTGGCGTCGCTACGCTTGCTCGCCATTGGGGACGAGGAGCGCTTCCCGCACCGCCGAGTGGTCATCTCCGTGGACGTGGACGCGACCGAAGCACCCGATATGGGCGAGTCTGTGGTGAAACTGTCCGGCCCGGTGAATCTTGAGGACGTCGCGGCGATCCACGTGGACATCAAGGAATCCGAAGAAGCCACCGCGAAGGCCATCGAGGTGGTCGATGCCGCGGATCTTGGCGACGAAGACGCGGAGCTGACCGTCGGCGACGCCCAAGACAACTACATGGCGTTCTATCACCCAGACGAGTTAGCGTTCCTCCTCGAGCTGCTTTAACTCCCACTCGTTATTGCTGTGTAGAGCCTCCAGCAGGTGGCGCACAGCCAGCGCGCGGCGCCCGATAGGGGATTCGGCGTCGAGCGTGTCCCAGGCACACTCCGGGTCCGCAGGCGGACCCAAGTGGGTGCAGCCGCGGGAGCAGCCTTCGGCGGCCTCGGCGAGATCGGGGAAGACCTGCACGATCTGTTCCGGGGCGACGTGTGCGAGGCCGAAGGAGCGGATACCGGGGGTGTCGATAATCCAGCCACCGCCGGGTACCTCCAGCGCCACGGACTGGGTGGAGGTGTGGCGACCCTTGCCCACGCCGGAGACCTCGCCAGTTTCGCGGTCCGCGTCCGGGACGATGCGGTTGACCAGGGTGGATTTGCCCACGCCGGAATGGCCGATCAGCGCAGAAACGCGGTCGCGGATGTGTGTGAGCAGTTCCGCGATGTCGTCGTCGACGCCGGTGCGCAGCACCTCCACACCAAGGTCGGCGAGTTCACGCTCGAAATCGGTAGGGTCGGCCAAATCAGACTTGGTCACGCACACCACCGGGGTCACGCCGCCGACAAACGCGGCGACTAAGGCGCGCTCCACAAACCCGGTACGCGGTGGGGGATCGGCGGCGGCAACCACGATGAGCAACAGCTCAGCGTTGGCGACGATGATGCGCTCGTACGGGTCCGTATCGTCAGCCGTGCGGCGCAGGACAGAGGAACGTTCCTCGCGCTTCACAATGCGCGCCAGTGTGTCCTTCGCGCCGGAGGTGTCACCGACGACGCCGACACGGTCGCCGACCTCGATCGAGGTGCGCTTTAAGTCCCGGGCGCGGGTGCATTGCAGGCGCGTGGCGTCGTCGTCAAGCACGACGCCCCAACGCCCACGATCCTTAGCCACGACCAAACCGAACTTGGCATTATCGTGCGACGGGCGGTTCTTCGAGCGTGGCCGTGAGCCCTTGCCGGGGCGGACGCGGACGTCGGATTCGTCGTAATCGGAAAACTTGCGGCGCATTACTTGGAAACCATCTCCAACCACATGTCCTCAAACCCAGGCAGCGTCTTCGCGGTGGTTGCAATGTTTTCCACCTGGACGCCCTCCACAACCAGACCGATGATGGCGCCGGCGGTGGCCATGCGGTGATCGTCGTAGGAACGCCACGTCCCGCCATGCATCTCGGTCGGAGTGATACGCAGGCCGTCGCCGAGTTCCTCGCAGTTGCCGCCGACGTTGTTGATCTCGTTGGTCAGCGCCGCCAGGCGATCCGTCTCGTGGCCGCGCAGGTGCGCAATGCCGGTTAGCTCGCTCGGGGTGGAGGCGCACGCCGCGATGGCGGCGACTGTGGGGGCCAACTCGCCGATATCGCTCATGTCGAGTCGAATGCCCTTTAGCGTGCCAGGCTTCGGGCCGCGCACGCGCAGGGTCTGGGTGGAGCCGTCGGCGATGAGTTCGACCTCGCAGCCCATGCGCTCCAAGACGGTACGGATCACTGCACCCGGCTGGGTGGTGCGCAGCGGCCAGTTCGGGATGCGCACCTCGCCACCAGTGACGGCCGCGGCGGCGAGGAAGGGTGCTGCGTTGGACAGGTCGGGCTCGATCACCCAGTTGGTGCCGCGGATCGGCTGCGGGGCAACGTCCCAGGTGTCACGGGTAGCGGTGACCTTCACGCCAGCCTCTGCGAGCATGGCCACCGTCATCTCAATGTGCGGCATCGACGGCAACATGCCACCCGTGTGGCGGATGGACACGCCACGCTCGAACCGGGGCGCAGACAGAAGCAGGCCTGATACGAACTGGGAGGAGCCGGAGGCGTCGATCTCTACCGGGCCGCCGTCAGCCTTGCCGGTGCCGTGGACGGTAAACGGCATCCCGTCACCCGCAACGGACACGCCGAGGGTGCGAAGGGCGTCGAGGATAACCGCGATGGGGCGGTTGCGGGCGTGGGGGTCGCCGTCGAAAAGCACAGGCCCCTGCGCAAACGCCGCAACCGGCGGCACAAACCGCATCACGGTGCCAGCAAGACCGCAATCAACCTCCGCGCCGCGCAACTCGCCCGGGGTCACACGGATGACGTCGCGGTCGTGCTCGAAGCCGGTGCCCATGGACGCCAGTGCGGCCTCCATAAGATCCGTATCGCGCGAGCGCAGCGCCCCAGTCATCGTCGACGGACCAGCGGCAAGTGCCGCCAGCACGTAGGCGCGGTTAGTCATGGACTTTGACCCCGGCACCCGCTGCGTGTGGGTGATCGGGGCCGGATGGAACGGTGCGGGCCACATGTTCGTCATGAACGTCATAATAATGGAGCGCATGTGCGGACGATTCGTTCTTTTCACTACTGGCGACGAGCTCCTCTCCGAGGTAGCCACCCTGCCCGGCATCAACCATGTCGAAGCGCCCGACGGCACCCCGCCGTCGCGCTACAACATCGCGCCGACAAACCAGGTGCCACTCATCCGGATCCCAGAGCAGACTGCGCGTATCGACGCCGCCCGCTGGGGTCTCCTCCCAACCTGGAAGAAAGACGACACCGGCATGCCTCTGTTCAACGCACGCGGAGAGACGGTGGCGGAGAAGCCCTCGTTCCGCAGCGCGTTCAAGGCGCGGCGCGGGCTGATGGTGCTCGACGGCTACTACGAGTGGAAGCAAACCGAATCCGGCAAGCAGCCCTACTACGTGCGCCCTGCAGAGGGCTTGCTGTACGCGGCGGCACTGTGGGAGACCGGGCTGGACCGGCTATCCACCACGATGA
The DNA here is from genome assembly GCF_001807545.1 of Corynebacterium sp. HMSC08F01. NCBI lineage: Bacteria > Bacillati > Actinomycetota > Actinomycetes > Mycobacteriales > Corynebacteriaceae > Corynebacterium > Corynebacterium sp. HMSC08F01. The sequence goes on along the minus strand of NZ_KV789284.1, from coordinate 1,895 downwards.
TCACCACCGACGCCACCGACAACATGGCCTGGCTCCACCACCGCCTACCGCTCTTTCTGCGTGACGACGAAATCCGCCAGTGGGTCGACGGCACCCCAGAGGAAGCGTTAGAACTTGTGCACCCCTCGCGCGTGGCCGACACGTTGCAGTGGAACGAGGCCGCAAAGGAAGTAGGCAACGTGCGCAACGACTACGCGGAGTTGATCTCGGGCTAGTCCAGGGCTATTCAGTCCCGATAGGCGCGAACTTCGCGTTGGTCAGCTCCGCCAGGTCGGTAGGCGACAGCGCAATAGAAAGGCCCCGCTGGCCGGCGGATACCGTGATGGTTGCAAGGTCGGCGACGGAGTCGTCGATAAGCGTAGGCATGCGCTTGGTGGTGCCCAGCGGGGAGATCCCGCCCACGACATAGCCGGTCGCACGCTGCGCCTGAGCAGGATCGGTCATCTCCGCACGCTTCCAACCCAGCGCTTTCGCCGCCGCCTTGAGCGAAAGGTGGCCGGCGACGGGCACGCAACAGATCGCCATGTCGCGTTCGTGATGGATCACCAAAGTCTTCAGCACCGTGTGGGGGTCACGGCCCAACTCAGCAGCAGAATGTGCGCCGAAATGATCCTTGCTCGGGGTGTATTCGAGCACCTCATGAGGGGTTTGAGAAAGGGCGCTCAGTGCGCGAGTCTTAGCAGCCATGGGGCGATTTTAGCGCTGACCTACAATAGCGAGCATGCCCGAAACCGAGCTTGATCAAGAAGCAAAGGCACGCTTCGCCGAAGAAGCCATGCCGCTGCTCGACCAACTCTACGGCGGAGCCCTGCGCATGACCCGCAACCCGCAAGACGCCGAAGACCTGGTGCAAGAGACCTACCTCAAGGCGTACAAAAACTTCGACAGCTTCACGCCCGGTACCAATCTCAAGGCGTGGCTGTACCGGATCATGACCAACACCTACATCAACTCGTACCGCAAGAAACAGCGCCGGCCGCTGGAAACCTCCGCGGACGAAGTGACGGATTACCAGTTGTACTCCTCGAGCTCGCACGACTCGACGGGACTGGAATCCGCCGAGGTTGAAGCGCTCAAGGCAATGCCGAACTCGCGGATCTCCGAGGCGCTCAACGCGTTGAACGAGGACTACCGCATGGTGGTCTACTACGCCGATGTTGAAGGGCTGGCGTACAAGGAAATCGCCGATGTGCTGGACATCCCTATGGGCACTGTCATGAGCCGACTGCACCGTGGAAGAAAACAACTGCGCGGCATGTTGAAAGACGTGGCGAAGGAACGAGGCATTGGCCTCGACCACGCGGACATGCAGGACACCGACACTGCGGCGAAGGAGAAGTAATGGCTACGGGACACGGATGCGAAGCGACATACCGCCTGCTGTGCGAACTTTTCGACGAAGAAACTTCCCCACAGCGCCGCGAGGAAATCACCTCCGAGATCGCGCAATGCCCGGAGTGCCGCAGTATTGCCGAGTCTGAACGTGCCGTTCGCGCCATCGTGCGGGATTGCTGCCAGCCAACGAAGGCTCCTGAGCCGCTGCGCGAGCGCATCATCACCACTATCTCCTACACCGAGGTCACGTGGCACTAGGGCGCTTTTAGGGGGTTTTAGGGGGAGTTCGGGGGCTGGTTGTTGCGGCCTTTCTCATCGTCTAGCTGGGCTTGTGATGCTGCTAGACGATCTCGTTTCGGCCTCTGTGTTTGCCCTGGTGGTGTTGGGGTTGTTTGTCGTTATGGGGCTGATCGTCTAGCTGGTGTTTCAGGGTGCTAGACGATGAGCGTTGGGGTGGTGGACTGGTGTGTTCGTGGGGTTGAAACGCCCTGTTTTCGTGTCTTGAGGTCTGTTATGGCGTGTGCGCTCGGAAAACGGGGGTAATTTGCGGGGGTAAGCAG